>NZ_VCKX01000309.1 GCF_005889725.1 Nonomuraea zeae
CCCCCGGCCCTGGCCGAAGATGCGCCCGAGGCCGTTGTACCCGATCACCAGGTCCCAGACGGTGTTGTCGGTGGAGCCGCCGATGTAGGGGCGCGAGTCCTTCGGCCACAGGTCGGTGATGACCATCCACCAGGCGCTGGACACCACGAGCACGGCTCCGGCGGCCAGCAGGTGTCCCACCCGCCGCGGCCACGTCCCGCGGGCGCACGCCAGGTACGCCAGCGCGAACGCCGGCACCACCAGGTACGCCTGCAGCATCTTGGCGTTGAACCCCAGCCCCACGAAGAACGCCGCCAGCAGCAGCGGCCGCAGCCGCCCGGTCCGCAGCGACTCCAGGCAGAACCAGGCCGCCAGCACCAGCAGCAGGACGAGCACCGTGTCCGGGTTGTTGTCCCGGTTGATGGCCACGGTGATCGGCGTGAGCGTCATGACCACGCCCGCGATCAGCGCCGCCACGTGCCCGGCCGGCCCCCGGGAGAAGGCGCGGCGGACGGCCGAGTGGACGAGCCCGACGGCGGCCACCCCGGCCAGCGCCTGCGGCAGCAGCATGCTCCACGTGCCGTAGCCGAAGATCCGCGCCGACAGCCCCATCACCCACAGCGCCAGCGGCGGCTTGTCCACGGTGATGTAGGACCCGGCGTCGATCGCGCCGAAGAAGAACGCCTTCCAGCTCTGCGTGCCGGAGAGGATGGCGGCGGCGTAGTACTCGTTCGCGTTGCCGCTCAGCGCCCACGCGTACAGGACGAACGCCACGGCCAGCACCGCCCACAGCGCGGGCCGCGACCAGCGCGGGTCCTGCTCGGCGCCCAGGAAGACGCGGGCGGGCAGGCTGCGCGTCGTGGCGGCCCGGTGGCCGGACCGCGTCTCGGTGATCGTGGTCATCGGGCCGTCTCCCGCTTCGGGTTGAAGACCCACACGCGCAGCAGCAGGAAGCGGACGAGGGTGGCGGCGGCGTTCGCGATGATGACCGCGACCAGCTCCACCCCGTGCGAGACCCCGTCGGGCAGCAGCGAGAGGCTGCCCGAGGTGAGCGCCAGGCCGACGAGGAACGCGATCATCCCCTCCAGCTGGTGCCGCATCGCCCCGCCCGAGCCCTTGACGCCGAAGGTGAAGCGCCGGTTCGCGGCGGTGTTGGCCACGGCCGTGACCAGCAGCGCGACCGCGTTGGCCACCAGCGGCGGCACGACCTGGCGCAGCAGCGAGTAGAGGGCCAGGTAGGCCAGCGTGCTGACCACGCCCACGATCGCGAAGCGGGGCAGCTGCCTGGCCATCCCCTTGGGCAGCTCGGCCCGCTCGACCCGGGCGGGCACCGGGATGCGGGCCGCGCCGGACAGCGTCCTGCGCCCCACGCGGGCCAGGCCGCGCAGGTCGTCGAGGGCCGTGCGCATGATGTCGACCCGGCTGTCCGGATCGTCCACCCAGTCCACGGGGACCTCGTGGATGCGCAATCCGTGGCGCTCGGCCAGGAGCAGCAGCTCGGTGTCGAAGAACCACTGCTCGTCCTCGACACCGGGCAACAGGGCCTGGGCGATCTCCGTACGGACGGCCTTGAACCCGCACTGCGCGTCCGAGAATCCGGCGCCCATCCCGAAGCGGAGCAGCAGGTTGTACGAGCGGGAGATGAACTCGCGCTTGGTGCCCCGCTCCACCCGCGACGCCCGGGCCAGCCGGGTGCCGATGGCCAGGTCGCTGTGACCGGACAGCAGCGGCGCCACCAGCGGCAGGAAGGCGTCCAGGTCGGTGGACAGGTCGACGTCCATGTAGCTGACGACGTCGGCCTCGCTCTCCGACCAGACCCGGCGCAGCGCCCGGCCGCGCCCCTTCTCGTCGAGGTGCACGGCTCGCACGTGGGCCAGCTCTCCGGCCAGCTCGGTGGCGATCTGCCAGGTGTTGTCGGTGCTGGCGTTGTCGGCGATCGTGATGCGGAAGCCGTAGGGGAGGTTCCTGGTGAGGTAGGTCTGCAGCCGGGTGATGCTCGCGCGTAGCGCCCGCTGCTCGTTGTAAACCGGGACGACCACCTCGACCAGGTGTGTCCTTACTGCTGTCGTTTCCATGCAGCCAGCTCACGGTTTGGGTCTTTAACGGGACTTATCCGATTCTGAGTGACGGATGAGAGTTCCGGGAAGATCCAGCGTCGCGATCGCTCCGCCGCCGGGCGCGTTCGCCAGGCTGACGGTTCCGCCGGCCTCGGCGACGGCCTGCGCCACGATCGCCAGGCCCAGCCCGGACCCCGGCAGGCCGCGGGCGGACGGGGAGCGCCAGAAGCGCTCGAAGACGTGCGGCAGCTCCTCCTCGGGCAGCCCCGGGCCATGGTCGCGGACGGTCAGCCGGCCGTGCTGCAACGACACCTCGACCTCGCCCTCGGGGCTGAACTTGGCGGCGTTGTCGATGAGGTTGAGCACCGCGCGTTCGAGCGAGGTGGCGCTGCCCACGACGTACCAGGGGGTCAGGTCGGTGGTGACCTTCGCGCCGCGCAGCCTGGCGCGCTCGACGGCCGCCGTGACGATCTCGTGGAAGCCGAGCTCGACGTGCGGCTCGTGGTCGGTGTCGCCTCTGGCGAGCTGGAGCAGGTCGGCGACCAGCGAGGACAGCTCGGCGAACTGGGCCTTCACGTTGATCAGCAGGCGCTCCTTGGCGTCCGGATCGAGGCTGCGACCGGTCTGCTCGCTGCGCAGCAGCAGGTCGATGTTGGTGCGCAGGGTCGTGAGAGGCGTGCGCAGCTCGTGCCCGGCGTCGGCGACGAGCTGTTTCTGGCGTTCGCGGGAGCCTGCCAGGGCCGTGGTCATGGCGTTGAAGGAGGAGGACAGGCGAGCGATCTCGTCGCTGCCTCTGACCGGAATGTGGGTGTCCAGGTCCTCGGTCTGCGCGATGTGCTCGACGGCCCTGGTCAGGTCGCCCACGGGACGCAGCGCCGCGCGCGAGATGGCTAGCCCGGCCCACGCCGCGCCGAGCACGCCCATCGCCGCGATCCCGCCGAGGTAGATGGCGGTGTTCCTGAGCGTGCGCTGGACGTGGAAGAGCGGCCGGGCCTCCATGACCGCCACGCCGGGCGCGAAGTTCACCGTCACCACCCGTACGGGCTTGCCGTCGCGCGTCTTGCCGTCGCGGTAGATCGGCTCGCCGGGCCGGTTCACCGCCAGCTGATCGAGGTCCGTCGGCACGATGGCGGGACCGACGGAGCAGGTGGTGCCGTCGGCCTTCAGCAGCGTCGCCATGCCGTCGAACGGCCCAGGCGAGCCCTCGATGGTGCATTCGTGCACGAGGTAGTTCTTGTCGCCCTGCTTCTCCGACTCCAGGATGCTCTGGTCGAGCTGCCCGACCACCTGGATCTGCACGATGAACCACGACAACGCCGCACAGACGGCGATGGCCACCGCCACCGCCGCCGTGACGAGCAGGGTCAGCCTCGATCGAAGGCTGCCTCGTCTCACGAGGCCGCTCGCAGGACATAGCCCACCCCGCGGACGGTGTGGATCACCCTCGGCTCGCCCCCCGCCTCGGTCTTGCGGCGCAGGTACATCACGTAGACGTCGAGCGAGTTGGACGTCGGCTCGAAGTCGAAGCCCCACACCTCGCTCAGGATCTGGTCGCGGGTCAGCACCTGGCGCGGATGCGCGAGGAACAGCTCCATCAGCAGGTATTCGGTGCGGGTCAGGTCGAGCCGGCGCTCGCCCCGGGTGACCTCCCTGGTCGCCGGATCCATGCGCAGGTCGCCGTAGGTCAGCGAGTCGCCCTCGGGCGTGCCGCTGCTCAGCGCGCCCCGCCGCAGCAGGGCGCGCACCCTGGCCAGCAGCTCGTCCAGCTCGAACGGCTTGACCAGGTAGTCGTCGGCCCCGGCGTCGAGCCCCGACACCCGGTCGCCGACCGCGTCTCGGGCCGTGAGCATGAGGACGGGGATGTGGTTGCCCGCGGCCCGCAGCCTGCGGCAGGCGGTCAGCCCGTCGAGGCGCGGCATCATGACGTCGAGCAGGACCGCGTCGAAGGTGTCCGTGGCCACCGCGTCGAGTGCGGCCAGCCCGTCGTTGGCCGTGACGACCTTGTAGCCCTCGAACTCCAGGCTCGACTGCAACGCCTCGCGCAACGCGGGCTCGTCGTCCACTACCAGCAACCGTGCGGGCTCACTCATAGTACAAACGCTAGAGGTTCATCATGAAAAGGTGATGAACGCGCTCACAGGCGTTTCATGAGGATCACCACGCGACGGGCAGCGCGGTGAGCCCGAAGATGAAGCCATCGTACTTGGCGGGCAGGTCCTCGTCGGCCATCGTGACCCGCAGCGTGGGGATCCGCTCGAACAGGGTGCGCAGCGCGATCTCCAGCTCGGCCCTGGCCAGGTTCTGCCCCAGGCACTGGTGGACGCCGTAGCCGAAGGCCACGTGGTGGCGGGCCCCGCGTGCGGCGTCGAACTCGTCGGGCCGCTCGAACACCCGCTCGTCCCTGTTGGCGGAGGCCCCGAGCACGAAGATGCCCTCGCCCTTCCTGACGAGCTGCCCGCCGATCTTCTGGTCCTCGGTGGCGACCCGGTCGAAGGCCACCCAGTCGACGATCGAGTGGTAGCGCAGCAGTTCGTCGACCGCCATCGGCCACCCGGACGGGTCCGCGCGCAACGCGGCGAGCTGGTCGGGGTGGCGCATGAGCGTGAGGGCGGCCAGCGGGATCATGTTGGCGGTGGTCTCGTGGCCGGCGACGAGCAGCAGGAAGATCACGCCCGCCAGCTCGTCGTGGGTGAGCTGCCCGGTGTTGATCAGGCGGCCGAGCAGGTCGTCCTCCGGGCTCGCCTCGGCCCTGGTGACCAGCTCGTCGAGGTAGCTCCTGATCTCCATCATCGCGGCGAAGCCCGCCTTCGGGTCCTTCGCCGCCGAGAGCATCAGCCGGGTTCGCGACTGGAAGAACTCGTGTTCGGCGTACGGGACCCCGAGCAGCTGGCAGATGACCAGCGACGGCAGCGCCAGCCCGAACGCCTCGACCAGCTCGGCCTCTCCGTCCCCTGCGAGCAGGTCGTCGATGAGCTGGTCGGTGAACCGCTGGATCCCGGGCCGCAGCTCCTTGACCCGCCGGACGGTGAACTCGGGGATCAGCAGGCGGCGGAAGCGGGTGTGCGCGGGCGGGTCGAGGTCGATGAAGTGGCCGACGGCGGTCTGTTCGAGGGCTTCGAGCCGCTCGGGCATCAGCGGCTCGGCGCTGAGGAGGTGGTTCGGGTGGCCGGGGGTGGCCGGGTTGGTGCTGATGCCCGCGCCCATCAGGACCTGCTGCGCCTCGGCGTGCCTGGTCACCAGCCACACCTCGCCGCCGGGCAGGGACGCCCGTACGAGCGGGGCCTGCTCGCGCAGCCGTTCGTACTCGGGCGGTGGCGCGAACGGGCACGTGCGCTGGACAGGGAAGGATTGGGCCATAGTCTGCTCCCTACAAGCCGGGCCGCATTGCTTACTTACGCGAAAGTAAGCAATCGTGGGCCGGGCGTCAAGTGATGGGAGCGGGATGGCAGGGCGGCGGACGGACACACGAGAGCGGATCCAGCAGGTCGCGCTGGAGCTGTTCGCCGAGCGCGGATACGACAAGACCTCGCTGCAGGAGGTCGCGGATCGGCTGGAGATCACCAGACCGGCGCTCTACTACCATTTCCGCACCAAGGAGGCGATCCTCGCGAGCATCGTCGACGGGCTTGGCGACTCCATCGACGAGCTCGTGGGGTGGGCGCGCGAGCAGCCATCGACGGTCGAGTCCAGGCGGGAGATCCTGCGGCGGATCGCGGGGCTGCTGGAGAACCAGTGGCGGCCGCTGTTCAGGTTCGCTCAGGTGAACCAGGGGGTCATGCGGGACATGCCGGCCGGTGCGCGGCTGCAGACCGGGGTGATCAGCATGCTGTCATTGCTGGCGGTGCCGGGGGCCGACGCGGTCCGGCAGTTCGAGGCCAGGCTGGCGGTGTTCGCGGTGATCCTGGGGAGCGTGCCGTTCCTGTTCGAGATGGATCTGGACGAATCGGAGCGCGCGCGGGTGGCTCTGGAAGTGGCCACCAAGCTCATTTCCGACGAATAACGCTTTCATCCTTTTCGCCGTAGTCATCCTTTTCGCCGTAGCAGCGCCATCGCCGCGTTGTGGCCGCCGATCCCGCTGACGCCGCCGCCTCTGCGGGCGCTCGCGCCGCACATCAGGATGCGCTCGTGCTCGGTCTCGACGCCCCAGCCGCCCTTTTCCCCGTACGGCCAGCTCAGGTCCGCGTGGAAGATGTGGCCGCCGGGCAGCCCGGCGTCCTTTTCCAGGTCGACGGGGGTTTTGACCTCAACGCACGGAGTGCCGTCGGGGGCCTTGAACAGGCATTCCTCGATGGGCTCCGCGAGCACCGAGTTGATGGAGGCGAAGGTAGCCTCAAGCGCCATTTTTCGCGCTTTATCGGGATTTTTCCGGAAAAGTCGGGCTGGCATGTGCAGCCCGAACAGCGTCATCGTCTCCGCCCTGCCCCTCAGCTCCGGACCGAGAATGGACGGATCGGTCAGCGAATGGCAGTAGACCTCGGCCGGCGGCAACTCCGGGATCTCCCCGCCCGCCGCCTGCGCGTACGCTCTGGCGAGCTGGTCGTGCCCCTCGTTGATGTGGAAGGTCCCGCTGAAGGCCGCCGCCGGGTCCACGCTCGCGTCCCGCAGCCTGGGCAGCCTGGCCAGCACCATGTTGACCTTGAGCTGGGCCCCCTCGGGCACCGTCTCCGGCCGGCCCATCACCCGGTCGAGCACGGCGGGCGGCAGGTTGACCAGAACGTGCCCGCCGTTCACCGTGTGCTCGCCGTCCTCGTCGGCGAACGCGACCTCCCCCGACGGGGAGATCCCGACGATCTCCGCGCCGGTCCTGATCTCGGCCCCCGCCCGCCGGGCCGCCGACTCCAGCGCCCCTGAGACCGCGCCCATGCCGCCCACCGGCACGTTCCACTCGCCGGTGCCGTCGCCGATCACGTGGTAGAGGAAGCACCGGTTGGCCGCCAGGTCGGCGTCGGGGTCGGCGAACGTCCCGATCAGCGCGTCGGTGAGCACGACGCCGCGTACGGTGTCGTCGCCGAAGCGCTCGGCCACGCTCTCCCCGATCGGCCGCGCGAACAGGTCGCGCCACGCCTCTGCCCCTACCAGCCGCTCGACCTCGGCCGGGCTGGGCAGCGGCGCCAGCATCGTGGGGGCCAGGGCCCGCGCGACCCGCGCGGTCATGCCGTAGAAGTCCTGCCAGGCCCGGTGGTCCTCGTCGCCGCCCGTGACCTCGCGGAACGAGGCCGCCGTCCGCGTCTCGTCCTCGTCGTCGACGAGCAGGCCGGTGCCGCCTCGGGGCGTGTACGAGGCGTAGCGCCGGCGGCGCAGCTCCAGCTGCAGCCCGAGGTCCGCGACGATCTCGGCGGGCAGCAGGCTGACCAGGTAGGAGTAGCGCGACAGTCGGACGTCCACGCCGGGGAAGGGCCGGGCGGAGATCGCCAGGCCGCCGACGTGGTCGTACTTCTCCAGGACCAGCACCCGCCGCCCGGCTCCGGCCAGGTACGCGGCCGCGACCAGCCCGTTGTGCCCACCGCCGGCGACGATCACGTCATACGACCTCATTCCCGCACCATACGACCCACACCACACCATTCGTCAACGCCCGCGCACAGAGGCAAGGGAACGGCCGTCCCCGCTGCTCAGGGACGGCTGGCGATGCCGAGCAGGATGGCGGCGGGACCGGTGAGCGCCCGGCCGCGCCGCCACACCGCCCGCAGGCTCCGCACCAGGTTGAGCCCGGCCAGTGGCACCTCGACCAGCCGCCCGGTGGCCACGTCGGCCTCGACCGCGTACCCGCTGAGCACCGCCGGCGCCACCCCCGCCTGCGCCGCGCCCTTGACCGCCGGGTTCGACCCCAGCTCCTGGCGCGGGCTCGCCTGGTGCAGGCTCCTGAACGCCACGTCCAGCGTCTCCCGGGTGCCCGACCCCGGCTCACGTACGACGAGCGGCGTCGCGGCCAGCTCGGGGCCTCTCAGCGCGGTACGGCGGCGGGCCCAGGGATGCCCCGGCGCCACCACGACCACCAGCCTGTCGGTGCCCACCACCCGGCTGTCCAGCCCGTCCGGCACGCTCGGCCCCTCGACGAACCCGAGCTCCACCTCCTCGGCCAGGACCCGGGCCGCGACGTCGGTGGAGTTCACCACGGCGAGCCCCACCTGGACGTCGGGCTCCCTGTTCTGCAGCTCGCCCAGCCACCGGGGCACCAGGTACTCGGCCACGGTCATACTCGACGCCACCCGCAGGTGGGCGGCCTCGCGGTGCCGCACCGCCTCGGCGGCGCGCATGAGCTCACCGGCGGCGGCCAGCACCTGCGCGGCCCAGCCGGCGACCATCTTGCCCTCGGAGGTGAGCGTGGAGCCGCGCGGCGTGCGTTCGAGCAGGGGGAGGCCGAGGCGGCGTTCGAGCAGGGCGATGCGCTTGCTCGCGGACGGCTGGGCGATGCCCGCCGCCTTCGCCGCCTGCCCGAGGCTGCCCAGCTCGCCCACGTCGATCAGGAGCTTCAAGGAGTCGAGGTCGGGCAGCGTACTCATAGCCACAGGCTATGACCTCCCAGGCAATGCCTGGCTACCGGGCCCGCGCCGCCGCCAGAACACTGAGATCATGCCCCTGCCGCACCGCCCGGTGACCGCCCCGGCCAGCACCCCGACCGCCCTCGCAGCACCGGCGGCGCGCCCTCGCCCGGTCCACGGCACGCGCGCGGGTGAGAGCCCCACACGCGCGGGCTCCGGGCTCCCCGCCGCGCCCGGCGTCGCGGCGGCCACGGGCGAAGGCTCCCGGCGAGGGCCCTCTCTCGTGCCCGGTGTGGCGCTGGCCGCGCTGGCGGTGGTGTTCGCGCTGCTGGTGAACCGGGTCGTCCCAGCGCTCAGCCCCGCCGTGATCGCCGTGCTCTCCGGCACGGCGCTGGCCGCGTCGGCGGGCGTCGGCGGGCGGCTCAGGCCGGGCCTCGCCTTCGTCTCCAGGCGGGTGCTGCGCGTGGCGGTCGCCCTGCTCGGCCTGCAGATCGCGGTGCCGCAGGTGCTGGCGCTGGGCTGGCAGACCCTGGCCGTCGTGGCGGTCGCGACGGGGGTCACGTTCACGGTGACGCCCCGGATCGGCCGCCTGCTGGGCCTCACCAGGGGCACGAGCCTGCTGATCGCCACGGGCGTGTCCATCTGCGGCGCGGCGGCCATCGCCGCCATGCGCGAGAGCACGGACGTCTCGGACGACGACGACGCGGCCGGCGCCCTCGGCGTCGTCGTGCTCTACGGCACCGCCTCGATCGTGCTGGTGCCCCTGCTGGCCGCCCTCATCGGCCTCTCACCCACCCAGCTGGGCGTGTGGGCGGGCGCCGCCGTGCACGAGGTCGCGCAGGTGGCCGCGATCGGCGCCGCCTCGGGCGTGCTGGCGGGCGCCGTCACGGTCAAGCTGGGCCGCGTCGTCCTGCTCGCCCCGATCGTCGCCCTGACCTCCCATCGGCTCCGCCGCCTCCAGGACGCCGCACCCCGTCCCGGGCGCACGCGGAGGCCGCCGGTCATGCCACTGTTCGTGGCCGCGTTCCTGGCGATGGTGATCGTGCGCAGCACCGGGCAGATCCCCGCAGCGGTGACCGACGCCGTGCCACAGGTGACGAACGTGCTCATGGCGGCCGCCCTGTTCGGCCTCGGCACCGGCATCGACGTGCGGAAACTGGCCAAGGGCGGCCGGGCCGTGCTGCTCGGCGGCATCGCCACGGGCATCGTCTCGACCGTGTCCCTGGCGGGCGTCGCGCTCCTCGTGTGATCCTCAGGTGGACGGCCGGGCAGGCAGGGTCGTAACCTGCTCCGTTCGGAACAAATTCCGTGAAACACGCCGTTCCTCCTAAGCAGTTCAGGACCACTCAAGGAGCATGAAACTCACCATGCGCAGCGCCGCCGACTCCTTCCTCCAACCGTCCGGCGAGGTCGCCGAGGCCCTGGCCGCCGGCTCGCCGGTAGTGGCGCTGGAATCCACGATCATCTCCCACGGGCTGCCGCAGCCGCGCAACCTGGAGGTGGCACGGGAGCTGGAGGGCGTCGTACGCGCCGCGGGCGCCGTGCCCGCCACCATCGCCGTGCTGGACGGCGTGCCCCGCATCGGCCTGAACGAGCTGGAGCTGGAGCGCATCGCCACCGAGGCCGGCCTGCGCAAGCTGGGCCAGCGCGACCTGCCCGTGGCGGCCGCGCTGAAGGCCAGCGGCGCCACTACCGTGTCGGCGACGTCGTTCCTGGCCGCCCGAGCCGGCATCCGCGTCTTCGCCACCGGCGGGCTGGGCGGGGTCCACCGCGGCTGGACCGACGACCAGGACGAGTCCGCCGACCTCGACACGCTCGCCCGTACGCGCATCACGGTCGTCTGCGCCGGCGTGAAGTCGATCCTCGACGTGCCGGCGACCCTGCAGCGCCTGGAGACCAGGGGCGTGAGCGTGGCGGGCTACCGTACGGACGAGTTCCCCGGCTTCTACCTGCACTCCTCCGGCCAGCCGATCGACTGGCGGATCGAGTCGCCCGAGGAGGCGGCGGCCATCATGCGCGGCCAGGACGCCCTCGGCGGCCAGGAGACCGCGCTGATCATCGCCAACCCCGTCCCCGAAGACCGGCAGCTGGACCCCGAGCTGCACGACCGCGTGCTCAGCGAGGCGCTGGCCGCCGCCGAGCGCGGCGGGGTCAAGGGGCAGGCCATCACCCCGTTCCTGCTCGGCTACCTGGTCGACGGGACCGCGGGCGCCTCCCTGGAGGCGAACCTGGCCGCCGTGCGCGGCAACACCGCCCTGGCTGCCCAGATCGCCCTTTCGTGGGCTCGGTCGTGACCGACGGGGGTCTCCTCGTCATTGGCGACGCGGTCACCGACGTGGTGGCCCTGCACGGTTCGCCGGTCATGTCGGGCACGGACACGGCCGCCGACATCGTGCTGCGCCCCGGCGGCTCCGGCGCCAACACCGCCGCCTGGGCCGCCCACCTGGGCGCCGACGTGCGCCTGCTGACCAGGCTCGGCTACGACAGCAGCGAGTGGCACACCACCGAGCTGGTCAAGACGGGCGTGCGCCCGCACGTCACGGTGGACCAAGAGCATCCCACCGCGGTCGTGATCGCGATGGTGGACAAGAGCGGCGAGCGCTCGATGCTCACCAACCGGGGCGCGGGCGGCCTGATCTCCGAGGACGACTGGGCCTCCTCCCTGCTCGACGGGGTCGAGCGGCTGCACGTTTCCGGCTACATCCTGTTCGCCGAGCCGGGGCTGCGGCTGGCGAGGCTCGCCATGGCGGAGGCGGCGGCCGCGGGCATCGCCGTCAGCATCGATCCGGCCTCCACCGGGCCGCTGCGTGACTTCGGGATTGAACGTTTCATCCGTGAATCGGCCACCGCCGGGCTGATCATTCCGAACCTCGACGAGGCTCTCCTGCTCAGTGGGGCCACGAACGCGGAGCGGGCAGCCGTACTCTTGAGTGACATGTATGGCACAGCGGTCGTGAAGCTGGGATCGGAAGGCGCGCTGGCCGCCGTGGGCGGCGAGGTGGTCGCCGCGGTGCCGGGTGTGCCCGCCGAGGTCGTGGACTCGACGGGTGCCGGTGACGCGTTCGCCGCCGGATTCCTGACCGCGGCTTTGCATGGTGTCAGCGAAGAGGCCGCTTTGCAGGCAGGATGCCGTGCTGGTGCCGCATGTGTGGCCCAGGTGGGCGGTCGGCCACGGTACGGTTTGGATCTGAACCGTCTTTACCCTATTCACACTGATTGATAGCTTGCCGCGTAGGCTGCACCAATAGCCACATGCGTAACGGGCAGCGCCACGCGGCTCACTGGGGAGGATAAGGTCCGCCGATGGAAGTCGAGTCATCGATCTGCCTGAGCGACCTAGTCCCTGCGTTGCGCTGGAGCCGCCCTCAGCAGGTGGCCGAGGTGCTGGGCGATCCGCGCCTGCCCGCCGGGTGGTGGTCCTCCCTGGCTCTGTCCAGGGCGCTCGGCACGGCGGGACTCGACTGGATCTGCGAGCGCCTGGCCCGGCTGGCCGCCGCCCGCTGGGATCATCTGCCGCTGGCCGACCTGCTGCCGGCCCTGACGGTTCACCACATCGACCCCACGCTGCCCGGCTGGCCGGAGGCCACCCGCACGGCGATCGCCGGCCTCGGCGGCTGGCAGCGGCTGCGCCGCCTGTCCCCCAGCGACCTCGGCACACCGTCGGCCACGCCCGAAGTGGTGATGGGCTCGGTCTTCCGCGAGGTCATCGGCCGCATCCCGGCCCAGCGCGAGGCCCCTGCGGGCCACCCGGAGGTCACCCGGCCGCTCCAGCGGGGCGCGTCGTTCGCGGGCGAGGGCATCTCCACCAGGGGCACGGGCTCCTTCCCGGTCCAGCAGGAGCAGCAGAGCGGCCCCTTCGCCGCGCAGGCCGGCTCCACGCCCGGCCAGCCCGATGGCGCTCCCCGGCCGCAGACCCCCGGCCCGCTCGCGGCCCCCGGCCCCATCGCCGCCCAGGGCCCGCTCGCCGCGCAGGGTGACGGCCTTCCGCAGCGGCCGACCGGCTCCTTCCCCGCACAGCCCGAGAGCGGCCCGCAACGCGGCACCGGCGCGTTCCCCGCCCAGTCGCCCGAACGCGCCCGCCAGACCGGCTCCTTCCCGGCGGTGCCGCCCAACGCCGCCGTCCCTCCGAACCCCTCATCCGGCGCCTCCGTACCCCCGAACCTGGGCGCGCCGCCCTCGAACGGCTCGGTCCCGCCGGGCGGCCCTGCCCAGCGCCAGACGGGCTCCTTCCCTCCGTTCCCGCAGGACGGCACCCCGGAGCGGCCTCAGACGGGCTCGTTCCCCGCGCAGCCGCAGAGCGGGTCCTTCCAGGCTCAGCCGCAGACCGGGTCCTTCCAGGCCCAGCCGCAGAGCGGCCCGTCCCCCGCACAGCCGCAGCAGGGGCTTCAGGGCGAGGGCCTGCCGCAGCGCCCGGCCCCCGGCCAGTCCGAACGCCTCCCGCAGCGCCCCACGGGCCCGCAATCGGGACGCCAGGACACCGGCTCCCTGTCCGGCGGTCCCCACACGGGGTCGATGCCGGCCATCCCTGGAACGGGCGGCCCCCAAACCGGGTCATTCCCGGCTGTCCCCGGCACGGGCGGCCCCCACACCGGGTCGATCCCGCCCATCCCCGGCGCGGGCGGCCCCAACAGTGGCAACGGCGTACCCGGCACACCCGGCTACTCGCCGCAGGTGCCCGGCGCCGCAGCCGCCAACCCGGCCTCGTCCAGCGCCGCCCCCTCCACCCCAGTGCCCTCCGACACCGACCACGCCATGGTCCGGGTCGTGGACAACCTGTTCCGCAGCCTGGACAAGCTGGAGCTGGCGGTGGCGGTGCACCGGCTGTTCGCCGAGGACCCGGTCAGCCTGCGCACGCTGGCCCACAAGATGCTGGTGGAAAGAGAGGCGCTCTCCCAGGCCCAGCGCACGGCCGAGGAGCGGGTGCTGCACTGGCTGCGTTCGTCGGAGTCCGCTCCGGTCACGGGCCACATGTTCCGCCTCACCGAGTGGCTCGGCGCGGCGGCCACCGAAGACCAGCTCATCGGCGCCGACCCGGCCCACCCCGTGATGGTCCCCTCGCTGCGCACCCCGCTGTGGCGGGTGCTGGTGACCCTCATGCCCGACCGCCGGCTCCAGGACGGCTGGCTCGTGGTGGGCGACCTCCACGGCCTGCAGGCCCGTACGCGGCAGCTCCTGGCCGCGAACCCGGCCGACGCGGACGTGGTGGAGCTCATGAGCGAGCTGGGCATCCGCGCCCACTCCGCGAAAGCCTGGCTCGACGCCCTGCCGCCCGAGACCGGCCCTGGCTCGGTGCACGAAGCCCCCTCCCCCCCCCC
>NZ_VCKX01000030.1 GCF_005889725.1 Nonomuraea zeae
CCGCCGCCCAGGCCAGCGCCCCGGTGACGACCGACCGCGTCGATCTCGTCGATGAAGATGATGCAGGGAGCGTTCTTCTTGGCCTGTTCGAACATGCCGCGAACCCGCGAGGCGCCGACGCCGACGAACATCTCGACGAAGTCAGAACCCGAGATCGAGAAGAAGGGCACGCCCGCCTCGCCTGCCACCGCCCTGGCCAGCAGGGTCTTGCCGGTTCCCGGCGGCCCCACCATGATCACACCCCGGGGTGGCTTGGCACCGGCCGCGGCGTAGCGGTCCGGATCGCGCAGGAAGTCCACGACCTCGCCGATCTCCTGTTTCACACCTTCGTACCCGGCCACGGCGGCGAAGCGGGTGGCCGGCCGCTCCGCCTCGATGATCTTCGCCTTGGAACGGCCGAACCCGCTCGTTCCACGCGACACGCCTCCTCGCGAGCCGCGCAGGATCCACCAGAAGAGCCCGCCCATCACGATGAGCGGCAGGAAGGAGGTCAGCAGCGGGCCGAAGCCGCCGCTGGAGGAGGTGGCGGTGACTTGCACCTGCCTGGCCCGCAGCAGGCTGTCGAGGTCACGGACGTCCAGCGCAGTGGGGATCTGGGTGTCGAACGTGTCGCCGTTCTTCAGCGTGACCGAGGTCGCGCCGGCGTCGTCCATCGTCACGGCCCGCACCTCGCCGCTCTCGACCTTGGCCACGAAATCGCTGTACGGCGTGCTCGCGGGCACCTGCATCGCCAGCAACAACGGCCCCAGCAGCCAGGCCAGCAACACCAGCAGAGCGCCGGCCCACAACCACCGCCCGCCGCCCTTGGCCGGCGTCCCGGCAGGCGGCGTGGGCTTCCTCTCGGGCCCGGGCCGCGCGGTCCGGGTGGGATGCCGCAGCGGGGTGAGACGCGAGATCGGCGCGCCGCGACGGGTCATCTCACGCTCTGCACGACGCGTGCGTCGGGGCCGGGGAAGACCAGGGTCTCCCGCTCGCTGTCCAGCCAGCGCACGGTGTAAGGCGGTGAGCCGTCGGCATGACCGACGTGCACGATCACCCCTTCGCGGCGGTTGTCACCACCGTGCGTCCCTTCAACGATCAGCTTGTCGCCTGCTGCCGCTCGCATCGCGATCGCCTCCGTCCTCATCCGTACCTGTCACTCCCACCCTGTCCCGGCCGCCTGCCGGGCAGCAGGGCCGGAAGTCAGCGGGGCGCGGGACCTTCGGCCCGAAACCTGGGGCTCGCTCCCGGTGGGAAGGATCGCCTGGTCACGGGCCGGGCAGAGGCGACCTTCGTCAGCCCCAGGACCAGTTGCGGATCGCGGCGGGGTCCTCCCCGTGCTCGCGGGTGTAGGCGCGCGCCTGCAGCCTGGCGTCCGCCATCTGCTGCCGCAGGTGCGCGGCCGTGGTGCCCAGGCCGGGGACGCGGTCGATGACGTCCATGACCAGGTGGTAGCGGTCGATGTCGTTGAGCATGCACATGTCGAACGGCGTGGTGGTGGTGCCCTCCTCCTTGTAGCCGCGTACGTGCAGGTTGGCGTGGCCGCGGCGGCGGTAGGTGAGGCGGTGGATGAGCCAGGGGTAGCCGTGGAAGTTGAAGATGACCGGCTTGTCCACGGTGAAGAGCGTGTCGAACTCGGCGTCCGACATGCCGTGCGGGTGCTCGGACGGCGGCTGGAGGCGCATCAGGTCCACGACGTTGACGACGCGTACCTTGAGCTGGGGCAGGTGCTCGCGCAGGATCGCGGCGGCCGCCAGCGTCTCCAGCGTGGGGACGTCCCCGGCGCAGGCCAGCACGACGTCGGGCTCGGCGCCCTCGTCGGTGGAGGCCCACGGCAGGATGCCCAGCCCGCGGGTGCAGTGCGCGATGGCCTCGTCCATGGTGAACAGGTCGAGCACCGGCTGCTTGCCCGCCACGATCACGTTGACGTAGTCGCGCGAGCGCAGGCAGTGGTCGCCGACGGAGAGCAGCGTGTTGGCGTCCGGCGGCAGGTAGACCCGGACGACCTCGGCCTTCTTGTTGACCACCACGTCGAGGAAGCCGGGGTCCTGGTGGCTGAAGCCGTTGTGGTCCTGGCGCCAGACGTGGGAGGACAGGAGGTAGTTGAGCGAGGCCACCGGCCGCCGCCACGGGATCTTCTTCGCCGTCTCCAGCCACTTGGCGTGCTGGTTGAACATGGCGTCGATGATGTGGATGAACGCCTCGTAGCAGTTGAACAGCCCGTGCCGGCCGGTCAGCAGGTAGCCCTCCAGCCAGCCCTGGCACAGGTGCTCGCTCAGCACCTCCATGACGCGCCCGCCGGCGGCCAGGTGCTCGTCGGTCGGCTCGATCCCGGCGTTCCAGGCCCTGGCGGTGGTGTCGAAGACGGCCTGCAGCCGGTTGGAGGCGGTCTCGTCGGGTCCCATCAGCCGGAACGTGCGCGGGTTGGCGGCGATCACGTCGCGCAGGAAGGCGCCCAGCACCCGGGTCGGCTCGGTGGACTGCGACGCGGGGGATTTGACCTCCACGGCATAGTCGCGGAAGTCGGGCAGCGTGAGCGGGGCCAGCAGTTCGCCACCGTTGGCGTACGGGCTCGCGCTCATCCGCAGCGGCCCCTCCGGGACCGTCTCCAGCAGGGCGGGCACCGGGCGGCCCGCGGCGTCGAACAGCTCCTCCGGCCGGTACGAGCGCAGCCACTCCTCCAGCATCGCCAGGTGCTCAGGGTCGTCGCGGACACCCGACAGCGGCACCTGGTGGGCTCGCCACGTCCCTTCGACGGGCAGCCCGTCGACCTCGCGCGGGCCGGTCCAGCCCTTCGGCGTGCGCAGAATGATCATGGGGAGCCTGGCGGACCGGCCGTCCTTGTAGGAGGCGATCTGGTCGAACACGGTGTCCAGGGTGCCGGCCATCTCCTCGTGCGATGGGCCGACGATGTGGGGGCGGTAGCCGTACCCCTCCATGAGCTTGACCAGCTCGTCCTCGGGGATCCTGGCCAGCACGGTCGGGTTGGCGATCTTGTAGCCGTTGAGATGCAGGATCGGCAGCACGACGCCGTCGCGCTCGGGGTCGAGCAGCTTGTTGGAGTGCCAACTGGCCGCCAGCGGGCCGGTCTCCGCCTCGCCGTCGCCGACCACGCAGGCCACGACCAGGTCCGGGTTGTCGAAGGCCGCGCCGTACGCGTGCGCGAGCGAGTAGCCCAGCTCGCCGCCCTCGTGGATGGATCCCGGCGTCTCCGGCGCCACGTGGCTGGGAATCCCGCCGGGGAAGGAGAACTGCCGGAACAACCGGCGCATGCCGTCGGCGTCCTGGGAGATCTCGGGGTACTTCTCCGAGTAGGAGCCTTCCAGCCAGGCGTGCGCGACCGCCGCCGGGCCGCCGTGCCCGGGGCCGGCGATGTAGATCATCTCTTGGTGGCGCTCGGCGATGATCCGGTTGAGGTGGGCGAAGCAGAAGTTCAGGCCAGGGGTCGTGCCCCAGTGGCCGAGCAGGCGCGGCTTGATGTGCTCGGGCCGCAGCGGCTCGGTGAGCAGCGGGTTGTCCAGCAGGTAGATCTGCCCCACGGACAGGTAGTTCGCGGCGCGCCAGTAAGCATCGATTCTCTGCATCGTCGTCATGTCTTCGATGCTGTCGAAGGGGCGGCCTGCGGCCTAGGGACCTTGGTCCTCGATCTCGCGGGTCACACGGTTCCGGCTGCCGGATGCCCCGTCCGGCGCCGGCCCACGGGCAGCCTGAGCTCCTTGAGGGCGAGGATCGCCGTACCGGCGAGTGTCCAGGCGGCCACCACGGCCAGGTCGGCCCAGGGGAACGGCCGGCCGGCCGGGTCGAGCACGGCGAGCAGCGCGTGGGAGATGTGCCTGAGAGGGAAGACCTCGCCGACCAGGCGCAGCACGCCGGGCAGCTCGCCGCCGATGACGAACACGTCCGAGACGAAGGCGAGCGGGAGGAAGGTGCCGAGGGTGATCGCGTTGACGGCCTGCTGCCTGGTCACGAACGCCACCACCACGGCGGCGAGGACGCCGGAGCAGGCGCCGCCGAGCACGATCGCGGCGAGCGCCCCGGGGATCATGGCGGGTCCGATCCCGGCTCCGAAGCCGAGCGCGGCCACCGCCGCCAGCACGGCAGTGGTGGCCAGTGTGACCAGGAGTGCGACGGAGAGGTTGCCCGCGTAGTAGGCCCAGCGCGGAAGCGGGGTGCCCGTCAGCCGTTTGAGCACCCCGCGCTCGCGGTCGCCCGCGATCGTCTCGGCGATGTTGACGAAGGAGGCCACCCCCACCGTGTACGTGGTCATCGCGGCGAGCATGAAGACCGGCAGCGGCACGCCCGAGGCCCGCGCCCCGCCGAAGATCAGCGAGATCAGCGTGAGGAGCAGCACCGGCAGGACCAGCGTGAAGAAGGCCGTGGACGCGTTCCGGGCCAGTCCGATCCACGCGTGCCCCGCCTGCCCGGTCAGCAGGCGCCACGGCGTGGGGCGGCCCGGCCGTCGCGACGGCCGGCGGGTCGCCGCACGAGCCGTGGCGGACCGGGCCGCCGGACGGTCCCAGCGGAAGCGCCATACGGCCACGCCCGCTCCGCCGATCCCCCAGGCCGCCAGCACCGCCAGGTGGCCGGTGTGGAAGCCGGAGCCGGCCAGGAACGGGTTCATGGCGTCGCGGACGGCGTTGGCCAGATGCCGCAGCGGGAAGATCCAGCCCAGGGCGTCCAGCCAGGCCGGCAGCCGGGCGCCGACGAGGATGATGTCGGAGATGAACGCCAGGGCGAGCAGCAGCCCGGTGCCGATGAGTTGCACGGCCGCCGCGCTGCGCACCAGCCCGACCACGGCGAAGCCGAGCGCGGCGAAGCAGACCGCCCCGGCCAGGAGGGTGAGAAGCAACGCGGGCAGCGTGCGCCAGACGATCTGCACGTCGTAGAAGAGCAGGCCCGCGGTCAGCAGCAGGGCGGCCGTCAGCAGAGCGGTCACCAGCGCGGCCCCGATCAGCCCGGCCAGCACCGCGAGAGCGGGCACCGGCGTGCCGCGCAGCCGCTTGAGCCAGCCGCGATCGCGCAGGTCGGCCAGATGGATGGCCAGCGCGCCGAAGCAGCCCTGGGCGACGCCGAACACCATCATGACCGGGATGACGAACTGCATGACTGTCACGCCGGTGCCGGGTCCCACGATCGCGTTGCCCACCGCGGCACCGACGATCACCGTCATCAGCAGGGGCATCGCGATGGTGAAGACGGCCGCCATCGGAGTACGGAAGAAGGAGGCGATCTCGTGCCGGACCAACCGGGTGATCATGATGTCGCCTCGCCCACCAGGTCGAGATAGACCTCCTCGAGCGATGGCCGGGCCAGCGTCAGCGAGGTCAGCTCGGTGCCGCGGTCCAGCGCCCAGCCGGTCAGCGTGTGCATGTCCCGGGCCGGCTGGGCCGTTTCGATGGACACGACGGGACCGCGTGCTTCGACGTGGCCGGTGAGGGCAGGCAGATCGGCCGGCATCGTCCCCGCGGGCAGCCGGAAGGACAGCACGCTGGTGTGCCCGGCGCCGATCAGCGCTTCCGGCGCGCCGGCGGCGACCAGGCGTCCCTCTCGCAGGACCGCCACCCGGTCGGCCAGGTGCTGTGCCTCGTCCATGTAGTGGGTGGTGAGCAGGATGGTCGTGCCCGACGAGCGCAGCCCCTCGATCAGCTCCCAGGCGCGGTGCCTGGCCGAGGGGTCGAAGCCGGTGGTCGGCTCGTCCAGGAACAGCAGCTCGGGCCGCCCGGCCAGGCCGAGGGCCAGGTCCAGGCGGCGGCGCTGGCCGCCGGACAGCGTCCGTACGCGGGCGTCGCGCTTGTCCTTGAGCCCTACCTGCTCGATGACCTCGTCCGGGTCCCGGGGACAGGGGTAGAAGCCGGCGTACAACCGCAGCAGTTCGACGACGGAGAACTCCTCCTCGAACCCGGCTTCCTGCAGCACGATCCCGATGTGCTCGCGGTAGCCGCGACCGCCGGTTGCCGGGTCGAACCCGAGAACCGACACCTCGCCGGCGTCCCGGTCACGGTGCCCTTCCAGGATCTCCACCGTCGTGGTCTTGCCCGCGCCGTTCGGTCCGAGCAGCGCGAAGACCTCTCCTCGCTCGACGGTGAAGCTCACCTCATCGACGGCTTTCACCGTTCCGTAGGTCTTGGTCAGTCCTTGTACGATCACCGCCGACATGTTCGCTCCTTCCGCGTACCTTCAGGTTCGGCGGCGGCCAGGCGGTCCGGACAGGGCCGAAAGGCACGCCATCGGGCCTTCAGCGGGATCAGTGATCTCTCAGCGGGATTCCGTGATGCGGAAGACCGGGACTTGACCCGCGATCCGCTCGAACTCCGCCAGGGGCGCGCGCCGGTCCACGGGCACGTGAGGCCGCGCACCCGGCGCGAGGTCCAGATAGCGGCGCAGCACGGGTGCCCGCGCCCCGGGCTCGACCTCTTCCAGCCGGACCTTCACCCGCCGGCCGTGCCGCAGCACCGCCCGCCCGCCGGCCGCGCGCACGTTGAGCACCCAGTTCGCGTCCTGGCCGAGCATCGACACCAAATACCGCTCGCCCTCGTAGTCGGCGGCCACAAGCGGGAAGGCGATGACGCGGCCGGTGCGCCGTCCGCGGACTTCCAGGGTCACCGCTCGTCCCACCCACCCGGTCGAGTGCAGCCCCCTCCAGGCCAGGTTCATCGCCCGGGCAACGCGGTTCGGCCGGCCGCCCGGATAGAGCCAGTGGTGCCAGCGCTGCCATAGCCCTGAATCGTGTTTCATGATTCCACCTGCTTCAGAGTCGCGGGTCAGCTCGCCCATGCGCGCAGCCCTTGCGGGCGTCCGGAGCTGCGCGTCCGGGCCAGCGATTCCTTCTCGAGAAAGCGGACCCATTGCGGGGTCAGCCCGAGCTTCGTGGCGATCTGCCGGGGTGTGTGCCGGCCATGCCCGTCCAGCCCGAAACGCAGCCGCAGGATGAGCGCCTGCCGCGGTGCCAGCCCCGCGACGAGGGAGTCGATCACCTGCCTGAGCGCCTTCTCCTCGACGAGCCGCTCCGTGGCACGGCACTGGTCGTCCTCCAGCAGGTCCCCCAGGGTGTAGCGCTGCGCCCCCTCCCCCGTCGTCAGGTCGAGGCTGAGGCAGGTCCACGGCAGCTGGCGCAGTGCGGTGAGTTTCGCCGGCTCCTGCTGTGCCTCCTCAGCCAGTTCCCGCTCTGTCGGGGCCCGCCCGAGCCGATGGGCGGCATCCGCCTCCACCCGGGCGATCTTGATGAGCTGGTCCTGTACGGCGATCGGCAGCCGCACCGCGTGCGCGTGTTCCAGTCCGCGCTGGATGGCCTTGCGGATCCACCAGGTGGCGACCGTGGAGAAGCGGTTGCCCCGGGTGTGGTCGAAGCGGTCGACGGCCTCGATCAGCCCGAGGTTCCCGTCCTGGATCACGTCCGCCAGGGACATGCCGCGGTTGGCGTACCGTTTGGCGATCGACACGACGAGCCGCAGGTTCGCCTCGATCATATGCTTCCTGGCGGCCCGCCCGTCGGCGGCCACGGCCGCCAGCTCGGGGTCCGCGGATCCTTGCTCGATCAGGTGGGCGGCGTAGGCTCCGGCCTCCATCCGCCTGGCGAGCGCGGTCTCCTCGTCGGCGGTCAGCAGCGGGGTCGCGCCGATCCTGGCCAGATAGTCGCCCACCTGGTCCCACGAGCTCGCCTGGACGGCCGTCGTGCCGCCCTGCCCCCGGCGAGCGGGCCGTGAGCCGTTCGATCCGGTAACGGTCATCTCTCCTCCCTTCATCTCTCACAGGACACGCCGAAGATCTCTCCCGGCCAAGCGCCGAAAGACCCCATGAATGGGGACCTTCGCCCCGAGGCCGCCGTCCTCACGACCCGTCCGCGCCGCCCCGACACGACGAGACACCCACCCCCGGGTGGCGGGGATGGGCGAGTCGAGAGGGCCGCTACTTGAGCCAGGGGGTGCGCTGGACGATGGGCAGGTTGCCCAGTCCCAGCGTGGTCCCCGCGCCGGCCAGGGCCAGTCCGATGAGGACGATGGAGTAGATGAGGTGGTCATCCAGGAAGGGGTTGTTGGCCAGGGGCAGCTCGGCCGCCCACATCAGCACCAGCAGGAGAGTGCCGGTGACGGCGGCGATCCGCAGGCCGACGCCCAGGACGAGCGCGAGGCCGATGCCCAGCAGGCCGGCCATGAACAGCCAGTCCACCCACCCCTGCCCGGCCAGGCCGGAGAAGAAGCCACCCAGCGCGTTCTCGCCGGTGCCCTTGAGGAACCCGGTCGTCGGGCTGCCGCCCTCGATCCAGGCCCGGTTGGCGGGGGTGGCGAAACCCCAGCCGAACGTCTTGTCCAGGAACGCCCACAGGAAGATCCAGCCGATCGCGATCCGGGCGGCCGCCCAGACGTAGTCGACGGGGGGCGTCGCCTTGCCGACGCCGGGGTCCATCGCGGGCTTGCTGATGGTGGTGGCCATGGCGGGCCTCCCTTTCTGTTGTGGCGTATGTCCTTGTGCACCTCCATCACAGCGATTCCGGCCGCCCGCGTTCAGTGCCGTACGGCCCTCGCCGGCGGGACCTTGGTCCTCTCGCTCCACGATGTCGGGCACCGGACGGCGGGGCACGTCCTTGGCGTCGAGGGTGACGCCCAGCCTCATGATCATCTGGGGGTGCTCGCCGGCGAAGAGCTCCTGGCGCAGGAACTCGCGCAGGGGCTCCATCTCCAGCGCCTGGGTGTGGAAGGCGGCGCTGACCCCGTGCGCGGAGGCGTGCAGCAGGACGCGCTGCAGCGCCTGGCCGCTCGCGATCCACTCCTCGCGGCTGTCCCCCGGCGTGCTCAGCACGGCCACGATCCCGGTCGCCGTCGCCCTCTCGTCGGCTTCGCCACCCCAGTCGTAGTGACGCTGGGGGAAGCCCGAGTCCGTCGGAGCCACCTCTTGCGGGTAACTCGCGGCCGGCACCCCGTCGGTGCGGGTGCTGCCTTGACCAGCGACTCGATCAGCTCACCCGGGACCGGCACCTCGGCGAAGCCGGCCCGGTGGGTGCGGCGCCGCTGGATCTCGCCGCCGAGCACCCAGGTGTGCTCGCCGGCCTCGACCTCGTCGCCCGGCCTGATCGTGACATCGCTCACCTGCAGTTTCCTGGCGGTGTCGGCCCCCAGGCTGATCTCCTCGCCGGAGACGGCGAAGGTCCAGGGCTGGGTGTTGTGCACTGACGGGGCCCAGCGGCCTGCCTCCGCCGTCGCGTCCAGTGCCTGCTTCGGCGATCGGATGCTCATGCTCCACCTCCAGGAGACGATGAGCTCAGCGCATCACAGCTGAGGCGTCCGGTGAAGCGCGCCCGCCCGTTGCTCGCCAGGCCCTGGGCGTCGCGTCGTACGGTCCCGATGCCAGGCGAAGGAGCATCGGCGCTGTTGTAGCGCCGGCCGGCGCTACAACAGCGGCGGGACGAGGAAGAGGTCGTCCTTGCTCGCGGTCACCTCGCACACCACGTCAATGACGCCTTCGACCGCCCTGACGGCTTCGGCGAGGGCGGTGGCCTGCGACCGCGTCCCGGCCTCACCCCTGATCGTCACCACGCCGCCGTCCACCTCGATGGAGAACCGGTCCGGCTCCGCCAGCACGGACCTGATCTCCGCCTTGAGCTCGTCGGCGGGGCGGGTGAAGACCCGCAGGACGTCCCGCTGGTGCAGGGTGCCGACGATCCGCCCGGTGACCGGATCGATCACGGGCAGCTGCTTGATGCGCCTGTCGTGCATCAGCCGGGCCGCGTCCCGCAGAGGGGCGCCCGGTGTGACGGTGATCGCCGGCGAGGTCATGAGCTGGCTCGCGGTCACCGCCGCGGCCTTGTGCTGCTCCTGACGCTGCCTGCGTGATTCGAAGATCGTCGTGCTGTGCCGTACCGGATCGGCTTCCTTGAGCAGGAGGTCGTCCTCGGAGACCACTCCCACCGGCCGCCGGTCGGCGTCGATCACGGTGACCGCGCCGACCGCGAACCTCTTCATGGCGGCCACGATTTCCGCGAATGACGAGCCTTCCAGCACCGCGATGGCCACACGGCCCATGACGTCCCTGACTTCGATCGACATGATGTCCTCCTCACTTTCACCTCCCACGCTCCCCCGATCAGCGCCGGACCGGCAGCGGCGAAGGTCCCGGAGTCCGAGGCCCTAGGGCCTGCTTCAGAAGTGGATCACCTGGGTGGTCCACTTCCGAGATGATCTTTGTGTGGGTCGGGGTGATTTGAGCGCCGCGCAGTGGGCGATGCTGGAGCCGCTGTTGCCGGTAGGCAGGACGGCGGGCCGTCCGCCGGTCTGGGCGAAGCGGAAGCGGGCCCTGCCCCCGAAGTGTGGACACGGGTTGTTATGCGGCGAGCAGCACCTTATCGGTGGTTTGCTGCTCGTAGTCGATAGGGCTGAGGTAGCCGAGGGTGGAGTGTCTTCTCCGGGTGTTGTAGCGGGTGATCCACTTGAAGACGGCCAGGCGGGCCTCGCGCGCCGAGGGCCAGCGCTTGGCGCCCTGCAGTGTTTCGCGTTTGAGGGTGGCGTTGAACGCCTCCGCCGCGGCGTTGTCGGCGCTGGTGCCGACGGCTCCCATGGACTGACGCACGCGCGTCTTCGCCCCCTACACCTGACAGACCCTGGTGGTTTATGGGCAAGTCCAGACGCCCCATTGATCACCGGGCTTAGCTCAGTAAGAAAGGCACGGTGCACGAGGTGGCGTCCGGAGTCCGGTGTAAATCGGGGGCGGGGTTCCGGCTTCATGGTGAGGTTACGCGGTGCGATGGCGGTTCGGTGTGATCGGCTCTGCGGGGCTGGTGGCGTGTTGGAGTCGGAGGTGGTCGCTGAGATCAGGGACGTAGTGCTGTTGTGGCGGATTGGAGCAGGTGGACGAGGCTGTCGCGTTGGGTGCTGGGCCAGGAACTGAAGCGGGTGGCCAGGGTGGTGTTGATGGCCTGCTGGAACTGGCCGGTGACTACCTCGCCCTGGGGGGTGAGGTGGACCCGGGTCATCCGGCGGTCGTTGGGGTCGGGTTGGCGGGTGAGCAGGCCGCGTCGCTGAAGCCGGTCGACCAGGCCGGTGATGTTGGTTTTGTCGCAGTGCAGCAGGGTCGCGAGCTCGCCGAAGGACGGCTGCAGATGTTGGGCGAAGCACAGCAGTTGCGCTTGCTGGGGGGTTAGTCCCAGCCGGCGGCTCGCCGTGCTGAACAGGCCGTCGATCTCCATGAAGACGCCGATCAGCGCCTCGACGAGTTCGTCATTGAGTGCGGAGGCCATGACAGCAGTCTACTACCTGGACAGTTGACACCCTCTACCAAATTGGTCGATCCTATGGACTATCCATAGGATCGACCAATTGGAGGGGTTATGCGTATCGAGGATCGGGTCGCAGTCGTCACCGGCGGATCGCGCGGCATCGGACGGGCGATCAGCGACCGGCTCGCCGCGGCGGGGATGCGCGTCGTCATCGGCTCCCGCGACCAGGAGGCGGCCGCGCAGGCGGTGGACCAGATCAAGGACGCGGACGGGCTGGCCACCGCGGTCCGCACTGACATCACCCGCCCCGAGGCGGTCAAGGAGTTGTTCGATGCGGCCGAGAGCCAGTACGGCCGGGTGGATGTGTGGGTGAGCAACGCGGCCACGGCGACCGCTGGGCCGCTGGCCCGCGCCACCGATGACGACTTCGACCAGTACCTGCACGCCAACGTGCGGTCCACGTTCGTGGCTCTGCGCGAGGCCGCGCAGCGCATCAGCGACCACGGCCGGATCATTTTGATCTCTTCCGCGCTGACCGTGTCGCCGCTGCCCGGCATGGCGCTGCTGGCCGCAAGCAAGGCCGCCGGTGACCAGCTCGCCCGCACACTGGCCTGGGAGGTGGGCTCCAGATCCGTCACGGTCAACAGCGTCCTGCCCGGCCTGACCCGCACCGACGTCATCGACACCGTGCCCCCGCACGTCATTGACGACGCCAAGGCCCGCACACCGCTGGGCCGCCTGGGCGAACCAGGCGACATCGCCGACGTCGTCGCGTTCCTGGCCTCCGACGCCGCCCGCTGGATCACCGGCCAGACCATCAACGCCGCCGGAGGCATGATCTAACGAGTTGGCGCCGGGCCAGGGCCGGATGGCGCACAATCCTAGAGACCTTGGCCACGATCACCGGACCGTCCGCAAGCTGGTTACGCGGTCGCGGTGATGGTCTGGTGATCGGCAGGGTGGAGTGGGGCGGCGTGTCGGGGTTGGAGCTGGCGAGGCGGGTCGAGGAGCGAGTGGCGCAGGTCCTGCAGGAGCCCGAGCCCGGCGGGTGTCATAGTCAGTCCGCGCCAGCCGCGGGAGGCGCGGTCAAGGACGGCCCAGGCGATGCTGACGCAGCTGGTCTCACCCGGGAACCGGCCGATGACCTTGGCGCGGCGGCGGGTCTCGCCGAAGGTGCGCTCGATGAAGTTGGAGTGGCGGATCCGCTGGTGGTGCTCGGCGGGGAAGCGTAGGTAGGCGGTCAGTCCTTCGCGGTCGGTGTCCAGGATCTTCATCGCGGCCGGGTAGGTGGCGCGGTAGCGGTCGATGAACTCGCTCAGGCGGTGGTCGATCAGCTCGACCAGTTGCGGACCGGGCTCGGTCTTCAGGTCGTTGGTGTCGAAGACGGCCCAATAGCGGTCGCGGATCTCGGCTTGCATCCCCGCAGGAGTCTTCGCCATGACATTGCGCAGGCGATGGATCAGACATCTTTGGCGCAGCGCGGCGGGGAAGACCTGCTCGATCGCGGCGATCAGGCCCTTGGCGCCGTCAGAGATGACTAGCAGCGGGCAGGCCAGCCCACGGTCGCGCAGGTCGGTCATGAAGTCAGCCCATGCGTCGGTCGACTCGCCCGATCCTGGGGCGAGGCCGACGAAGACCGGCTTGCCGTCGGTGGTGATGCCCCATGCCGCCAGGATCGGTTCGGCCGGCGAACCAGGGTGCATCCGGAAGAACGAGGCATCCAGGAACAGGTAGTCCACTACGACGTCATCCAGCCGCCGGCGGGCCCAGGCGTCGTACTCGGCTCTGATGGCCTTGCAGACCTCGCTGACGGTGGAATTGGAGATCGCGGCCTGGTCGCCGAGCGCGTCAGCGAGAGTGGCCTCGACGTCACGGACGGACAAGCTGCGCACGAACGAGGCGATCACCATGACTCCAAGGCGTGGGTCTTGGTGACGTGCTTGCCGAACAGGCGGGAGGCGAACGCGGCAGTCGTGCCGCACAGCTTCGGCCGCTCCAGCTGGATGGGCCCGGCGGTGGTCTTCACCGTCACTTCCCGGTAGCCGTTACGCGAACCTGGCTGGGCGTCGGGGACCGAGGCGGCCCGCTGGTAGTGGTTGCGGCCCAGGAACTCGGTCACCTCGGCCTCCAGCGCCGTTTGAAGCAGCAGCTGCGCCCCAAGTCGGGCCACCTCCTCCAGAATCTCAGGCAACTCACGATCGGAGGCGAACAGAGCATCGATCCTGACGCGGACACGGTCGGTCGGTGATACTCGTGCGGACACGGGTGCGGGTCCCTTCCTTCGAAACTTCGCAGGTCTCGAAGCTGGAACCTACGCCCGTTCCTCATTTACACCGGCTTCAGGACGCCGCCCCGTGTGCACGAGAAGTGCAGGGTCTTGGGCAGTGTCCAGGGCATTCGTCAGGTCCTCAAGGCGGTTCGCGATGGCGACATACCGGCGCGCCCGTCGGGCCAGGTAGGAGTGCGTTTGGTCACTGTCGCCGTGCTGAGCTGTAACCTCGATGACCCTCAGGCCGTAGCGGGCCGTGTGGACGGACATCGCACGGGCGGGGCCAGCCTCGCCTGTACGCTCGCCGTGGTAGCTGGGGTCGAGCACGACATGGCCGGGAATGACAAGGCGTCGCTTTCATGATGTTGGGCCTATCGTGGTGTGGTCGGCAACATCTACGGTCTCGCCATGGGGATGTCAGCCGGTGAACTGGTGGGCGAATCTGTTGCAGGGCGCCATCTCGGCGGTGATCAGCGGCGTGGTAGCTGCGCTGACGGCGTGGCTGGTAGTTCGTGCAACACGGCAGAACGATCGGCGCCTCGCCCTAGAGATGGAGTCGCGCGCAGCGGCGATGAGGCTGATTGGCGCCTGTTCCGCTCTCATAGATCGATTCAGTAGCATCAGTGACGATCAGTGGGCGGCTGAGGGGCCAGCCCTTTCGGTGTCGTTCCATGCTGATGTGCTGAGCGCTGCTGCCTGTATCGCAAGCGTCGATGTGACCTTCGCCGACCAACTCGTTAAAGATCTCGAAGACGTGGAAGCAGTCCTCGGGGAGCTCATGGCAGCGAGCACGAGGGGCGTCGAGGCCGCAGGAACTGTTGCGCCACGCTTTGCCGAGACGTTCATGCCGTTCCGCAATTCCGTCCTGAACTGGTTGGCCAGTCGCCAGGTATGAAGTTGTTCGCGGCGACTAAGGCGTGTTTCAGAAGTGGGCTGCGTGTGACTGTGCTGCGTGGCGGCGGTCGATAGTTGGCGAGGTCTTCAGTAGAAGGTTCGTCGTCCAAGACAGAACTGAACACCGGAGACCTCGTGGCCACGACACCGGCGGCGAGACGGCACGATCTGACCGACGCGCAGTGGGCGGTGCTGCAGCTGTTGCTGCCCGTTGCGCCGGTGTTGGCCAGATCGGTGAGGAAGTCGTCAAGGCGCCGGGCAGCGGGTGCGCACGGCCGAGCTGCTGGACGATGACCAGGGTTCATGCTGCCCATCCTTCACCGGGCCGCTCCGGCTGCCGCTCGACGTGCTGACTCCGGTAAAGGTCCGGTCACGGGCGCGTGATCAGGATGGTCAGGCCGTCGAGCAGGCGTTCGAGGCCGAAGGCGAACAGCGACTCCAAATCGAGCTCCGTGCCCGGCTCCGCGACTTGAGCGATCAGCGGCCCGTCGATGGAGAGCCGAGCCGTGCTCCACTGCCTGCTGGTCATACCCGTGTCCAGCTCGGCGCCGACCTCGCTTTCGATGTTCACCGCCGTCCCTCGCACATAGTTGACCATCGTGGCGTAGGTGTGCATTCGAGTACTCGAGTCCAGGCCGAGGCCGTCGAGTGCGCGCAGGGTCCACAGCCCGTATGCCAGCAGCCCCGGGAGCGTGACCGGCCGGGTGATGGACACCAGCCGCGGCAACCAGGGATGACGCTGGTAGGTCGCCCACTGCAGCTGAGCGGCAACCCGCAGGTGGGAACGCCATCCCGGTGGCGGCTCCGGATAGCTGATCTCAGCGAACGCGGCGTCGGCGATCAACTGAGTGAGCTCGGCCTTGGCCTCGAGGTGCCGGTAGAGGGTCATGGTGGCGACCCCGAGCTTGGCCGCCACCGCCCGCATGGACAGCGCGGCCAGGCCGTCGGCGTCGGCGATCTCCATGGCCGCGTGGACGACCCGGTCGCGTTCGAGACCCCCGGCCGAACGCGAGGGCAGTCTCCGGGGAGCGACCACGGCGCCGACCCGAGAGGCAGACTCGATGGCACCTGCATGCTTGAGCGCGGCCAGCGCCTTGGTGGCCGTCGCCATGGCGACGCCCCACTCATGCATGATCGCCCTGGTGGTGGGGATGGGATCGCCGGGCCGCAACTGTCCATCGGCGATGCGTCGCTCGATGTCGGCGACGATCCGGAGGTACGGCGGTTGCGGATCGTTCACGAGGCCATGTTGCCACGCCTCAGCGGTCAGGCAGCCAGTTGCCGTGCAGGCCGAGCGGCACCCTGACAGGGAGTTGGACGCGCGCGACGGGCTCGCCGGTGAAGTCCTGGGCCGAGAGGATCACTAGGTCGCTGGCGTTTCGGAGGGGGTTGTGCACGTACGTGAGCAGGTACCCCTCGTCCTCCCCTTGCCCGGCGGCGGCGAACACGGCCTCCCCGACCGCCTCGTCCTTGCCGAACCCGTGCACCTCGGCCGTCCCCCGTTCCAGGTCATGCTTGACCAGGGCGTTGGTGAAGGCGTCGTCTGGCGGCATGCCCGCGGGTGCGAACGGGATTCCGTACAGGGCGGTCGCGGCCGAGTAGCCATATCGGTACGGGCGGGTGGTACGCGCCTCGTTCACGCGCGGGAAGTCCTGCGGCCGGTCGTCGATGCGCCGCTGGTGGATCTTGTCCGGTTCGATCGTCCAGCGGTCCAGCGTGGGCCGGATCGCCCCAGGGGCGGCGGGATCGAACGGCCCTTCGGCCGTGACCAGGTCGACCACGACCGAGTCTCCGTCGTCGTAAGCGTTGAGCGTGTGGCTCACATGGATCGGGTCGATGTCCAGCCAGCGCACGTCACCACCAGTCCGCGGCATGACGCCCACTCGCGTCGGGTGCTCCGGCAGCCACCGGCAGTCGAACCCGTCGAAGCCCAGCGGCGTGTCCCACAACACCACGTGGTTCTCGGTGAGCGCGAAGTCGTGCATGAACGGCGTCCGCGTCATAGGGATAGCGGTGGTCTGGACGACGCTTCCCCCGACGTCGGTCACGATGTACTGGACGAAGTCGCGGCCCAGCATGTACGACAGCGAATGCAGCTCGCCGGTGAGCGGGTCGTGCTTGGAGTGCGCCCCCGCCGTGAACCCCTCCGCGGTCCCTCCCAGATCGCACACGCCCACGGTGTTCAGCTCTTCGTCCAGCTCAGCGGGCGGCAGGCCACCCTCCGCCATGGCGAAGGTACGCTGGGCGTGCTCGATCACGTGCACCATGGGCGCGAAGCCCGGTGTGCGCACGAAGCGATTGCGGTACCACTCGGCCTGGCCGTCACGCAGTCGCACCCCGTGCACCATGCCCTGGCCCATGCCCCAGATGTGCACAATGGGGTCTTCCACGCCCAGCGGGTTGGGCCCGTTGCGCAAGTAGCGGCCGTTGAGCTCGGCCGGGATCCGCCCGGTGACCGGGAGACTATAGGTGGTGACCTCTTCAGTGACGGGCGCGAAGGGCCCTTCCAGATACCTCATGTGAACACCGTACGCAGGAGAATGCCTGAGCCTGCGGCCGCGATGGGAAATGCCCTGCTGTGCACTAGTGCAACAGCATGAGCCCGCCCGAAAAAGGCTCTCGCGGCACGGACGATGGAACCGGACCACCGACCGAAGGTGCTGGTGGCGGCGGTGTTCGGCTGAGCGGACGAGGCCCTGCCCACGCTTCGCCGGGGCGCCGGTCGAGGCGGTCGCGCTCGACCTCACCCACGCTCTGCCGAACACGGTCGACGTGCTGGCTGACAAGACCGTCGTCGCCGGTGTCGTGTCCGGACGGGCGGTGATCGCCCGGCGCCGGCTGGGGCACGGCGTGGCGTTGACCGATAACGAGCAAGGTCTCCGGAATCTGGTATATCGACCAAGACGCACCAAGAATCGGAGACCTCGTGATCACCCTACCGGTGACGAGGAGGCACGACCTGAACGACGCGCAGTGGGCGGTCCTCGCCCCGTTGCTGCCTGTAGCTTCGGCGAAGGGTCGTCCGCCAAAATGGAGTAAACGGCAGCTGATTGACGGGATCCGGTGGCGGATCAGGGTTGGTGCGCCGTGGCGGGACGTCCCGGCCGAGTACGCGCCCTGGCAGACGTTGTATGGGTTGTTTCGCCGTTGGCAGCGGGACGTAACCTGGCAGTTGCTGCTGACCGCGTTGCAGGCGCACGCCGATGCGGCCGGACGGATCCGCGGGGATGTCAGCGTGGAATCCACCACGGCCCGCGCCCATCAGCATGCCGCCGGCGCCCGCCGAGACGGTGCGGCGCAGAAGGAGCCGCCTGGCGGGGTGGACACCGAGCCAGACGACCACGCGTTGGGGCGTTCCCGGGGCGGGCGGACCACGAAGGTCCATCTCGCTTGCGAGCAGGGATGCAAGCCGCTGTCGCTGCTGTTGACCGGCGGTCAGTGGTGACAGCCCGCAGTTCGTGCCGGTCCTGCAACGCATTCGAGTTCCTCGGCTGGGTGGCGGTCGGCCCCGGACCCGGCCAGATCGGGTCCTGGCTGACAAGGCGTACGCGGCCAGAGCCAATCGGGCCTACCTGCGCGGGCACGGGATCCGGGCGACGATCCCGACCAAGGCCGACCAGGCCGCCAACCGGCGCAAGCTGGGGTCGAAGGGCGGACGCCCGCCGGCCTTCGACCCCGGGCGGTACAAGCAACGCCATGCCGTGGAGTGCGGTATCAACCAGCTCAAACGCAACCGCGGCATGGCCACCAGGTACGACAAACTCGCCGTGCGCTACCAGGCCACCCTGAGCATCACCGCGATCAACGAGTGGCTCTGACCCAACTTATGAAACACCGCCTTAGGTCCCCGGAGAGCCCGGCGATCCGGGGCCGAAGGACCCTGTCCGGTACGCCGGGCGAATGGGTAGCCTCCTGCGGGGCAGCGCGTTGGGCTCCAGTCCTGTCATCACTACGAAGGGCATGCTCATGACACACGCCGGCGACTTCGGACGTCGCATCACCCATCACCGTACGAGACTCGACCTCACCTTGAAGGAGGTCGCCGATCGCGCGGACATGTCTGCCGGATACGTCCAGTACCTGGAGGACCATCTGGAGACGCCCGACAGGGGCACGGTGACCCGGCTGGCCAAGGCTCTTGAGACCACCGTGGAGGACCTGCTGGGCGGTGGCCGCGACCGCCCGCCGGGCCCGGGGCCCGCCACGGCCGACCCGGTCCTGCAGGTGCTGGAGCCCGAGGAGTGCCTGCGCCTGATCGCGCCGGGCGGGATCGGCCGGGTCGCCTTCAACGGCTCGCACGGGCCGACGGTGCTGCCCGTCAACTACAAGATCCACGACGGCGCCATCGTCTTCCGCACCGCCCGCGGCGGCCCCATGGACCAGGATCTGCGCACCGGGCTCGAAGGCGTGGACATCAAGATCGGTTTCCAGGTGGACCGCATCGACGAGGCCCAGCGCGGCGGCTGGAGCGTCCTCGTCCAAGGGCCGGCGCACCACGTGCCGGAGGACGAAGTGGCCACCGTGAGCGAGGCCGGGGTCACGCCCTGGGCCGGCGGCGAACGCCACCTGTACATCCGCGTCGTACCGCACCAGATCACCGGCCGCCGCGTCCACGGCCTCTGACCCCGCCCTCCGGGCCCGGGGAGCAGGCGAGGACACTCGCCGGGCGGTGGGCGGCTCCGCCCGGCCGGCCGGGGACGCTCGCCGCTGCTCGCCTCGCCGGCCTGGAGAACCCGCGACCTGCCTCAGGTGGCCGGCGCCGGCAGTGCGGGCACCGCGGCGCCGGCGAGCTCGTGCCGCAGCCCGGCGACGAGTTCGTCCAGATCCGGGACGCCGTCGGGGTCGGCGATGACCGTGATGGTCAGCGTGCCCGCGTAGGACAGGACCTCGAAACTCACCGTCACGTTGCCGCTCTCCGCGACCGCCACGGGAATCATCTGCCGGATGGTGGCGCCGGCGAAGGTCAGCGGCCGGCCAGGGCCGCGCACGTTGCTGACCAGGGTGTGGATGCGGCGCTGGTGGCGCAGGTACCACCGGTAGGCCCCGAACGCGGCCAGCACCCGGAACATGGGGCCGAACAGCCCGGCCGCGGAGGCTTCCGCGGCCGCCTTCTTCCGCCCGGCGAGCAGCGCGGCGATCCGCACCATCCGTTGCCCCGGCAGGCCGGCGACGGGCAGGGCGGCGATCAGCACGCCGAACCGGTTGCCGAGCTCGCTGGAGGAGGCGATGGGCCGCGCCGACACCGGCACCGAGACCGACAGCTCGCCGACGTGCTCGCCACGCCGCCGCAGCACTCTGCCCAGCGCTCCGATGATCGCCGTCAGGAGCGCGTCGTTGACGGTGCAGCCGTGGCGGTGGGCCGCGGATCGCACGGCCGCGAGGTCCGCCCGTACGACCGCGAATCTCCGGCGCGGGCCGGTCGGCCGCAACAGCGAACAGCGGGCGATGGGCTCAGGCCACAGCCCGCCCGTCGCCGCCATGGCCGTCTTCGCGTCCCGCGCGTAGCCGCGCACTCGGCCGAGCGCGCGCAGCCGTTCGGCGAAAGCGTCGGCGGCGAGGCTCCGCAGGGACGGCGGGGGCACCGGGAAGCCGCCGGGCGCGGGCCGTCGCGCCGGATCGACGAGGGCCGCCAGGAGGGCGAGGCCGCCGATCCCGTCGGCCAGCACGTGGTCGAAGGCGACGATCAGCGCCACCGCGCCGTCGCTCAGCCCGGTGACGAAGACCGCCGTCCACCGCGAGGGCGGGAGCGGGCCGGTCAGCACCTCGGCGGCCAGGTCCAGCAGCGCCCGCTCGTCTCCCGGCGCGGGACATGTGCGCTCCCGTACGTGCAGATCGAGGTCGAAGCGCGGATCGTCCACCCATACCGGGCGGCCGCCGCCGAACGGCACGCGTACCAGCCGCCGCCGCAGCCGCGGCACGGATCGGATCCGGTCCGCCACCAGCGCCGTCGCCTGTGCCACCGAGAACCCCGTCCCCGGGTCCAGCAGCAGGACGGCGCCCGCCCGTTGCGACAGCGAGGCGCCCGCGCCCATCGCGAGCATGGCGACGTCCGATGGGCTGGCGCGGTCGATCACCGCTCCGCCTCCCACGGCGCGCTTCCGCCGGCTGTCGCCACGTGGCGTGCCCAGCGGCGGGATCACCGGGCATCTGCCGGGACGAGCGCGGAACAGCCGATCTCGTGCGGTCACCTTCATGGCGAACTCCTCGTCTCCGCTCCGAAAAGGAAGGATCTCGGTCCTGTGTCCAGGCGTTCACACCTCAGGCCACTGTGACGTCGGGGTCGAGGTACGCAGCGCCGCCGGGCTGCGGTCGGTGCAGGCCACGACGCGGTCCACGAAGTCCGGTCCCGGCACGTGCAGCGACTCGCGGGCCACGCCCGAGGCTCGGTGTTCGAGCAGGTAAACCGGCCTCGTCTCCGAGCAGTTCCGTCAATTTCATCTGGGCTCCGTTCCTTGTCGGCTCCGAGCACCGGCCCTCCCCGGCCGGCGCATTCGTGTACAGGTGCCGGTCCCCGGCGGGGCACAGCCTGTCGATCAAGGCAGGCGGACGTAGCCGTGGCGCGTCTTCCACAGGAAGTACTTCTCGAACATGACCTTGGCCGCATGCGACTGCGGCCCTGGGATCATCACGCCGAACTTGCGCGGCGGCAGCATCCGGTCGGCCAGGATCAGCACGCCGTTGTTGCCCGCGTCCATGACGCAGACGGCCGGGATCGCGCCGAACTCCTTGTGCGCGGCCGGCTCCTCACCGCGGATCTGTGCCGCGATGTTGGCCGCCGCCACGCGGGCCTGGACCTCCGTGGGGAAACCGGTCTTGGGCACGCCCACCGGGATGGCGGCCGTCCACGGCACCTTGACCGCCGCCGCGACGCCCACCGCGTAGATGTCGGGGAAGCCTCGTGACTGGTAGGTGTCGCGCACGGGGACGAAACCGCTCTCGTCCGCCAGTCCCGGCACGCTCCGCACGACCTCCTGGCCGGTGAACGGGGGCACGATCATCGCGTACGCGTAGGGCAGGTTCCGGCCGTCGGCCAGGCGCAGCTTGCCGGGCGCGATCTCCTCCATGGCGACCCCCGTGACCGCCTCGATGCCCTCCTTCTTCAGGAAGAGCCTGAGCAGCTTCTCGCCGCCGGGCAGCCCGCCGATGCCGAAGTGGCCGAGGAAAGGCTCGGCGGTCACGTACGTGAGCGGCACCCGGCCGCGCAGCCCCGCCTTCTTGAGCTGGTACGAGGTGTTGAACAGGAACTCGTAGGCCGCGCCGAAGCACCCCGCGCCCTGCGTCGCACCGATCACGACCGGGCCGGGATCATCGAGGTAGCCGCGCCACCCCTCCCCCGCCCGCACGGCATCGGCCAGCGTGGTGATCGTGTGGGCGCCGTCGGCACCGTCGACGGGGTGAACAGGAAGCGGTCCGACTCCGACACGACCGTGACGTCGACATCCCCGTCCAGCTCGTGCCGGACACCGAGCGCGACGTGCAGCCCGGCGAAGTTGCCGCCCAGGACCAGCACTTTCTTCCGCATGTGAATCACCGTCCTGCACTCCACCTTGGCAAGCGGCCTCCGGGCGGGGTACGCGCGAAGGTCCCGAGCCGGGCGGCGATGGTCCCGCTCGGCTCGCGGACTTTCGCCTCTGCCGGGACGGCCGCGCGCGGGCGTGAGATGGAGACGAACGACTGACGAGGAGGAGGCCGAGGACATGGAAGCCAAGCAGTGGACCGTGCAGATCTACCTCGCCGAGGACGGCGACGACACCTATGCGAGAGCCGTTCTGACCACCCGGGATCGCACCGAGCTGGCGGGCACGGGGCGTGCCCGGCGCAACCCGTCCGATCCCGCGGTGCCGGAGATCGGCGACGAGCTGGCCGCCTCGCGCGCGCTGGCCGACCTCGCCGAGAAGCTCGCCGTCGTCACGCGGCGCGACATCGGAGACCTCGCCGCCGGCCCGGCATCGGTGCGCTCGTGGTGAGCCCGTTCGGGTGGCGGCAGGGGCGACGCGCCGACCAAGGACCGCAAGGGATCGGGACTTCCGGCCCTACGTCCGGCTCGCGACCCGAGCTGTGATGGGACCACCGAACAAGAGGAAGACGGCACAGAACCCAGAAGGAAGCTGACCCGCCATGCGCATGACCGTCGCGGACGTGATGACGACCAAGGTCGTCTCCGTCACCGCCACCACCCCGTTCAAGGACATCGCCGAAGCGCTCATCGCCGGCGGCATCAGCGCCGTGCCGGTGCTGGACGACGACAACCACGTGATCGGCATGGTCTCCGAGGCCGACCTGCTGCGCAAGGAAGAGTTCCGCGAGCAGTTCTACCGCGAGGGCTACCGCCCGCCGCTGCGCGCCCGGCTGCGCCACCCCAAGGGCCGGCAGAAGGCCGCCGGCGACACCGCCGCCGAGCTCATGACCAGCCCCGCCGTCACCGTCTACCCCGAGGCCTCGGCCGTCGCCGCCGCCCGTCTCATGGACGCCCACGACGTCAAGCGGCTCGCCGTCACCGACTACAACGGCCGGCTGCAGGGCATCGTCAGCCGCCGCGACCTGGTCAAGCTGTTCCTGCGGGGAGACGAGGAGATCGCCGCCGAGATCCGCGCCGACGTCCTCGACCGCGAGCTGTGGGTGAACACCGAAGGCGTGCACGTGCAGGTGGAGCAGGGCATCGTGACCCTGTCCGGCTGGATGGAGCACCGCACGGAGACGGGCATCGCCGTCCGCATGACCGCCCGGGTCAACGGCGTGGTCGACGTGGTCGACAAGCTCACCTGGAAGACCGACGACTCCAAGTGGGATGCCAAGTAGCCCGGAGCACGCCCGGCATCGTCCGGGTCAGGCACCTCAGGAGGACCTGATGACCTCACCCGCCCACGTCACCGACGCCGACGCCCCCGTCGTCACCGCCGCCCGGCTCAGGGACCGCCACGGCGTCAAACGCCTGCCCGTCGTCGACCCCGACGGCCGCCTCATCGGCATCGTCAGCCGCCGCGACCTCATCAAGGTCTTCCTCCGCCCGGACCACGACATCGAGCAGGACGTCCGAGAAGCCGTCCGCGCCGACGCCGCCGGTCTGGACGTCATGGCGACCGAGGGCGTGGCCGCCCTGTCGGGGAACCTCCCCGAGCGCAGCCAGGCGCTCACGACCGTCCGCCTGACCGAGAGCGTGGACGGTGTCGGCTCCGTCCGCGGCACCCTCGAATGGAAGCACGACGACATCGCGGATCTGCCGATGTGGGGCGGAGCATGACATGGGGCCCGTCGTCCTCGATTCGCTGGACGCGCTGATCGGCGCGTTGCGCGAGCGCGGGTACGCCGTCGTGGGCCCGGCGGTCCACGACGGCGTGATCCGCTTCACCGAGCTGGAGTCGGCCGCCGACCTGCCCGCGGGCTGGACGGATGAGCAGGCGCCGGGCTCGTACCGGCTGCGCGAAGGGGCGGACGAGCTGGTCTTCGGGTTCGCCGCCAGCCCCGACTCCGTCAAGCGGTTCACCCACCCGCCCCGCAGCACGTTGTTCCGCATGCGGGACGGCGTGCCGGAGGAGAGCCCCGTGGCCGCGCCCAAGGTGGCGCTGCTGGGCGTGCGGGCCTGTGACCTGGCCGGGCTGGCCGTACAGGACCGGGTGTTCCTGGGCGGCCGGCACCCCGACGAGGCCTACCGCAAGCGCAGGGAGGCGCTGTTCCTCATCGCGGTCAACTGCGCGGTCCCCGGCGGGACCTGCTTCTGCGCCTCGACGGGCACGGGACCGCAGGCGACCTCCGGCTTCGACCTGGCGCTCACCGAGCTGACCGGCCCGCACCGGTTCCTGGCCGAGCCGGGCAGCGAGCACGGCGGCAGGCTCCTTGCGGCTCTGCCGTCCCGGCCCGCCACCGGCGCCGACCACGAGGCCGCCCGGCAGGCCGGCGAGACCGCCCGGCGGCGGATGGGCCGCCACGTGGACCTCGACGGCGTCAAGGAACGCCTGGCGGAGCGGCGCGAGTCCCCCGTCTGGGACGAGATCGCCACCCGCTGCCTGACCTGCACGAACTGCACCATGGTCTGCCCGACCTGCTTCTGCGTCACGATCGAGGACGGCACCGACCTCGCCGACGGCACCGCGGAACGCTCCGAACGCTGGGACTCCTGCTTCGCGCTGGAGTTCACCGAGCTGGGCGGCGCACCCGTCCGCTCCTCGGGCGCGGCCCGCTACCGGCAGTGGCTCACCCACAAGTTCTCCACCTGGGTCGACCAGTTCGGCACCTACGGCTGCGTCGGCTGCGGCCGGTGCATCACCTGGTGCCCGACCGGCATCGATCTCACCCAAGAGCTGGAGCGGCTGCGATGATCCCCGTTCCGTACCGCGTGCGCTCGCGCCGGCCTGACCGGGCCGACACCGTCACCCTCACCCTGGAGCCGGTCGAAGGTAGGTGCCCGCCCTTCCTGCCCGGCCAGTTCACGATGCTGTACGCCCCCGGCGTCGGCGAGATCCCCATCTCCATCAGCGGGCACGCCCGCTCGGGCGGCTACGTGCAGACCGTCCGCGCGGTGGGCGCCGTCAGCCGCGCCCTCTGCCGCACGCCCCGCGGCGCGGTCATCGGGGTACGCGGCCCCTTCGGCACCCACTTCGACCTCTCCCGGGCGGCCGGCCTGGACGTGGTGGTCGCGGCCGGGGGGCTCGGCCTGGCCCCGCTGCGGCCGGTGATCCGCGAGCTCGCCGCGCACGGCGCCCGCTTCGGCCGGATCAGCCTGATCACCGGCACCCGGACCCCGGCCACGCTGATCTATCCGCGCGAGCTGGCCCGCTGGGGCCGCGACTTCGACGTGCAGGTCACCGTCGATCACCCCGACCGGGCGTGGAAGGGCCCGGTCGGTCTGATCACCAAGCTCATCGGCAGGGTCGTCTTCGAGCCGAGCCGCACCTACGCCTTCGTCTGCGGCCCGGAGGTCATGATGCGCGCCACCGCGCAGGACCTGCTGCGGCGCGGCGTACCGGCCGGGCGGATCGCGCTGTCACTGGAGCGCAACATGAAGTGCGGCATCGGCCGCTGCGGCCACTGCCAGCTCGGTCCCCTGTTCACCTGCCTGGACGGCCCCGTGCTCACCTATGACCAGGTCGCCGATCTGCTGGAGGTGCGGCAACTGTGAAGAAACTCGCCGTCTGGAAGTTCGCCTCGTGCGACGGATGCCAGCTCACCCTCCTCGACTGCGAGGACGAGCTGCCGGCCGTGGCCGCCAGGGTGGACATCGCGTACTTCCTGGAAGCCTCCAGCGCCCAGGGCCCGGGCCCCTACGACCTGTCCCTGGTGGAGGGGTCGATCACGACCCCCGCCGACCTGAAGCGGATCGAACACGTCCGCCGCGTCTCCAAGCACCTGGTGACCATCGGCGCCTGCGCCACCGCCGGCGGCGTGCAGGCGCTGCGCGACCTGGCGGACGTACGCGAGTTCGCCTCCGTCGTCTACGCCAGGCCCGACTACATCGAGACCCTGGACCGCTCGACCCCGGTCTCCGCGCACGTGCCCGTCGACTTCGAGCTGCGCGGCTGCCCCATCGACAAGCGGCAGCTCCTGGAGGTCATCGGCGCCTTCCTGGCCGGGCGGCGGCCCGTCGTGCCCGCCCACAGCGTCTGCGTCGAGTGCAAGGCCCGCGGGAACCCCTGCGTACTCGTCGCCCACGGCACCCCGTGTCTCGGCCCGGTCACCCAGGCCGGCTGCGGCGCGCTGTGCCCGGCGTTCAACCGCGGCTGTTTCGGCTGCTTCGGCCCCATGGAAACGCCCAACGCCGCCGCGCTGAACGCGCGTCTGCGCGCGGCCGGCATGGACGACGACGAGCTCGCCCGCGTCTACCGAACCTTCACCGTCACCACCTCCGGGAGCAGCAGTGACGCATAAGACCATCCGTGTCGGCGGCCTCACCCGGGTCGAAGGTGAAGGCGCGCTGCTCGTCCGCGCCCGCGGCGGCCGCATCACCGACCTGCAGCTGCGCATCTACGAGCCGCCGCGTTTCTTCGAGGCGCTGCTGCGCGGGCGCGCCTTCACCGAGCCGCCCGACATCACCGCCCGCGTCTGCGGGATCTGCCCCGTCGCCTACCAGATGAGCGCCTGCCAGGCCCTGGAGTCGGCCTGCGGCGTCACCGTCGAGGGCCCGCTACGCGACCTGCGGCTCCTGCTCTACTACGGCGAGTGGATCGAGTCCCACGCCCTGCACATCTACCTGCTGCACGCCCCCGACTTCCTCGGCTATCCCAGCGGCCTCGCCATGGCCGCCGACCACCGGCCGCTGGTCGAGCGCGGCCTGGCGCTGAAGAAGGCGGGCAACGAGCTGGTCGCCGCCGTCGGCGGGCGCGCCATCCACCCGATCAACGTCAGGGTGGGCGGCTTCTACCACGCGCCCCGCGATCTCACGCCCGTGGCCGAACGCCTCCAGGACGCGCTGCGAGCGGCCCTGGCCACCGTCGAGTGGGTCAGCGGCTTCGATTTCCCCGGCGTCGAGCACGACTACCGCTTCCTCGCGCTGCGTCACCCCACCGACTACGCCATCCTGTCCGGCGACGTCGCCGTCAGCGACGGCACCTCCTTCCCCGTCGCCGACTGGCCACGCCACGTCGTCGAGGAGCAGGTGCCGCATTCCACCGCGCTGCACGCCCGCCTCGACGGCCGTCCCGGCTACCTCACCGGGCCCCTGGCCCGCTACGCGCTCAACGCCGCGCGCCTGTCCCCGCTGGCCTCGCGCGCCGCCGCTGACGCCGGGCTCGGGCCGGTGTGCCGCAACCCGTTCCGCAGCATCGTCGTCCGCGCCGTGGAGATCGTGCACGCCTGCGAGGAGGCGCTTCGCATCATCGAGCGATACACCCCGCCGGACCAGGCAGCGCTGCCTGTCACAGCCCGTTCCGGCGAGGGCCACGGCGCCTCCGAGGCCCCGCGCGGCACCCTTTACCACCGCTACCGGATCGACGACGCCGGCCTGATCGCCGAGGCCGACATCGTCCCGCCGACCGCCCAGAACCAGGCCCGCATCGAAGCCGACCTGCACGCCCTCGTCGAGCCTCGCCTCAGCCTGCCCGTCCCCGAGCTCACCGAGCTGTGCGAGCGCGCGATCCGCAACCACGACCCGTGCATCTCCTGCTCGGCCCACTTCCTCGACCTGCGTCTCCGCCATGGCTAGGACCGTGGTCATCGGGCTCGGCAACGACTACCGGGGAGACGACGGGGCCGGACTCGCCGTGGCCCGGCTGCTGCGCGGCATGGGCGTGCCCGCCGTCGAGAACGGCGGCGATCCGGCCGAGCTCATCGAGGCCTGGACGGGTGCCGACGTCGCCATCGTGATCGACGCCGCGAGCTCGGGCGAGCCGCCGGGCACCGTACGGTGCCACCGCGCTCTCGGCCACCTGCCCGGCGGCGGCGCGAGCACCCACGCCCTCTCGCTGGCCGACGCCGTGACACTGGCCGGGACGCTCGGCCGGCTTCCCGGGGAGCTGATCGTCTACACCGTGGAAGGAGCCGGGTTCGGCCTGGGCGCCGGGATGTCGGAGCCGGCCGCCGCGGCCGTGTCGTACCTCGCCCGGACGATCGCACGGGATCTGGGCGAGCCCCGTGCGCGCGCGTGACCTCAGCAGATCCGGGGAAGCTGCTCGCCCACCAGCATGTCGACGACCCGCCTGGAACCGACCAGGGTCCGCATGACGACGCGGCCCGGATGGTCCGGCACCACGGTGCCGATGCGCTCGGCGCCCGCGCCTTCCGGCAGCTCGCGCATCGCGGCGAGGACCTCGCCGGCCCTGGCCGGGTCCACGAACGCCACGAGGCAGCCCTCGTTGGCCACGTGCAGCGGGTCCAGGCCCAGCAGATCGCAGGCGGCGGCCACCTGGGCCGGGACGGGAACGGCGGACTCCTCCAGCTCCACGCCCACCTCCGAGGCGGCGGCCAGCTCGTTGAGCGCGCTGGCCAGACCGCCTCTGGTGGGATCGCGCATCACGTGCACGCCGCAACGTCCCGCCGTGATCATCGCCGCGACCAGGCGGTGCAGCGGCCGGCTGTCGGAGGTCAGCTCGCTCTCGAAGCCGAGGCCCTCGCGGGTGCTGAGGATGGTGACGCCGTGCAGCCCGATCGGGCCGGACAGCAGCACCGCGTCACCCGGCCGGCCGTTCGCGGCGGCCGGGGCCGCGCCGGGCAGCCGGATGCCGATCCCGGTCGTGGTGAGGTAGAGGCCGTCCGCCGCGCCTCTGCCGACGACCTTGGTGTCGCCGGTCACGACCCGGACGTCGCAGCCGCGGGCCGCCTCGGCGACCGACGTGGTGACGCGGCGCAGCTCCTCCAGCGGCAGGCCCTCCTCGACGATGTAGGCCAGGCTGAGCGCGACCGGCACCGCCCCCATCATGGCCAGGTCGTTGACCGTGCCGTGCACGGCCAGCGAGCCGATGTCACCGCCGGGGAAGAAGCGCGGCGTGACCACGAACCCGTCGGTGGACATCACGACCTCGGGCGCGCCGGTGACGACGACCGCGGCATCCTCCGTGGCGCGGGCGCCCAGGCGCGGAGTCAGGTCGGCGAGCAGCTCGGCCATGAGCTGCCCGCCCGAGCCGTGGCCGAGCAGCACCCGCTCGCCCTCGGCGTGCGGGACCGGGCAGGTGGCGGCGATCGGATCGTATGCCGTGCTCATGGCGGCTCCCGTCTCGTACGGCCGGCGTTGTGAAAGGCGGCGCAGGTGCCCTCGGCGGAGACCATCGGCGCGCCCAGGGGGCGGCGTGGCGTGCACAGCGTCCCGTAGGAGGAGCAGTCGAGCGGCGTGCGGGTGCCGCGCAGGATCTCCCCGGCGATGCAGCCGGGATGCTCGGCCGTGCTCAGCCCGCGCACCTCGAAGCGTGCGGCGGCGTCGAAGGCCGCGAACTCGGGTGCGAGGACCAACCCGCTGGCCGGGATCTCCCCGATCCCCCGCCACGTCTGGTCGCTCACCCGGAACACCCTTCGGAGCGCGTCCCGGGCGAAGGTGTTGCCGTCGCGGCGGACCGCCCGCGCGTACTGGTTCTCGACCTCGAAGCGCCCCTCCTCCAGCTGCCGCACGGCCATGAGGATGCCTTCCAGCAGGTCGAGCGGCTCGAACCCGGTGACCACGATCGGCACCCGGTAGCGCGCGGCGAGCGGCTCGTACTCGGTCCAGCCCATGACGGCGCAGACGTGACCGGCCGCCAGGAACGCGTCCACGCCGCCGTCGGCGGCCGGCGCGGACTCCATGATCGCGGCCATCGCCGGCGGCACCAGGACGTGGCTGACCAGCACGCTGAAGTTGGCCAGCCCCTCCTCGGCGGCGCGCAGCACGGCCATCGCGTTGGCCGGCGCCGTGGTCTCGAATCCGACCGCGAAGAACACCACCTGCCGGCCGGGGTTCGCCGCGGCCACCCGCACGGCGTCGAGCGGCGAGTAGACGACGCGTACGTCCGCGCCCCGGGCCTTGGCCGACAGCAGGTCGCCGCCGGAGCCGGGGACGCGCAGCATGTCGCCGAACGACGTGAAGATCACTTCTGGGTGGTCCGCGATGGCGAGGGCGCGGTCGATGGTGGCCAGCGGTGTCACACAGACCGGGCAGCCGGGGCCGTGCACCATGCGTACCGGGATCAGCTCGTCGATGCCCTGCCTGACGATGGTGTGCGTCTGCCCGCCGCAGACCTCCATGACCGACCACCGCCGGGTCGCGGCGGCGCGGATCTCGGCCACGAGCCTCCGGGCGAGCACCGGGTCCCGATACTCATCGAGATACCTCATCCAGCCCTCCCGGGATCGCGCGCAGCACCTCGAGCGTGCGCAGCGCCTCGTCCTCGTCCAGCAGCGAGATCGCGAACCCGACGTGCACGATCACGTAGTCGCCCGGCCGCGCCTCGGGCGTGTACGACAGGCACACCTCACGCCGCAGCCCGTCGAAGTCGGCCGTCCCCATCTCGCCGTCGCGGCCGACGATCCGGCCCGGCACTCCTAGGCACATGACGACCTCGCATCGCCGCCGGTCCGGCCCGACAGGCGCGCCGCGGCGATCGCCGCCTGGCCGTAGCTGATGCCGCCGTCGTTGACCGGGACCCGCTCGCCGATGTACGGCTCGAACCCGGCCGCCGACAGCCTGGCCAGCACGTCCGTGGCGAGCAGCCGGTTCTGGAACACGCCGCCGGACAGGCACACCTGGGTGACGTCGTGCTCGGCGGCGGCCCGCTCGCACAGCAGCACGGTGACCGCCGCGACGGTGGCGTGGAAGGCGGCGGCGAGCCGGCCGGCCGGCTCGCCGTCCGCCTTGGCCTCCAGCAGGTGCCGCAGCGTGGCGACGCCGTCGTACACCCACACGCCGTCCCGCCGCTCCAGCCGCCAGGCCAGCGGCTCGGCCCCGGGGAACTCGGCCGCCGCCTGCTCCAGGCGTAGCGCCGCCTCGCCCTCGAAGCCGTTGACGTCGCACACCCCCAGGAGCGCCGCCGCGGCGTCGAACAGCCGGCCCGCGCTGGAGGCGACGGGACAGTTCACCCCTCGCGTGATCATGCGCCGGATGACGTCGCGGTCGGGCAGCCCGGCGGCGAGGCCATCGGGTATGGGCTCGCCGATGGTCTCGCCGCCGAGCAGGTAGCCGAGTGCCATGCGGGCCGGCCTGAGTACGGCCGCGCTCCCGCCGGGCATCGGCGCGTGCGAGAAGCGGCCGAGCCGCCGGTAGCCGGTGTAGCCGGCCAGCAGCAGCTCGCCGCCCCAGAACGTGCCGTCGTCGCCCAGACCCAGCCCGTCGTAGGCGACGCCGAGGAACGGCGGTCGCAGGGCGTGCTCGGCGGCCACGGCGGCCACGTGCGCGTGATGGTGCTGGACCGCGATGCGGCTGGGCAGGCGCCGGGCCAGGCGGGTGGACAGGTAGCCGGGATGCAGGTCGTGGACGGTGTGGACGGGATCGATGGCGTGGATGCGGCTCAGGCTCCCGAGCGCCGCCTCGTACGCGTCCAGGGTCTCGGCGTCGGACAGGTCGCCGATGTGCGGCCCGAGGACCGCGTGCTCGCCGTCGGCCAGCGTGAACGTGCTCTTGAGCTGGGCGCCGACGGCGAGCAGGGGCTCCGGCGTGCTGATCGGCAGGCGCAGCGGCGCCGGCGCCAGGCCGCGGGCGCGGCGGATCACCGTCGAACGCGACCCGAACGAGCGGATCACCGAGTCGTCGTAGCGGGCCGCGATGGGCCGGTCATGGGTGAGCACGCCGTCCACGTCCAGCCCGGACGGCGGCTCGACGCACATGGGGCTGTCGGCGTGGTTGGCGCTGGTGACCACCAGCGGGCCGCGCAGCCCGTCGAGCAGCAGGTGGTGCAGCGGCGTGTACGGCAGGAACAACCCGACGTCCGCGAGCCCGTTGCAGACCTCGGGCGCCAGCACCCCGAGCCGCCGCGGCGCCAGCACGATCGGCGCCGACGGTCCCCGCAGCAGGGCCCGGGCGGGCTCGGTGAGCACCGCGAGCGCATCCGCCGCCGTGACGTCCCTGACCATGACCGCCAGCGGTTTCGCCTCCCGCCCCTTGATCTGGCGTATCCGCGCCACGGCCGCGCCGTCGAGCGCGTCACAGACGAGCTGGAAGCCGCCGAGCCCCTTGACCGCGACCACGCCTCCGGCCGAGACGATCTCGACGGCGGCCCGCAGCGCGGCATCCCCCTCCACGCTCGTGAAGCGCAGCCGGGGGCCGCAGGAGCCGCAGGCGATGGGTTCGGCGTGGAAGCGGCGGTCGGCGGGGTCGTGGTATTCGGCGGCGCACGCGGCACACATCTCGAACGCCCGCATCGTGGTGCGGACGCGGTCGTAGGGGAGGCTTTCCACGATGGTCGCCCGCGGCCCGCAGGCCGTGCAGTTGATGAACGGGTAGCGGTGACGCCTGTTGGCCGGATCGAACAGCTCGCGCAGGCAATCCGCACAGGTGGCCAGGTCGGGCGGGATCTCCCGGGCCCGGCCCGGCACGGCCTCGCTCTCGACGATCTCGAAGCCGGCCGGCCGCCCGTCCGGGCGGTCGGGGGTCACCACCAGGTCGCGGATCTGCGCCGCGCCGGGCTGGTCCGATGTCATCGTGGACAGGAACGCCTCCAGGCGGGCTCGGGAGCCGGTGGCGTTGATCACCACGTGCCCGCCGGCGTTCCGTACGTCCCCCCGGAGCCCCAGCCCGGTCGCCAGGCGATGGACGAACGGCCGGAACCCCACGCCCTGCACGGCTCCGTACACCTCGATGCGCCAGGCCACGTCCATGAGCCCCTCCTCCGCGTGAGCGCGCCTCAGGTCCCGCGAACGACGGCGACCGTGCAGCGCGCGTGGTGCAGGGTGGCCCGGCTGACCGAGCCGAGCAGTGCCGAGCGGACGGTGCCGCGCCCATGAGAGCCCACCACCAGCAGATCGGCGTGCAGGGAGGCCTGCGTGAGCGCATCGACCGCGTGTCCGCACCGGACGTCCTCGGCGATCGTCACCTGCGGGTATTCCGCCCGGAAAGTCGACAGCCGGTCCGCGACGGCCCGCTGCCGAACGGTGCGGGTCTCGTGCATCTCATGAGGACGCTCGGTGGCGAACACGCGCACCGGCAGCTGCCAGATGTGCAGGGCCCGCAGGGTGCTTCCGCGCAGGGCCGCCTGCTCGAAGGCGTAGGCCAGGGCGGGCTGGGATTCGGGATAGTCGTCCACGCCCACCACGACCTCGCCGTATTTGGGTCGCCGGTCGCCGTGCACCACCACGACCGGGCAGTCGGCCTGCCCGGCGACGTGTTCGCTGACCGAGCCGAGCAGCGCTCCGGCGAGCCCGCCCAGACCCCGGCTGCCGACGACCAGCTCGGTGGCCGTTCTGCCCTGATCGAGCAGGACCGCCGCGGGCGCCCCTTCCACCACCTGTGTCGTCACCTCGACGGTCGGCTGCCGCTCGTGGACGAGCGCCACCGCCTCCTGCAACACCTTGTGACTCGCCCGCAGCAACGTGTCGGGCCGGTCGGGGCCCGGGAATTTGGCGATCTGGTACGGCGTGCGGTCCACCGCATGGACGAGCAGCAGCGACTGGTGCATGCGGACAGCGTCACCGGCGGCCCAGTCGACTGCGGCGCGTGCGGGCACGGAGCCGTCGACACCTACAACGATCATGGTTCCTCCTCTGTCATCACACCAGCGAAGCGCGGCTGAGAATGGGTGTGCAGGGCCGTTGGTCCCGGCGATGAAGGCCCAAGGACCGCCTCTCGCGGGGGGAGATCGGGCGCGGGCAGGGACCCGCCCGCGCCCGGCCTGGCGTCAGTGCTCGACGGTGATCCGCCGGCCTTCGGCCTTCTTGTCCTCGGCCAGCCCCACGCTGACCTCCAGGATGCCGCCCTTGTAGACGGCCTTGACGTCATCGGTCTTGGCCGTGGCGGGCAGCGTGACCGTCCGGGAGAGCGACCCGTAGGCGAACTCGGAACGGTGCGGATCGGTGGTCTTCCTGGCTTTCTCGGCCCGGATGTGGAGCAGGCCACCGCTCACGGTGACCTCGACATCCTTGTCAGGGTCGATGCCGGGCAGTTCGGCCCGCAGCACGTACCGGCCGTCGGCGATGTAGTCCTCGACCCGGACGATCTGTCCGAAGGGCCGGAACCCGAACATCGGGCTCTCCATCCACTCGAACAGCTCCGGGAAGGGGAGCCTCATCTCTCTCCGCTCAGGCAGGCTCATCGCGACCTCCTTCCGTGGGGTCCTGATTCCCACGTCTCCAGCACACACCCGGCATCGGGCGACCCCCAGAGGACGAAGTCCTCTCAGGTCAGGGACCTTCGGCACGCCCCCGCTCCCGGCCGGCGGGGCGTCCGGGGCCTTCGCCCCTACCTCTCCGTGGGTCGCGGAGAGAGGGTGGGAGAATAGGACAGGAGGTCACCATGAAGGCGCTGATCTACCACGGGCCAGGCCGGCGCACCTGGGAAGACGCCCCGGATCCGCAGGTCATCGAGCCGACGGACGCGATCGTACGCGTGGACGCCGTTACGATCTGCGGCACCGACCTGCACATACTCAAAGGCGACGTCCCCACGGTCGAGCCGGGCAGGATACTCGGCCACGAAGCCGTCGGCACGGTCACCGCGACCGGCGGCGCGGTCACCACTGTCAAGCGGGGAGACCGGGTCCTGGTCTCCTGCATCACCGCCTGCGGCCGCTGCCGCTACTGCCGCACGGGAACGTACGGCCAATGCCTGGGCGGCGGCGGCTGGATCCTCGGCCACCGCATCGACGGCACCCAGGCCGAGCACGTCCGCGTCCCGTTCGCCGACACCTCCACCCACCTGCTGCCCGACGGCGTCACGGACGAGGCCGCGCTCATGCTCGCCGACATCCTGCCGACGTCCTACGAGGTCGGTGTCCTCAACGGCCGGGTCCGGCCCGGCGACACCGTCGTCGTGGTCGGCGCCGGGCCGATCGGCCTGGCCGCCATCACCACCGCGCGGCTGTTCACGCCCAGCTACATCATCGCCGTGGACCCGGCCGCCTCGCGGCTGGAGGCCGCCAAGAGGCTCGGCGCGGACCTGCTCGTCGGCGCCGGCGACGACGCCGCCGCCGCGGTCTCCGAGCTGACCGGCGGCCTGGGCGCCGACGTGGCCATCGAGGCCGTCGGCATCCCGGAGACGTTCGAGCTCTGCACCCGGCTGGTGCGCCCGGGCGGCCACGTCGCCAACGTCGGCGTCCACGGCGCGCCCGCCACCCTGCACCTCGAAGACCTGTGGATCCGCAACCTCACCATCACCACCGGCCTCGTCGACACCAGCTCCACCCCGGCCCTGCTCGACATGATCGCCGCCGGGCGGCTCGACCCCACCACCTTCATCACCCACCGCTACGAGCTGCACGACATGGACGCCGCCTACCAGACGTTCTCCGACCCGGCCGGCACGGGAGCGCTGAAGGTCGTCCTGTCCCGCCACGCAGACGACTGACGCCGGACCCTGCCCGGATCGGATGAGCGGGTCCTCATCCGATCCGGGCGAAATCCGATCTGAGTGAAGGGGAAACCGGCGGTCACCGAGGCCGCACCACCGCGACCGGGCAGGTCACGTGGTGCAGCACGCCGTGGCTGACGGAGCCGAGCACGGTGGAGGCCAGCCCGCCCCGCCCACGCGAGCCCACCACGACGAGGTCGGCGCTCTCCCCCGCCTTGGCGAGAACGCTCACCGGGTGCCCGGTTGCGGGCTCGTGGGTGATCTCGACGTCGGGATTCTTCTCCCGCCACAGAGCCACGCTCTCGGCCACCGCCCGGGTGTCCGCCTGGTAGACGTCCACCAGCAGGCTGTTGTAGGCGGCCATGTACGGCGAGAAGACGGGAGTCTGCCAGGCGAAGACGACATCCAGCGGAACGCCTCGCGCCCGGGCCTGCTCGATCGCGTACTCCATGGCCGCCTCGGAGTTCTCCGAGCGGTCGTAGCCGACCACCACCCGGCCGTGCGGCGCCACAGAGGGAGCGTGCACGACCACGACCGGCCCTTCGGCGTGCCCGGCGACGGCCATGCTGACCGAGCCGACCACCATTTCGGCGAACCCGCCGAGCCCCCGGGTCCCGAGGACCACGGTGTCGGCGGATCCGGACTCGGCGATCAGGACCTTGACCGCGCTCCCGGGGAGCACCTCCGTGCTCACCTCGACGTCATCGGCCAGCTCGCGCGCCCGGTCACCCGCCGCGGCCAGGGCTCGCGCGCAGTGCTCGCCCTGCGGGCACTGGCCGCACACGTGCACGATCCGCAGGCCGGCGCCACGCCGCCGGGCGTCCGCCGCGGCCCATTCCACCGCTGCCATTGCCGGAGCGGATCCGTCCACGCCCACGACGATGTGTCGGTTCATCGCAACCTCCACTACTTGGTCTGTCATGTTCAGCGTCGTCCGACGGGAAGGCCGGCGCCCGGGGACGAGGTCCCCCAGACGAGTGCCTTTGGTCCTCTCTGAGGTGGCGAGTACGTTTGGTCCCCCCAAGGGCTGGAAAGCCGGCAGGAGGGGACTTTCGCCGGTGTCGCCCGGCGGCCGCGGAGGTCATCCTGGGATCAGGAGCACTCACGGGGAAAGAGATGATCGCCATGCTCCCGATCCGCCCCCTCATCGCCACCGCGATGGTGGCCACCTCCACCGGGCTGCTCGCCGTACCGGCGCAGGCCGCGGCTCAGACCGCCGCCACGCCCACGCTGGCCGGCATCCGGGCCGCGCACCAGCCCGGCCTGGACCGGCTGGTCTTCGAGTTCCGCGGTCGCGTTCCCGCCCAGCGGGACGTGCGCTACGTGTCCAAGCTGATCGCCGACGGGTCCGGCCGGCCGGTGAACGCCGTGGGCGACGCGCTGCTGCAGATCCGCTTCGGCCGGGCCGACGGCCACGACCGTCACGGCAACGTCACCTACGGGCCGGCCCGCCGGACGTACGCGCTGCCCGGTGTCATCCAGGTCGTCAACACGGGCGACTTCGAGTCGACGCTGACCTTCGGCGTCGGGCTGGCCAAGGGCGTGCCCTATCGGGTCTACACGCTCGTCCGGCCGAGTCGCGTCGTCGTCGACCTCGTCACGCGCTACCGTACGGCGCCGGTCCGCGACTACTTCTTCAACACCGCCGGCTACAACGCCGGGCGCCGGCCGTACACCGCGGCCGTGCAGCGGCCGGTGATCCCGCCCGCCACCGCGTACGGGGCGCTGCAGCGCCTGTTCGCCGGCCCGACCCAGGCCGAGAAGGCGCTCGGGCTGCGCTTCGTCAGCTCCAAGGCCACCGGGTTCAGCAAGCTCACCATCAGGCACGGCGTGGCCCGGGTCTACCTGACCGGCCGCGTCACCAGCGGAGGATCCACCTTCACCATCGCCGACGAGATCAGGCCGACACTCAAGCAGTTCCCCTCGGTCAAGTGGGTGAAGATCTACGACGCCGCGGGGACGACCCAGCGACCGAACGGCCTGTCGGATTCCATCCCGCAGTCGCTGGAGCCGTGAGCACTCCGGAGCCGGTGGTGAGGTCGTAGCCGCACAACAGCCGGTCGTAGCCGCACAACAGCCGACGGCCGCCCGCGTTCGGCGAACGCGGGCGGCCGTCGCAACGAGCCCCCAAGCCTGTGCGCGCCATCAGGCGGCGTGCAGTTCGAGCATGAAGGCCGCGGCCAGGGCCGGCGCGCAGGGCCAGGCGGCGGAGCAGGACACGCATGCGTGCGCGGAATCGGCGCGGTGCGCGTCGAGCGCGCCGGCGGCTCTCGTGAAGTACGTCTCGCTCAGCGGGTCGGGCTCGATGTGGGTCACGCCCAGGAGAACAGCCATCTCGATCACCCTTACTCGCTCAGGATTCCGTCGTGACCCCACCTTCTCCCGGGGCCCGGCCCCGCGCCGGAGGCGAACGACTCGGACTCCTGGTGACCTAAGTCACATGCCGGTCCGGGCCCGAGAACGCCGCGAGAAGCGGCGCCCTCGCCGCCCGGCCGTAGCCGTCAATCCGCGCCCTCGGCAGGTCCGTGCTGCTGCGCGCGCCCACGCCGCGCACCGTGCTCCTGCGCGCGCCCACGCCGCGCACCGTGCTCCTGCGCGCGCCCACGCCGCGCACCGTGCTCCCTCGCCGACCATGAGACGGTCAGGAAGACCGGCACGACGATCACGAAGTAGCCGGCTCCGGCGGCGAACAGGCCCAGCATCGGCCGGAGGGCCTCCGTCCCCGCGAGCAGGATCGCCGTCCCGGCGATCAGCGTGCTCCACACGGCGAGCGTCCCGATGAGGTACGTCCGCACCCCGTCGTGTCCCGGCAGCGCCAGCCCGACGAGGCTGCCCGCGGCCAGCAGGGGGAGCATCCGGCCGAAGGCGTCCGCGTCGGCACGCAGGAGGATGGCCGCGCCGGTCCACATGGCCACCCAGGCCACAGCGGTGCCCATCTGGTACGTGCGCCCAGCCGATACGGCCATCGCGCTCACCTCCCTGACAGGAAGGGGCGATAGCGGGCTGTCTGCCCGATTCGCGCCCGTGTCCTCATCCTTCGGCAGGAGGGCGAACGGCAGGCAGAGCCCTTCGTCCCGATTCCGGCAGATTCCGGCAGAATTGTCGCGCGACACAGGGGTGTAAGGGTCACATACCTCGTCCGCCGATGCCCGAAAGCTTCGACGGTACGGTCGATGGCGGCGGCGACCTGGTCCTCGTCAGTGACATCGCAGGTGAGGGTGAGCACGCGGTGGCCCGCGTCGGTGAGCTCCTTCGCCGCCGCGTTCAGGGCGGTCTCGTTGACGTCGGTGAGGGCGACGGCTGCCCCGGACTCGGCGAAGGCGCGTACGGTGGCCAGCCCCATCCCGGAACCGGCTCCGGTGACGACGGCCACCTGGCCGGTGAAGTCGTAGATGGGGATTCATGCCGTGCTTCCTCTTGATGGACGTGATGTTCCTGGTCCGGTGCCGGTCAGCCTCCTAGGGGCGGCGGCCGCGGACTGCCGACCGGCACCGGACACGGGTCAGGGCTGGAGCAAGACCTTGATGGCACGCCGTTCGTCCATGGCCTGGTAGCCCTCGGCGGCCTGGTCCAGGGGCAGGGTGAGGTCGAAGACCTTGCCGGGGTCGATCTTGCGCTCGCTGATCAGGTCGATGAGCTGTGGCAGGTACTGGCGTACCGGAGCGGGGCCGCCGTGCAGGTGCACCAGGGAGAAGAACAGCTCGTCGCCGGGCAGGGCCACGTCGTGGGCGACGCCGACGTAGCCGACGTGGCCGCCGGGGCGGGTGGAGCGGATGGCCTGCATCATCGACTCCTGGGTGCCGACCGCCTCAACGACGCTGTGCGCGCCCAGGCCGTTCGTCAGGTCCTTGATCACGTTGACGCCGTCGTCGCCGCGTTCGGTGACGATGTCGGTGGCGCCGAAGTGACGGGCCAGCTCCTGCCGCGGGGCATGGCGGCTCATCGCGATGATCCGCTCGGCTCCGAGCTGCTTGGCGGCCAGCACGGCGCACAGGCCGACCGCGCCGTCACCGACGACGGCGACGGTCTTGCCCGGCCCCGCCGCGGCGGCGACGGCGCCGAACCAGCCGGTGCCCAGCACGTCGGAGGCGGCCAGCAGGCTCGGCACCAGGTCCGCGTCCGGCATGCCGGGGGTGGCCACCAGGGTGCCGTCGGCCAACGGGATGCGGGCGAACTGGGCCTGGGTGCCGATGGGGTTCATGGGCACGCGGTTCACGCAGCCGCTCTGGTAGCCCGACCGGCAGATCTCGCAGGTGTTGTCGGAGGCGAAGAACGAGCCGACCACGAACTGGCCCGGCCGGATCGCACGGACCTCGGGACCCACCTCCTCCACGACGCCGACGTACTCGTGCCCGATGGGCGTGGGTCCATCGACCTTCTCGATGCCGCGATAGGGCCACAGGTCGGAGCCGCAGATGCAGGTGGCGGTCAGGCGGATGATCGCATCAGTCGGCTCGATGATCGCCGGGTCCGGGCGGTCCTCGACACGGATGTGGCCCGGGGCGTACAGAACTGCTCCACGCATGGTGGATCTCCTTTCAGACAGTGGAGCGCGTGGCCCCGTACTCGGCGTCGCTGACGTGCTCCAGCCAGGTGGTCTCGTCGCCCTCCCACAGCGCCAGATGGATCATGAAACGGTCGGGGGCGGCGCCGTGCCAGTGCTCCTCGCCGGGCGGGGTGTGCACGATGTCGCCCGGGTGGGCCTCGATCAGCCGCCCGCCACGCGCCATGTTCGCGCGCGCCCGCGACGGCTCCTCACCCTGGTAGATCACGTCCCACCAGGCGTCCCCGGTGAACAGCTCCGCCGGGGCCTTGCTGGTCGGCGGCTGCTTGATCAGCTGCATCCTGGAGGTCAGCTCCCCTCTTCGACGATCTTCTTCAACTGGGTCATGGCGGTCATCGCGTTCGGCCAGCCGGCGTAGAACGCCAGATGGGTGATCGCGTGCTTCAACTCCTCGGCGCTCAACCCGTTGTCCATCGCCGTCTTCAGATGGAAGGGCAGCTCGTTGCCCCGGTACAGGGCCACCAGCGCCGCCACCGTCACCAGGCTCCGGTCCCGCCGGGACAGGCCCTCATCCGGCCACACCTCGCCGAACAGCACGTCATCGGTCAGATGCACCAGCGTCGGCGCGAAATCCCCGAACATGACCTGTGCACCCGACGGCTTGTCGTTCGACATCGGCATCTCCCTTTTCTCGCCTTACTTTCCGAAAACGGGCCGGATGGTCTGCGGCCGGGAACAAGATGACCTCCTCCACGGCGCTCCTTTGCCCTGCCGCCCCCGCAAGCACGGCACCGCGTATGACCACACCCAGGAAACCGGCTGGACGCGATGACCGACGCCGGATCACGCCGCCTGGCCGCAGGACACCCGGTACGGACGGCCTGGTCATGCACCCGGAAGCGGTCAGCCGGACCTCACCGGCTCGCCCGAACAGAGCGCGTCCGCGTCCCCCGCCGCGCGCCGCGCGCCGCGCGCCGGCTCAGGCGAGCGGGCGCGCCGGCCAGGTGTGCGCCGGAGCGGCGGAGGCGAGCGCGGGCGGGTCCTCCAGGCAGGACGGCGCCGAGGTCACCTCATCGGCCGCCATGGTGAGCACGAAGTCGCCGAACCGCCGCCACCATCCGTACAGCACCCTCCCCTCCACGGCACGCACGGTGAGCCGGCTCCATCCCGCTGAAGGCCGGCCGCAACCGAGTGAGACCTCGACGGAGCGGGTGTCCCTGCGCAAGCCCGTGCGCAGCACCTTGAGCGCGCTCTCCTTGGCCGACCACAGCAGGTTGGCGAGCAGCGGGTCCGTCCCGATGACCTTCTGCTCCTGCGGCGTGAAGTAGTCGGCGACGAAGCGCGGGCTGCGCGGCTCGACCAGTTCGAGGTCGCAACCGACGGCACCGGGTGTCAGTCCGAGCAGGCACACCGCCCAACCGGCCCGATCGGTCAGCGACATCCCAACCGGGAGCGGCCGTCCGGCCTGGTACGCCTCGGGCGCGCCGCTCGGGTGGTGACGCACCTCCAGCTCGTACGGGGGCGCGGGGTAGAGCAGCCGCATCGCCTCCTTCGACGTCCAGCGGGCGACCAGGAACTCGGTGCGCCGCTTGGTGAAGCGCAGGCCGGCCGCCCGCTTGGCCTCCTCCGGGGACAGCCAGTCGTTCCCGAGGGGAAGATGCTGCTCGCCGCGCGCCAGCCATCTCATGACGCGGCCGTCCCGCGCTTCGCCGCCTCGGCCGCGCGGCCGCCGGGCTCCAGCCGGCGTCTCCCGGGGATCTCGGCACCGGCGGAGTCGTCCGGCATGAGGCCGAGGGTTCCGGGGTCGATTCCGCTCGCCATGACTCTCCTTGTGAGGCCGCCGATCCTGGGATCGAAGCGGCTGCCTGGGCGGGTACCCGGCAACCTAGGCCGGGTCGCCAGGCCGGGGCAGGTGCGGAGGTCCTTTCCGGCTGGGACCTTCGTCCCGGATCAACCCGCGTCCCGGATCAACCCGGCGAAAGAGGAGAACGCCCGGGACACACTCACCAAGCTGGGTGATCGGCCCCGGGAAAAGGCCGTTCCGGCTCCCCCGGCAGGACCTTCGGCCCTGTATCTCCCGTGAGCGGCGGCTGGGATGGATGCATGAGAATCACCATCCTCGGCGCGGGTTCGTGGGGTACCACGGTGGCCACCCTCGTCTGCAAACGGCACGACACGCTGCTCTGGACGCGTGACGCCGGCATCGCCGAAGAGATCAACGACAAGCATCACAACCAGGTCTATCTGCTGACCGCGCCCAACCTGGCCAGGGAGATCCTGGCGGGCAAGGCCGCGGCCACGGTCATCGCCACCGAGAACCCGTCCGTGGCCACCCTGCTGCAGGGAATTCTCCGGCGCGGCCTGTTACGGGTCTACACCAACGACGACGTGGCCGGTTGCGAGCTGGGCGGCGCGCTGAAGAACGTCGTGGCGATCGCGGCCGGAATGGCGGAAGGGCTCGGCGTGGGAGACAACACCCGGGCCGCGGTGATCACCAGAGGGCTGGCCGAGCTCACCCAGCTCGGGGTGGCGATGGGGGGACGAGCGGCCACGTTCGCCGGCCTGACCGGCCTCGCTGATCTCGGATCATCAACCGGGTCCTGACGGGCGAGACCACTGCCAAGGACGCCTACTCGGGCCTGCGTCACACACCCGCCGGCACCGAGTCGGGCCCCTGGTGAGCCACCGCCGCCGATCGGCCAGGCCGCGGCCCGAGCGGCAGGTCAGGGCGCCGCGGCCGGGACCGAGGCGGCGAGGTGCTCGCCCCACTGCTTGGCCCGCTCCAGTTCGCCGTCCGCCAGCGGGCCCTGCGTGCCCATGACGTAGAAGCTCTCGGCCGGCGCTACCGACCTGATCCCGAGGCGGCGCAGCCTCCTGGCCACGCCGCGCGCGGCGGAGCCGGGCATGCGCGGTTTGGCGATGCGGGTGTCGAAGGCGGCCGAGGCGAGCGCGGCCGAGGAGGTGCTCAGCGCGGCCAGCCATTCGCGTACGCCGTCGCCACGCGAGACCAGCGGCCCGGTGGCCTGCTGGGCGGCGGACTGGCGGGTGGACGACCGGCTCATGGAGAAGGCGTGGGTGGGACCGCCCACGACGAGCAGCCCGACCTCTCCCCCGACGAGACGGGGAGCGGACCCGACCTCCACCACCACGACCCGCATCCGCGTCCCCAGCCCATCGGCCACCGCTTCGGCGATCTGCCGGGTGTTGCCGTACATCGACTCGTACACGACCAGCGCTTCCATGTCAGACCTCTCTCCAGCTTCGTGTGGGCGGGACGGGCTCCAGGCGGAACCTCCCGCGGATCACCTCGCCCGGCTCACCGTCCCCGATGACGATGGCGTCGGTCCTCACTTCGAGCCCCCGTTTCCGGCGGCGTTCTCAGGTGATGGCTCGTCTTCGGCCACCACCGCGACGGGGCAGGGCGCGTTGTGCAGGAAGCTCACCCCGGCCCGCCTGCGGCCGACGACCAGCAGGGTCGCGTGGGCGGCGGCGCCACCCCGCTGGATCCGGACGTCCGGGTAGCGCGCCGCCCAGTCCGTCGTCTCTCCGGAGGCATGCAGGGCGAGCCGGCGAAGGGCGGCCTCGCCGAAGGCGAACTCCAGGACGGACGCGTCCGGTTCCGCCTCCGGCACGATGATCGGTCCCGGATCGGACGCGGCGGGCAGGGGCCCTGGGCCGCGTACGACGATGACCGGGCAGCCGGCATGGGCCGCGGTGTAGCCGGCCACCGAGCCGACGACCGCGCGTGGCAGCGCGCTCAGGCCGCGGGAGCCGACCACGACGAGAGTGGCGCCGCTGGAGAGCTCGACCAGCCGCTGGGCGGCGGGGCCCTCGTACAGGTCGGTCTCGATGCGGATGCCCGAGCTGGTCTGCCGGGCGCAGTCGGCGCCGTGCCACAGCACGTGCTCGGCGGCCTTGCGCAGGTGGGCCTTGGCGTCCTCCTCCGCCTCGCCGTAGGGCCACTGCCAGGCGTGGGCGATGGTCAGGGGCAGTTTCCTGAGCTCGGCCTCGTCCAGCGCCCAGTCCAGGGCCTGCACCGAGAAGTCCGAGCCGTCGTAGCCGAGCACGATGTGGTCCATGTCCGTGAAGCCTCCCTTCCTCCTCCAGCCTCCGCCCGGGCGTGCCCGCCCCCCAGGGCCGAGCGGCCCTGACTCGGCGGGACGTTCGTCACCTCTTGGACCGCCACGCCTTGTGCGCCGCGTCGGCCAGGACCATGACCGGGATCGCCAGCGTGGCCAGCAACCATCCCTCCGGCGGCGGGAAGGCGCCGCCGAGCACCCCGGCGACGGACGGCAGGCCGAGGAAGAGCAGCAGCATGACGGCCTCGAAGGCGAGCGCGCCCAGCAGCAGCGGGTTGGCGCGCCAGCGCAGCCGGCCGATCCAGCGGGACTCGCTGCGGCAGGCGAAGGCGTTGGCGAACTGCCCGAGCACCACGGCGGCGAAGGCGGTGCCGGACGCGGCGGCGAGCAGGACGGGGCCTGGAGCGGCTCCGGGCTGCCAGCCGCCCAGCCAGAGAATCCCCATGAAGGCCCCCATTTCAGCCAGCGCCTGGGCCGGGCCGAGGACGCCGAAGACCCGGACAAGCAGACGGCGGTCGATGAGGTTGCCGGTCCGGGCGGGGCCGTGCATGGTGCGCGGGTTGGCCGGCTCGGCGCCCAGGGCGAGGGCGGGCAGCAGGTCGGTGCCGATGTCGAGGGCCAGCACCTGGAGCACGCTGAGCGCGAGGGGGATGGTGCCGCCGGACAACGCCCAGACCGCGAACGGGGTGAGCTCGGCGACGTTGTCGGTGAGGTGGTAGGTGAGGAAGCGGCGCACGTTGGCGTAGGTGGCCCGGCCCAGCTCGACCGCGGAGACGATGGTGGCGAAGTGGTCGTCGAGCAGCACCAGGTCGGCGGCCTCGCGGGCGACGTCGGTGCCGGAGGCGCCCATGGCGATGCCGATGTCGGCCTCGCGCAGCGCGGGCCCGTCGTTGACCCCGTCGCCGGTCATCGCCACGACGTGGCCACGCGAGCGCAGCGCGCGGGCGATGCGCAGCTTGTCCTCAGGGGTCACGCGAGCGACGACCACGCCGTCCCGATCCAGCAGCTCGCCCAGCGCCGCGTCGTCGCCGGGCAGGTCGGCGCCGGTGACGACCAGCTCGTCCGGGCCGAGCAGCCCGACCTCCACGGCGATGGCGCGCGCGGTGCCCGGATGGTCGCCGGTGACCATGGCCAGTTTGATCCCGGCGATCCGGCATTTCCAGATGGCCTCGGCCACGTCGTCGCGCGGCGGATCGTGCAGCCCGACGAGGCCGAGAAGCTCGAGATCGCGTTCCTCCTCCGTGCCGCCCCTGGCGACGGCCAGCACTCGCAGGCCGCGACGGCTCATCCGGTCCAGAGCCTCCTCCACGCCGGACACGGCGCCGCAGAGCGGGATCACGGTGTCCGGGCCGCCCTTCACGTGCAGGTGGCCGTCGGCCACGACGGAGGCGCGGCGGCGTACCGGGTCGAAGGGGAACCGCGCGGAGATCTCGCCTGACAGGTCGGCGCCCAGCCGCAGCGCCTCCACGTGTAACGCGACCTCCATCGGATCGCCCACCGGCTTGCCGTCACTCATGCGGCCGGTGGAGCTGAGCACGGCCGAGCGCAGCACGTCGGCCACGGGATGCCCCGGCGTCCACACGTCGGCGACGGTCATCTCGTTGCGGGTGAGCGTGCCCGTCTTGTCGGTGCAGATGAACGTGGCCGAGCCCAGCGTCTCCACCGCCTCCAGATGGCGTACGAGGGCGTTGCGGGCCGCCATGCGTTGCGCGGCCCTGGCCAGCGACAGGGTGACCGTGGGCAGCAGCCCTTCGGGAACCAGCGCCACCGTGACACCGATGGCGAACAGGAAACCCTGCCCCGGCTCCATGCCCAGCAGCAGCGCCAGCCCGAAGAACGCCGCCCCGACCGCGACCGCGATGCCCGCGACGATGCGGACCACCTTGCCGAGCTGGACGGCCAGCGGGCTGGGCGGCCGGCTCGCCTCTCTCGTGAGCTTGGCGATCGCGGCCAGCCTGGTGCGCTGCCCGGTGGCCACCACGACCGCCTCGGCCTGGCCTTCCACCACGAACGTGCCCGCGTACGCGCTGTCGCCGAGCTGGGGCCGGACGGGACGGCTCTCCCCCGTCAGCATCGACTCGTTGACGGCCAGCGCGTGCACCTCCACCAGCTCCAGGTCCGCCGAGACGCGATCGCCCGCCTCCAGCAGCGCCACGTCACCGGCCACGAGATCGGCGGCGCTGACGAGGCAGCGCCTGCCGTCCCTGCGGACCACCGCGTTCGCCGGGATCAGCTCGCCCAGTCGTTGCGTCGCCTTGTCGGCGCGGTACTCCTGCGCGAAGGCGAAGACGCCGTTCAGCAGCACGACGATGCAGATGGCCACGGCGAGCTGCGGCATCCCGGCCAGCAGCGCCAGCACGGACGCGCCCCAGAGCAGCAGGGCGAAGAAGTGCACCATCTGGCGTAACAGCAGCACCACCGGCGGGACCCGGCGGGCGGCAGGCAGTCTGTTCGGCCCGTCGGCCGCCAGCCGCGCCGCGGCTTCGGCGGCGGCCAGTCCCGGCCTGGCCGGCGACATGGTAGTCATGCCTGCCACCCTCGGTCTCCGGCGGCTGGGCGGGCAGGGGCCTTGGGCCCTGACTCCCGGGCCGTCCGGCCCTGCCTGCCGCGCCCACCACGCCGCAGCTCACGGAGGCCTTCAGCCTTAGGGTCTTATGCCTCTACGCGACTCCCCACGTCAAGCGATGCCATAGAGGGGAGAACCGAAGGAGTAGCCATGATGCGGACCGCAGTGAAGGATGTCATGACCAGGCGAGTGACCACCGTGCGGGAGCACACCCCGTTCAGGGAGATCGCCGAGGTGCTGGTCGCGAACGGCATCAGCGCCACACCCGTGGTGGACGGCGATGACCGGGTGGTCGGCGTGGTGTCCGAGGGCGACCTGATGCGCAAGGAGGAGTTCCGGGAGCAGTACAGCGGCGAGAGCTACCGGCCCTCGTGGCGCTCCCGGCTGCGGTGGTGGAAGGCCGGCCAGCACGCGGAGGGCGCGCGGAAGGCGGCGGGGAACACCGCCGCCGGCTTGATGGACGCGCCCGCGGTGACGGTCTCCCCGTTCGCCTCGATCAGCAGGGCCGCCCGCCTGATGGACGAGCACGGCGTCAAGCGGCTGGTCGTCGTCGATGACCAGGGGCGGGCGGCGGGCATCGTCAGCCGGCGGGACCTGCTGAAGATGTACCTGCGCGACGACGACGAGATCAGGCGCCGCGTGGTCGAGGGCATCCCCTCTCACGCCCGCTGGGACGATCGCTACGGGATCATCGTCGAGGTCCGCGACGGCATCGTCACGCTGTCCGGGCAGGCGGATCGGCGCAGCGAGGCGATGGCCGCAGTCCGCACCGCCGGGCGGGTCGAGGGGGTCGTGGACGTTCGCCGGGAGCTGACCTGGCGTGAGGACGACCTGGTGACCCTGCCGGTCACCTGGGATCGCCCCTAGGCGGATGCGGGCCGGAGACCCTCGGTGAAGAGGGTCTCCGGCCCGGCCTTCACCTGAGCGCCTCCGTCTTCGACGGGGCGAGCGCGTGCCGCACGGTGGCGATGAACCACAGCGCGATGGCGCTGTAGAACAGCACTCCGACAGCCATCTCACTCGCCGTGATCAGCCCGAGGACACCCGCGATGAGCGCGATGCCGCCGAGCGTGCTCGCCACGACGACGTACGTGCCCTTGCGTTCGGACTCCTCGGGGGCCGCGCTCAGGGCGCACCCACCGGCGATCCCCAGCAGCAGGATCACCGCGGTGGCGCCGCGCGCGTTGTCGATGATCGGGACGTCCGCGCCCTGTGTGAAGGCAACGTAGACGGCGACGTTCACGCCCGCGACCACTGTCGCCAGAGCGTCCTTCCAGGTCAACCGCATTCTTGCCACCTCCTCCTTTCCCTTCGAGCGTCTGCCAGGGAAGGCAGTGCGGCCAGTGCCGTTGGTCCCTGCGCTCAGGGACGTTCGCGGCCGGTCCCTGCGCTCAGGGACGTTCGCGGCCGGTCCCCCGCGGTCAGGGACGTTCGCGGCCGGCCCCCCGCGGTCAGGGACTTTCGCGGCCGATCCTTGTCAGGGTCACGGCCGGTGCACCACCGCGACGGGGCAGGGGGCGTGATGCACCATGGCCTGGCTCACCGAGCCGAGCAGCAGCCCGCGCACCTCGCCCAGACCTCGCGCGCCCACCACCAGCAGCCGCGCCTTCCACGCCGCGTCCAGCAGTGCCCGGCGCGCCGGCTCGTCGACACGTTCGACGTCGCACTGCAGCTCCGGATACCTGTGCCGCCATGAGAGGAGCTCCTCCCAGGCGAGCCCTTCGGCCTGGACGCGTATGTCCTGCACACCCGCCTCCGGGCCGCGTCCCGGGTGGGCGATCACCGCAGTGAGCGGTGCGCCGCGCAGGTGCGCCTCCACGGCGCCGAAGCCCAGGGCGGCCACGGACGGCGGAGATCCGTCGAAGCCGACCATCACCCGGTGCGCGTCGCGTGCGCCGGGCTCCCCGCGCATCACGACCAGCGGGCACCGGGCGTGCGCCGCGGCGTGGGCGCTCACCGAGCCCGCCAGCAGCCCTTCGAGGGTGCCGCGGCCGTGCGTGCCCACCACCACGAGCTCGGCGTCCCAGGACAGCTCGGACAGCAGGTCCGACGGTGACCCCCTGTCGATCAGCGTGTTGACCGGGACGTCGGGGTAGTGGCGCCCGACCCACGCCGCGGCGTGCCTGAGCAGCCGCCGTGCCGGGCGGCGTGCCAGTTGGTACGGCACCAGCTCTCCCGGCCATTCGTGATACGGCCATTCCCAGGCGTGGCACACGGTCAAGGGTGTCTTCCGGTGCGCGGCCTCGTACGCTCCCCAGCGCAGTGCCTGCCTCGCCGAGAGCGAGTCCTCATAGCCCACCACCACACCGAGCTGCTCCGTCATGGCTGCCTCCTCGCCGTTTCCCCCTTTCACCTTCGATCGCGCCCGCGACGCCGAGCAGAGTCCTCCCTCTCCCATCGTCGGGACTTTGGTCCCCGTCGCGGATTCGCGGTGCCGGGCTGAAGGAGCGAGTGCTCCTGCCGTACGCCTCAGGCACGAAGACGAGCTGCCCGGCGGGGGGCGGGGACCTTCGGCCTGCGGGCGCGGGTCGTACGGCACTGCCTGCGAAACGGCCGCCGGGACAGCCTCGGAGGTGAGATCCGCACCGTGCGAAGGGATGATCCGGCATGTCCGAGGGATACGACGTTTTGCTGCGCGACGGTGGGATGGCGCACGTCCGTCCCTTAAGCCCGTCCGATCGCCCCGCGCTGCACGAGCTGGTGGAGCGCTCGTCGGAGCGCTCGGCCTACCTGCGCTTCTTCACCGGCGGCAGGAAGACCGCGCACTCCTACATGGACCGGCTCACCGGCGACAAATATCCCGGCCGCGCGCTGGTGGCCGTCATGAAGGGGCGGCTGGTGGCGGTGGCCGAGTACATCCCCGGCGATGACGGCGCGGCCGACCTGGCCATCCTCATCGACGACGGCGTGCACGGGCACGGCCTCGGCACGCTCCTGCTCGAACACCTCGCCCTGGACGCGGCCGCGCACGGCGTGCGCGAGCTGGTCGCCGACGTGCTGGCCGAGAACCAGCCGATGCTGCGGGTGCTGCGGGATCTCGGCCTGGACCTCACGCAGCGCTTCGAGGGCGGCATGCTGCACCTCGACATCGCCGCCACGGCCACGCCCCGCCTGCGCGCGGGCATCGAGGCGCGCGACCACGAGTCCGGGCGGGCGTCGCTGGCCCGGGTGCTGGCCCCGCGCTCGGTCGCGGTGATCGGCGCGAGCCGGGACGAGCGCGCCGTCGGGCACAAGGTGCTGCGCAACCTCATCGACGGCGGCTTCCCCGGCCCCCTCTACCCCGTCAACCCGAACGCGGCCGAGGTGGCCGGGCTCGCCTGCCACGCGAGGGTGCCCGCGGGCGCGGACCTGGCCGTGGTCGCGGTGCCCGCCCGCCACGTGCTGGAGGTGGCCCGCGACTGCGCGGAGGCCGGGGTGGCCGGGCTGGTGGTGCTGACGTCCGGCTTCGCCGAGGCCGGCCGGCCGGATGCGGAGACGGAGCTGCGGAAGATCTGCCGCACGGCCGGAATGCGCCTGATCGGCCCGAACTGCCTGGGCGTGGTCAACACCGCGGCCCGGCTGAACGCCAGTTTCCTGCCGCACCGCCCGGTCCAGGGCCGGGTGGCGCTGCTGTCGCAGTCGGGCGCCGTGGGAGCGGCGCTGCTGGAGCGGCTGGAGGTGTCGACGTTCGTGTCCGTCGGCAACAAGGCCGACGTCAGCGGCAACGACCTGCTCGAATACTGGGAGGACGACCCTGACACGGATGTGATCGCGCTGTATCTGGAGTCGTTCGGGAACCCGCGCAAGTTCGCCCGCATCGCGCGCCGCGTCGGCGCGCGCAAGCCGATCCTGCTGGTCAAGAGCGGCCGTAGCGGGGCCGGCGACCGGGCGGTGCGCTCCCACACCGCCGCCGCGGCCACCCCGGACGTGGCGGTGGACGCGCTGGCCCGCGCCTCCGGCGTGATCCGGCTCGACAGCGTGCACGAGCTGATCGACACCGCCCGGCTGCTGGCGAGCCGGCCGCTGCCGGCCGGACGCCGGGTCGCGATCGTCGGCAACTCGGGCGGGCCGCAGGCGATGGCCGCCGACGCGTGCGAGCGCCACGGCCTGAGCGTCCCCGAACTGCCGCCCGGCCTGCTGACGGCCCGTACGTCCGCCGCGCTGGGCAACCCCGTCGACCTGACCGCGGACGCGTCGGCGGACGAGATCGGCGCCGCCGTCGCGGCCCTCACCACCTCACCCGAGGTCGACGTGGTCCTCGTCGTCTATACGCCGCCTTTCGGCTCAGGGCTGGAGGAGACGCGCCAGGCGATCGCCCGGGCGGCCGAGAACTCCCCCAAGACCGTGCTGGCCTGCGTCGTCGGCCACGACGGGATGATCGGCGGCCGGGTGCCCAGCTACGCGTTCCCCGAGCAGGCCGTCGAGGCCCTCTCGCACGCGGTGGGCTACGCCGAGTGGCGGGACCGGCCCGCCGGACCGGCCGCCCCGGCTTTCGCCGCCCGCGTCGAAGAGGCGCGCGAGATCGTCAAGGCCGGCCTGGCGGCGCACTCCGACGGCGGCTGGCTCTCCCCCGCGGAGACCGCCCGGCTGCTCGGCTGCTACGGCGTCACGCTGGTGGAGTCGGTGGACGTGGACGGCCCCGACGCCGCCGCGGTGGCGGCCGAACGGCTGGGGCCGCCGGTCGTCCTCAAGGCCGTCGGCCCGGTGCACAAGAGCGACGTCGGCGGTGTCCGGCTGGACCTGCGCTCTTCGGAGGAGGCGCGGCAGGCCTATCTCGACATGTCGCGGCGCCTCGGGATCCGCGGGGCCATCGTCCAGCGCATGCTGCCCGGCGGGGTGGAGATCATCGTCGGGGGCGTCAACTACCCGGTGTTCGGCCCGCTCGTCATGGTCGGCATGGGCGGCGTCATGGCCGACCTGCTGGCCGATCGCGCCTTCCGCGTGCCCCCCGTCACCGACCCGGCCGCGATGATCGGCGAGCTGCGCTGCGCGCCGCTGCTGCACGGCTACCGCGGCACGCAGCCCGCCGACGTCGCCGCCCTGGCGGAGCAGATCACGCGCATCGGCCGGCTGCTCGACGACCTGCCGCAGGTGGCCGAGCTCGACCTCAACCCGGTCATCGTCACGGCGGACGGCGCGACCACGGTGGACGCCCGCGTCCGGGTGGCCCCCTGCGATCCGCCGCCCTCTCCCCTGCTGCGCCGCCTGCGCTGACCAACGACCGTCACGTCCCGGGACTTCCGCCTCTACCTCCCGGGCCGTGCGGACGCTCTGATGAAGGCAGCGACAAAGGAGGCACGCATGCGTATGACCGTCGCGGACGTGATGACCGACGAGGTCGTCTCCGTCGCCGCCGCCACCCCGTTCAAGGACATCGCCGAAGCGCTCATCGCCGGCGGCATCAGCGCCGTGCCGGTGCTGGACGACGACAACCACGTGATCGGCATGGTCTCCGAGGCCGACCTGCTGCGCAAGGAGGAGTTCCGCGAGCAGTTCTACCGCGAGGGCTACCGCCCGCCGCTGCGCGCCCGGCTGCGCCACCCCAAGGGCCGGCAGAAGGCCGCCGGCGACACCGCCGCCGAGCTCATGACCAGCCCCGCCGTCGTCATCACCCCCCGGTCCTCCGTGATCACCGCCGCCCGGCTGATGGACGAGCGCGACGTCAAGCGGCTGGCCGTCGTGGACCCCTACGGCCGGCTGCAGGGCATCGTCAGCCGTCGCGACCTCGTGAAGCTCTTCGTGCGCCCTGACGAGGAGATCGCCGCGGAAGTCTGTGACGACATCCTCGGCCGCGCCCTGTGGGTGCACGCCGGCGGCGTGGAGGTGGAGGTGAGCCGGGGCGTCGTGACCCTGTCCGGCCGGCTGGACCGCCGCACCGAGTGCGGCATCGCCTGCCGCATGACCGCCCGCGTCAACGGCGTGATCGACGTCGTCGACCAGCTGACCTGGAAGACCGACGACTCGAAGTGGGAGGCCCGATAGCCATGCTCGTACGCGAGGTCATGACCGCCCCGGCCATCACCGTCCGCCGCACCGACCCGGTGCGGCAGGCCATCCGGGTCCTGTACAGCCATGACATCACCGCCGCCCCCGTCGTCGACGACAGCGACCGCCTCGTCGGCGTGGTCAGCGAGCTCGACCTGCTGCGAGGCGAGTTCGAGCCCGATCCTCGCGCCACCGCGCGGCCCGTCCCTGCGGCTCACGAGCCGCCGCCCAGGCGCGTCATGGAGGTCATGACGCGCGACGTCCTCACGGTCACCGAGACCACCGACGTCACCACGGTGATCAACCTGATGGTCGGCAAGCGCATCAAGAGCCTGCCCGTCCTGCGCGGCGAGGTGATCGTCGGAGTGGTCAGCCGTCGTGATCTGATGGCCATGCTGGCCCGTCCCGACGACGAGTTGCGCCTGGCCGTCGTCGCCGCGCTGCACGAGCAGTACCCGTTCGGCCCGAGCTGGGACGTCGCCGTGCACAACGGCGTCGCCGAGCTGAGCGGGCCGCCACACGAGCACGCCGACCGCATCGCCGACGTGCTCGCCCGCACCGTGCCCGGCATCGTCCGGGTCAGGCATCTCAGGAGGACATGATGAGATCAACCGTCCAGGACGTGATGACCACCGACGTGGCCGCCGTCAACCAGACCGCCTCCTTCCACACCGTCGCCGAACTCCTCATCAGCAAAGGCGTCAGCGGCATGCCCGTGCTCGACGACGACAACCACGTCATCGGCATCGTCTCCGAAGCCGACCTGCTGGCCAAGGAAGAATTCAAAGAACGCTACTACGGCGACGACTACCGCCCACCCCTGCGCGCCCGCATCCGCCACACCGCCGGCAGCGAAGGCAGCGGCTTCCGCAAATCACTCGGCGAAACCGCCGGCGACCTGATGACCTCACCCGCCCACGTCACCGACGCCAACGCCCCCGTCGTCACCGCCGCCCGGCTCATGGACCGCTACGGCGTCAAACGCCTGCCCGTCGTCGACCCCGACGGCCGCCTGATCGGCATCGTCAGCCGCCGCGACCTCATCAAGGTCTTCCTCCGCCCGGACCGGGACATCGAGCAGGACGTACGAGAAGCCGTCCGCACCGACCTGCACAGCATGGACGTCACCGTCGCCGACGGCATCGTCACCCTGTCCGGCACCCTGGCCGAGCACAGCCAGGCGGTCACCGCGGGACGGCTGGCCGAGAACGTGGACGGCGTCGTGGCCGTGCACGACACGCTCACCTGGAAGCACGACGACATCGCCGACCTGCCGGTCTGGGGCGGCGCATGACATGACCGGCCTGCTCGGCGCCGACCGGCACCCTGTGGGAGCCCGCCCGGGACCCGGCCGGTCCCGGCCAGGCGCCCCTTCCGAGCCCCGCTCGGCGCCCGTCGAAGCCCGCGAACGCCGCCGTCACCGGCGGCGTTCGCATGCGGCCACCAGGGCCCCAAGGCGTCGCACCACGGCGTAACCTCCGCGTCGTGGCTCAGGACGTCTCACTCGAACCGTCGTGACTCGGGCCGTCTGACTCGGGCCGGAAGTCCCAGCGGACCGGGGCCGAAGGGCCGTCCGCTCCGAGGTCGTTGGCACCTGCCGCCGGCGACCGGCGCACGGCAGAGTAGCGAGCAAGCAAAGGAGCGAACCACCGAGGAGTTGACCGAGATGCGAACCACCCGCGTGATGCTGCGCCCGAAACCGGCTCGCCCTCGGCCGGACCTCGATCTGCGTACGCCGTCCGGGCGTCCGCTGCCGTACTGACCAGGCTCATAGCCCGCGCACGGCCGCGCGCGGGCTCAGCTCTGCTCCACCGTCTCCCTGCGCACCACGATCAGCGGGCAGGGAGCCTGCTGCACCAGCGCCTGGCTGACGGAGCCGAGGAGCATCCCGGCGAACGTGCCGTGCCCGTGCGAGCCGACCACGAGCAGATCGGCCCCCTGCGCGGCCTCGCGCAGCACCGCGACCGGGTGGCCGTGGATGACCTCCGCCACGACGACCACGTCCGGGTGGCGCTCTCGATGGCCGGCGATGGTCTGCTTCAGATCGAGCAGCTGGTGGCGCTCGTCCTCGGCGTCGGCGGGCTCGAACCCGCTCACGTGCGGCCAGGCCCAGGCGCGCACCGTACGCAGCACCGCGCCGCGCAGCTCGGCCTCGGCGAAGGCGGACTCCAGCACCCGGTGTGCCTGCGGTGAACCGTCCACGCCCGCCACGATCTCCGCGCGCGGCAGGGACGGCAGCTCGTGGACCACGGCCACGTCACACGGCGCGTGCCCGGCCACCCCGAACGCCACCGACCCGACGAGCAGGCCGCGCACTCCGCCGACGCCATGACCGCCCACGACCAGGAGCTCCGCGTCCCGCGCGGCTCTGATCAAGGCGGTACGCGGGTCACCGGGCGCGAGTGCGGCCTCCACCTTGAGGCCCGTGTGCTCCCGGAGTGCCCTGTCCTCGGCGGTGGCCAGCAGGTCGAGACCGTTCCTGCGCATCCACGCGGCCACATCGGCATAGCGCCCGTCGGCGGTGTCGACGACCCAGCGCGGCAGCGCGTGCAGCACGGTCAGCGCCGTGCCACGCAGCACGGCCTCCCTGGCCGCCCAGCCCGCCGCCTCCAGCGCGGCTCGCGATCCGTCCGCTCCAACGATGATCATCGTGGTCGCCTCCTCTCCTCCCATCGCAACGCCGGGGAGAGCGGCCGGCCAGCGTCGAAGGTCCCGCCCGCGGCGTCTTTCGTCATCAGGCACGGCGAATGGTGCGCGGCACACGCAGCCCGGGATGCGGTCGCCCTTCCGGACCTGCGGTCCCCGTACCGGAGTGAGCTCACAGCTCCCGGTGGCTGCCGAGGGCCACCGCGGCGGCGAGGGCGGTCGCGGTGAGCGCTGCCGTGAGCGCCGCGCTGAGGGCCAGGCCGGTGGCCGGCAGGCCGCGGACCAGCTCTTCCATGGCGCCGGCGAGCCGGGTCGGCAGCCAGGCCGCGCCGGTGATCCCGTCCACCACGGCCAGGGCGAGAAGCGCGGCGAGGGCGGCACCCGCCGTGGCGGCCACGCTGCGCGTGACGGCGGCGGCCAGGGCGGTGAGTGCGACGGCGAAGCCCAGGAACAGCGCGCCGGCGGCCAGGCCGATCAGCATCCGGACCGGCGGCAGGTCTCCGAGGAGCACCGCCGTCTCGTACCAGGCGGCGGCCGTACCGAGAACCAGGCCGGACACCGCCGCGCCTGCGGTGACGACGTAGGCGGGCAGGATGATGGCGGCCACGCCGCGCACGCGGGTGCGCAGGAAGACGGCCATCTCCCGGCGGGCGTCGAAAGCCAGGGCCGAGGCGGCCACCAGCACCACGACCAGCAGCCCGATCTGCGAGGCGTTGCTCGTGTACTGGGCGATGCCGTCGGCGGGCACCGGCGTGGGGAAGTCCACCCGCACGCCCTCGGTGCCGATCCGGCCGAGGATCTCGCCGAGATAGCGGGCGGTCAGCGGCCCGGTGAGGCCGAAGAACAGATAGGCGCCGAGGATCGCGATCAGCCGGTGGGTGCGCACCAGGCGCAGCCATTCCAGTCGCCACAGGGTCATGACGTCAGCTCCAGGAACACGTCTTCCAGGTCGGCGGCCTGGGGGCCGAGACTCACCACGCGGGCGTCGCCGGCCGCCAGCGCGCCGGGCAGCCGTTGCTCGGCCTCCGCCAGGGAGCGGACGGTCACCCGCAGCCGCTGGTCGTCGAGGATGTCCACGCCGGTGACCCAGTCCTCGGCGCGCAGCACGCCGGCCACGCGGCCCAGCGGCGGGCGCAGCCGTACCAGATAGGCGGGCACGGCCCGGCCGACCAGCAGGTCGGGCAGGGAGCCCTGGAAGAGCAGCCGGCCCTCGCGCAGGATGCCGACCGTGTCGCACACCTCCTGCACGTCGGCCAGGATGTGGCTGGACAGCACCACCGTGGCCTTGCCACGCAGGCCCGCGATCAGGTCGAGCACCTCGCGCCGCCCGGCCGGATCCAGCGCCGAGGCGGGCTCGTCGAGCAGCAGCAGCTCCGGCTCCCCCACGACGGTGGCGGCCAGGCCGAGGCGCTGCAGCATGCCGCGCGAATAGCCGCCGACGCGCCGCTCCGCCGCGGCGGACAGCTCCGCGTCGGCCAGCACCCGCTCCTCGCGCGAGACCGGCAGGCCAGGGGCGACGAGCCGCCGCGCGAGCGCGACCACCTCGCGGCCGGTCAGCCACGGCTCGAACTGCGGGGTGTCGGGCAGCAACGCGACCCGGCGGCGTGGCGGAGCGAGCCGCACTTCGCCGCTCGTCGGCCTGCGCAGCCCGGCCAGCACGGCCAGCAGCGTGGTCTTGCCCGCGCCGTTCGGCCCCACCAGCCCGTAGACCGCTCCTTCGGGCACGGCCAGGTCCACACCCGCCAGCGCCGGGTGGGCGCCATAGCGCTTCGCCAGCCCCCGAGTCTCGACGATCATCGCGGCTGCCTGCCGATCAGCAGGTAGACGATCCCGCCGAACGGCACCGACGCCACGCAGACCAGGACCCACGCCCATTTGGGCAGGAAGCGGACCTTCGCTCGGGCCAGGTCCACCAGGCAGTATCCGACGAACAGCCCCACCACGACGACCAGCGGGACGATCGCGGCGAGAGGGATCGTATCGGCGCTCATCTTCCGGCTCCCTTCCCTCGGGTTTCCGGCGCGGGGTCAGGTCCTGTTCCGGCGGCGGATCTCCACCGCCCTCCCCTCCAGCCTCGCGCCCTGCCCGCGCGGCCGCCCGGGGAGGAGGTCCTCGAACGACTGGCGTTGGACCCCGCGTGCGGCACTTCCGGCTCTCCGGACGGGGCCGGCCACCTTTGTGTTTAGATGCGCTCCCCGGGTGACAGACGCTGCCCGCATCAGTGCCGTTCGCCCCTGACGTGACCGCCGCGAGCCGGAGAGCATGGAGTCCTGATCTCCGAGGAGGACATCATGACCACGATCGACCTCCGCCGCGTCACTGCGATGATCTTCGAAACGGATGGTGTGCTCACCGACACCGCCCGCGTCCACGCCGCGGTCTGGAAGTGGGTCCTGGACGCCTTCCTGCGCCGGCACGCCGAGCGAACCGGCACGTCATGGCGGCCGTTCGAGATCCCTGGCGATTATCTGCGCCACGTGGACGGCAAGCCCAGGATCGACGGAGCCCGGGACTTCCTCGCCTCGCGGGGCATCGTCCTGCACGAGGAGGAGGACCGCGAGCTCCTGACCGGCATGGCGGCGCTCAAGGACGGTCTCTTCCGGGCAGAGATCCGCCAGTACGGCGTGGCGCCGTTCCCTGCGGCCGTCTCCCTGCTGCACGACCTGCACAACCACGGCGCCCGCATCGGAGCCGTCTCGCCGAGCCGCAACTGCGCCGAGATCCTGCACCGGGCGGGCCTGTCCGGCCTGCTCGACGCCCGGGTGGACGGAGTGGACGCCGCCGACGCCGGGCTGGCCCCCATGCCGGACCCGGCCATGCCGGCCGAGGCCGCGCGCCGGCTGGGCGCGCGGCCGGACGAGACGGCCGTCGTCGCCTGCACCGCGCCCGCGCTCCAAGCCGCCGCGAACGGGCACTTCGGCCTCGTGATCGCCCTGCGCCCGCCGGCACCGGCAGGGGAGGATCGTGCGTACGCCGTGGACGACCTCACCTCCATCCGGGTGGCCGGCCGGGTGCCTCTCTTCGCCCACACGCGCACCCGTGACCTCGGCGTCATGCCATGAGGACGCCGAACGTCACGGTCAGCGGGACCTCCGGCCCTGGCGGCACCTGTCCGCACGGGCCAGCCTCGAACTCGGGAGGTGCGCCATGACCATTGCACACACCCTCGATCTTGCGACCAAGCGGCTGCTCGTGGCCGCCGGGGAGGCGCCCTCGGTGCTCAACACCCAGCCGTGGCGCTTCCGGGTCCGGGACGGTGATGTCATCGAGCTGCTGGCCGACTGGGACCGCTGGCTCCGGGTGAGCGACCCGCGCGGCCGTTCCCTGCACGTGAGCTGCGGCGCGGCACTGCTCAACCTGCGCGTGGCGACCTGCGCGGCCGGGCGCGAGCCTGTCGTCCGGCTGCTTCCCGACGCGGACGCGGCGCCGGACGTGCTGGCCACCGTGTGCTTCGCGGCACGAAGGAGGCTGGTCGCCGAGGATCGTGAAATGTACGAGCTCATCCCGCGGCGGCGGACCAACCGCACCCCGTTCGACGAGCGCCTGATCCCGGTGCCGGTATTGAGCCAGATGCGCGAGGCCGCGGCCTGCGAGCGGGCCAGGCTGCTCTTCCTGGACCGGCGCAGCGCCGCGGACCTGCTCGACTACGCCGCCATCGCCCAGGAGGAGCTGGCCCGCGACCGCGACTACGTGAACGAGCTGGCCGCCTGGACGACCGGGACCGGCGTGCCCGCGTACGTCCAGGGGCCCCAGGCCATGGGCGGGGTGGATCCGGTCCGGGACCACGGCCGCCGGGCGGGCAGCGCCCGCTTCGAGCCGTACCCGCAGCTCGCGGTGCTGACCACCGCGGCCGACGAGCCGGCGGACTGGCTGCGCGCGGGGCAGGCGCTCCAGCGGACCCTGCTGGTCGGGGCCCGGCACGCCGTGTCGGCGTCGTTCCTCAACCAGTCGCTCGACCTGCGGGACATGCGCCGCCGCAGCGACCCGCACCACCGGAGCGGCCACCCGCAAATGATCATGCGGCTGGGCTACGGCTCCGTCGTGCCGCGCGCCCCACGCCGTCCCGTGACCGAGCTGCTGGCCTGACCAACGACTTCCATCGCCAGGACTTCCGCCTCTGACCGGGCCCGCCGGACCGCGCTGTGATGGAGGCAGGACGCGAAGGAGGAATTGCGATGCGAGTCACGGTCAAAGATGTCATGACCACGAAGGCGATCTCCGTCCGGGCCGGCACCCCGTTCAAGGACATCGCCGAAACGCTCATCACCCACGGCATCAGCGCCGTCCCCGTGGTCGACGATGCCGATCACGTGCTCGGCGTGGTCTCGAGGCCGACCTGCTGTGCAAGGAGGAGTTCCGGGAGCGCTACTACCAGGAGGGTTACCGGCCGCCGCTGCGGGCCAGGCTCCGTCACCGGCTGTCGGAGGAGGGCTCGGAGTCGCGGCGCAAGGCCACCGGCGACACCGCCGCCGATCTGATGACGACTCCCGCCGTCACCGTGTCCGAGACCGCCTCGGCGGTCATGGCGGCTCGCGCGATGGACGAGCACGGCGTCAAACGCCTGATCGTCACGGCCGGGGACGGCAGCCTGCGCGGCGTCGTCAGCAGACGGGACCTGCTGAAGGTCTTCGCGCGCCCCGACGCCGACATCGCCCGCGAGATCCGCGACGACGTCCTGGAGCGCTCGCTCTGGATGGAGACGTCGGGTGTCGTGGTCGAGGTGCACCATGGCGTGGTCACGCTCAGCGGCTGGATGGAACGCCGCAGCGAGGTGGAGATCGCCCAGCGGCTGGCCGGCCGCGTCGAGGGAGTGGTCAGCGTCGCCGACAAGCTGTGCTGGAAGCACGACGACTCCAAGTGGGGCACCTGACATGCGCGTCACCGTGAACGAGATCATGACCCCGGACGTCGCGTGCGTCACCGCCGGCACGCCGTTCAAGGAGATCGCGGAAACGCTCGTCGCGCGCGGGATCGGCGCCGTGCCCGTCGTCGACGACCACGGGCGCGTGATCGGCGTCGTGTCGGAGGCCGACCTGCTCCCCACGGAGGAGTTCAAGGACCAGTACACCGGCGAGGCCTACCAGCCGCCCATCCGGGCGCGCCTGCGGCGGCACCTGTCGCCCGGGGGCGGCGGAGCCGCGGAGAAGCTGCGGGCGCGCACGGCCGCCGAGCTGATGACCTCTCCCGCCGTCACCGTCCGGCCGCAACAGGCCGTGGTCAACGCGATACGTCTCATGGACGAGCGCGGCGTCGTCTGCGTGCCCGTCGTGGACGGGGAGGGCCGACCGGCCGGCATCCTCAGCCGCACCGATCTGGTCAAGGTCTTCGTCCGCCCGGACGAGGACCTCCGCGGCGAGATCCAGGACGAGCTCGACCATCTCGCGTGGATCGACACCTCGCGGGTCGAGGTCGGCGTCGAGCAGGGCGTCGTCACGCTCCGGGGACGCACCCGCGCCAGCTCGGACGCCTCGCTCGTCGTCCGCTCCGTGATGGGCGTCAACGGCGTCGTGGACGTGCACGGCGAGCTGCTCTGGGACGAGGACGACCGGTGAGCCCCGCCGCAGATCCGGCAGTTCCGTCTTTTGCGCTCTTGCGTCCTTCAGCTAGCGTCGCAGGCATGATTCGCGTGTTCCTCGTCGACGACCACGAAGTCGTCCGCCGCGGCGTCGCCGCCCTGCTGGAGTCCGAGGATGACATCGAGGTCATCGGTGAGGCGGGCACCGCCGAGTCGGCGATCGCCCGCATCCCCGCGCTCAAGCCCGATGTCGCGGTGCTCGACGTCCGGCTGCCGGACGGCAACGGTGTGGACGTCTGCCGCGAAATACGTTCCCGGCTGCCGGATCTCAAGTGCCTCATGCTGACCTCGTACGCCGACGACGACGCGTTGTTCGAGTCCGTGATGGCCGGGGCGGCGGGCTACGTGCTCAAGCAGATCCACGGCTCCGATCTGGTGGGCGCGGTGCGCACGGTGGCCTCGGGGCAGTCGCTGCTCGATCCGCAGACCACCGCCGCCATGCTCCAGCGGCTGCGCGACCAGGCGGCCAGGAAGGATCCCCTGGCGGCGCTGACCGAGCAGGAGCGCCACATCCTCGACCTCATCGGTGACGGGCTCACCAACCGGCAGATCGGCGAGCGCCTGTTCCTGGCCGAGAAGACGGTCAAGAACTATGTCTCCAATCTGCTGTCCAAGCTCGACATGCAGCGCCGTACGCAGGCGGCGGCGCTGGCCGCACGGCTCCGCGCTGAGCATCGCGACGGCCGGTCCTGACGCTCGTTCACGACCAGAGCGGCCGGGGCGCCGCTGCTGTCCCCCGCCCAGCCGCTGCTGTCCCTAGCCCTGCCGCTGTTATCCCTCGTCCTTGGGCAGGACGGGTTCGAGATGGAACATCCCTGTGACCACCTCGCCCGGCCCGCGTGCGGGTTCGGTCCGGCCGGCGACGGCGGACAGCACGTCGCGGGCCGTGACCATCCCGATCAGGTCGCCGCCGGACAGCACGGGCACGGCGTCACACCCGGTGCCGAGCATGATCGCCGCGATGCGCGCCAGCGGGGCTTCGGGCGGCACCGAGGGGCCGCGCTCGCCCTCGATCAGCCGGCTGACCTGGCGGTTCGACTGCTCCTGCGGCCCGCCCGACCAGGACGCGGCGAGCTGCTCCCTGGTCAGGATGCCGAGCACCCGCCGCCCGTCGACGACGGGCAGATGGTGGACTCCGGCCCTGCGCATGAGCTCCCAGGCCATCAGCGAGGACTCCTCCGCTTTGACGGCCACCAGCACCCGGCTCATCACGTCCGCGGCGGTCAAGGCTTGCACGTTCATGTCCTCTCCTTGGGACGGGGGCGCACGACGGCGACCGGGCACGGCACGTGGTGCAGCACCCCATGGCTCACCGAGCCGAACAACGCCGCGGCGATACCGCCCAGCCCGCGCGACCCCACCACGAGCAGATCGGCCGTCCTGGCCGCGTGGATCAGAGCGGCCACCGGGTGGTCGCACACCTGCTCGTCGCTGACCGCGAGGCCGGGGTTGCCCTCCCGCCAGGGCATGATCCGCTCGCGGGTCTCGCGGGCCTCCTCGCGTACGGCGTCCTGGATCAGGCGGCTGTAGGCGACGGCGTACGGCGAGAAGATCGGCGTCTGCCGGGCCGAGACGACGTGCAGCCGCGCGTCGCGGGCGTGGGCCTGCTCGACGGCGTACGCCATGGCGGCTTCGGACGGCGCGGACCCGTCGTAGCCGACCACGATCCTGTCGTACCGCACCGGCATGGGCGCGCGGACGACCACCACCGCTCCGGGCGCGTGCCCGGTCAGGGCCAGGTCCAGCGATCTGACCTTCGCGCCCAGCCCGGTGGAGGCGCTGGCGCCCAGCACGAGGCAGTCGGCCGTGACCGATTCCGCGATCAACGCGTCGAGCAGACCCCCGCCGAGCAGGTCCGTCGTCACCTCGACATCCGTGGTGAGCGCCAGGACCCGGGCCCGCGCGGCATCCAGCAACGCGGCGCAGGATCCGGGGCGCTCGCCGTTGCGCCCATGTTCACGCACGTGCACGAGCCGCACGCCCAGGCGCCGCCGCCGCGCGTCGGCGGCGGCCCATTCCACCGCCGCCGTCGCCGCCACGGACCCGTCCACGCCCACCACGATCTGACCGGCCATCACGCCGCTCCTTCGCAAGTCGTTCGTCCTGCTCTCACCCTCCTGGAATCCACCTGACCGCACCCGGGAAGGAAGTCCCTGATCGGGGTGCCGTTGGTCCTTTGGACGTGACCCTCGGCAGCGTTCACGAGGTGCGCGGGCCGGGAGCGCGGCGACGGGACGCACCCGCGCGCCCGTCAGAAGGCGTACTCGCCGAGGCGGGCGCGCCGGACGATCGAGGGGCCGGGGCTCAGAGGGGAACGCGCCAGCGCAGGCGGGTCCCCCCTCCCTCCGGCGCCTCCAGCACGGCGGTGCCGCCCAGGCGGGTGGCCCGGTCCTCGATGTTGCGCAGGCCGCTGCGGCGTCCGGCCTGGCTCACCCCGACGCCGTCGTCGGTCACCACGAGCGTGACCTGACCGCCCGCGACCTCGACGAACACCTCGGCGCGGCGCGCATGCGAGTGGCGCACCACGTTGGACAGGGCCTCACGCAGCACGGCCAGCAGGTTCTCGGCCACCGGCGGGGGCACGAGGGTGTCGATCTGTCCTTCCATGCGCAGGCCCGGCGCGAAGCCCAGGTGGCTGCCCGCGCCCTCCACCAGCTCCACGATCTGCCCGCGCACCCCCTGGGCGGGCTCGTCGAGCGGGCCCTGGAGGGCGAAGATGGACGAGCGGACCTGCCGGATCGTCTCGTCCAGCTCGTCGATGGTGTGCTGCAGCCGCCTGGCGGCCTCCGGGTGCTCGACCAGGCGGACCGTGCTCATCAGCGTCATCGCGCTCGCGAACAGGCGCTGGATGACCACGTCGTGCAGGTCCTTGGCGATCCGGTCGCGCTCCTCCAGCAGGCTCAGCCGCTCGGCGTCCCTGCGTGCCTCCGCCAGCTCCAGCGCGATCGCCGCCTGGTCCGCGAAGGCTTGCAGCGCCTGCTGGTCCGCGCCGCTGAACGGCTGCCGGCCGCTCTGCTTGGCCAGCAGCAGCACCCCGCGCACGGCCGACGGCGCGCCCAGCGGGATCATCAGCACGGGGCCGTAGCCCTGCTGCCGGAGCGGCGAGGACGGGTACGAGGCACTCTGCATGTCCGGCTCGGACAGGGGCTCCCCCCGGGTGAAGACCTCACCGGCGAGCGTGTCCGAGATGTCGAAGACCGTACCGAGCAGGTCCAGCGCGCCGTCGTCCTCCGCGACCTCCACGACCAGCGCTTGCTTCGACGCGTCGAGCAGCAGCACCAGGACCAGGTCCGCCTCGCACATCTGGCGGGCGCGGGCGGCCACCACGGTCAGCACCTCGCGCGGGTCGGCGCCGGACAGCAGGCTCGTGGTCACCTCCGACGACGCCTGCAGCCACGTCTCCCTGCGCCGTGACTCCGCATACAGCCGGGCGTTCTCGACCGCGACGCCGGCCGCCGTGGCCAGCGCGATCACCACGGCCTCGTCCTCCTCGTCGAAGTCGCCGCCGCCCCGCTTCTCGGTGAGGTAGAGGTTGCCGAACACCTCGTCACGCACCCGTACCGGGACGCCCAGGAACGTCCCCATCGGCGGATGGCCCGGCGGGAACCCGTACGACTCCGGGTGATCGGCGATGCGGCTCAGCCGCAGCGGCTGCGCGTCCTTGATCAGCAGACCGAGCAGACCCAGCCCGTGCGGCCAGTGCTCGATCCGGGCGATCTCCTCCTCGCTCAGCCCCACCGGGATGAACTGCAGCAGCGTGTGCCCCTCCCCCACCACGCCGAGCGCGCCGTAGCTCGCGTCCACCAGCGTGGTCGCGGTCGCCACGATGCGGCGCAGGACCGTCTCCAGGTCGAGGTCGCTGCCGACGGACACGACCGCCTCCAGCAGCGCGTGCACCCGGTCGCGGGTGGACAGCACGGCGTTGAGCCGCACCTGCAGCTCGGCCAGCAACTCGTCGAGCCGCATGTGGGGCATCAGCGGCCGGTGCTCGCTCTCCATGCCGACCAGTGTCGCACCGGCGGATCATCGTGCCTATACGGAGAAGGACAAGATCCAGATCCGCGACGGTGGCCGTCACCGGCCGTCACGGCACCAGCTCGAAGCCGGTGACGATCTCCGGGCGAATGCTGATGACCTGCTCCATCGCGCCCGCCACCCACGGGTGCACGAGCTCTCCCAGGCGAGCCGCCTCCCCGGGATCGGCCACCAGCCGTGCGACGCCCGTGGCCACCACGCTCCAGCCAAGGTGCCGGTCGGCGTCCAGCTCATCCACTTCATAGGCCACCACGGTGTCCCAGGTCGCGACCTCGGCGCTGATGATCGTGCCGGCCCCGGAGCGCAGGATGATCTGCCCGTCCACGACGACGTGGTTCACCGGCCGGATGGCCGGCAGGGCCTGCCGGGTGAACACGATCCGCCCGAACGGGACGGCGGCCAGCCGTCGCAGCGATTCGGCTTCGGACAGCTCTTTGAGGTTGCGCCGGTTCATGGCTCTGCCCGGCTCGCTGTACAGGACATCACCCTGAAAGACTCCCTCTTGGGACGACTCGGACAATAGGGCCGAACGTCCCTACTGTCGGGTCAGGTCTTCTGGAGTCCGGCGCGGGAGTGGAACCGCGGGGCCGGCGGGCAGCCGCATGCGAAGCCGTACGACCGTGCCGCAGGGGCCGGTGGTGAACAGCGCGTCGTCGGCTAGGCGGCGCATGAGCCAGATGCCCCTGCCGCCGAGCGAACCCGCCGGCGGCAGGTCCTTCCTGCGCAGGACGGGCAGCGGGATGCCGGGCCCGGTGTCCTCGACCGCGCACACCAGATCGCCGCCGTCCCTCGACAGGGTGAGCCGGCCGCGCCCGCCGCCGTGCTCCACCGCGTTGACGACGCATTCGTACGCCGCCACCACGAAGTCGCCGAGCCGGTCGCCCGCGAGCCCCTGCTCCCGCGCCACGCGTAAGATCATGTGCCGCGTGGAGGCCAGGCAGTCCTCGTCGAGGTCCAGGATGAGGAGGATCTTCGCCTCTCCGCCGCCGGTGGAGGAGTCACCCCGGGCCGCGGGCCGGAGGGGATCGCCGAGAGCCGTACCGTTGCCGACCGTGCCACCGTCTCTTCCGCTCATGCCTTCATCGTCGGGTGCGGCAGGCCGCGCGCTCAGAGGCGATGGTCCCCGGCCCCTTGAGGCTTTGGTCCTGCTCAACGACCGAGCCCGGCATACGCGGGGCCCGCCGGGCTCGGCCGCTCCGCTCGGCGGACCCGGCTCAGCCGACGAGGACCTTGACGGCCGCGGTGATCTCGGTCAGCGCCTTCTTGGCGTCCGCGAAGTACATGCCGGTCCTGGGGCCGGTGTAGAGCTCGTTGTCGATGCCCGCGTACCCGTGCCCCATCGACCGCTTGATGACGATCACGCTCTTGGCGCGGTCGGCGTCGATGATGGGCATCCCCGACACCGCGGTGCCGGGGCGGCGGGCGGCCGGGTTGACGACGTCGTTGGCGCCGACGACGAGGGCCACGTCGGTCTGGGGCATGGCGTCGTTGGCATCGTCCATGTCGGCGAGCTGGGAGTAGGGCACGCCGGCCTCGGCCAGCAGCACGTTCATGTGACCGGGCATGCGCCCGGCCACCGGGTGGACGGCGTAGGAGACGCTGACGCCGCGCTGTTCCAGAAGCTGGGCCAGGTCGTGGAGCTGGTGCTGCGCCTGCGCCGCGGCCAGGCCGTAACCGGGGACGACGACGACCTTGGCGGCGTAGGCGAGCTGGATGGCGGCGTCGTCGGCCGACAGCGACCTGACCCGCGCCTGCCCGGCCGGGCCCGGGGAGAGCTCGTCGCCGGTGCCGAAACCGCCGGCGACGATGCCGGCGAGCGAGCGGTTCATGGCGTCGGCCATCAGCTTGGTGAGGATCGCGCCGGAGGCCCCGACGAGCGCGCCGGCCGTGATGAGGACGGCGTTGCCCAGCGCGAAGCCCGCCATCGCGACGGCCGTGCCGGTGAACGCGTTGAGCAGCGAGATCACCACCGGCATGTCCGCTCCGCCGATCGGCAGCACCATGAGCACGCCGAAGGCGAGGGAGGCCGCGCCCAGCACGGCCAGCGCCACCGCGCCGCCGCCGGCGACCAGCACCAGGACCGCGGCCGCCACCATGATCAGTGCCAGCGCCGGCGTCAGCAGGCGCACGCCGGGGAAGACGAGCGGGCGGCCCGGCACCAGGCCCTGCAGCTTCCCCGCCGCGACGAGGGAGCCGGAGAACGTCACCGCGCCGATCAGCACGTCCAGCACGACCGGCAGGGATCCGTCCCGCCCGCCGGAGTGCACCGCGAAGTCGTGCACGCCGATGAGCGCCGCGGCCCCACCGCCGACCGCGTTGAACAGGCTCACGAGCTGCGGCATCGCCGTCATCATCACCCGGCGGGCGAGCAGCAGGCCGAGGCCCGCGCCCAGCCCCGCGCCCGCGGCCAGCGCGGCCCACCCCCAGGGGCGCACGGTGCCGGTCTCGACGAGCACGGCCACCGTGGCGACGACGGCGACGGCCATCGCCCCCGCCGACAGGAGGTTGCCGCGCCGGGCGGTGACCGGTGAGTTCATCAGGTGCAGGCCGAGCACGAAGCAGGTCGCGACGGCGAGGTAGACCAGCCGGATCACGACGTCCAAGGCGCCCATCTCACCGCTCCCCACCGCTCGTACGCCCCGGACGGGGGCGGAACATCTCCAGCATCCGATCGGTCACCACGTAGCCGCCCACGACGTTCATCGCGGCGAAGGCCGCCGTCACGAACACCAGCGCGTAGCCGAAGACGCCCTCCGCACTCAGCGCGATGAGCAGCGCCCCGGCCAGCACGATGCCGTGCACCGAGTTGGCCGCCGACATCAGCGGCGTGTGCAGCGTGGTCGGCACCCGGCCGATGACCTCGAAGCCGAGCAGCAGGCTGAGCACGAACACGCTCAGATCGGCGAGCAGTTGCACGCTCATGCCGCACCTCCGGCGATCGTCACCGCTGCCTGGAGCGGATCGGTGCGGTCGATGACGGGCGCGCCGTCCCGGAGCACGTGCTCCAGGAAGGCGCAGACGTTGCGGGCGTAGGCGGCCGAGGCGGCGGCGGGCATCGTGGCGGGCAGGTTCGGGGCACCGATCACCGTGACGCCGTTCTCGGTGACGACCGTCTCCCCCGGCCGGGCGATCTCGACGTTTCCGCAGGCCAGGTCGATGACGACGGAGCCCGGCCGCATCTCCTTGACGGCGATCTCGCTCACCAGCAGGGGCGGCCGGCCTCCCTGCACCCGGGCGGTGGTGATGACCACGTCCTGGCGTGCCACGTGCCGGGCGAGCGCGTCGCGCTCGGCCTCCTGCTCGTGCTCGCCGAGCGCCCGCGCGTAACCGTCCTCCCCACCGTGCTGACCTCCGTCCTCGCCACCATGCTCACCTCCAGGCTCACCACTGTGTTCACCCCGGGGCTCACCTCCGGGCTCGCCGGTCAGATCCAGTACGGCCGCGCCGAGCGAGGCGATCTCGGCCCTGGCCGCCGGTCTGATGTCGTGGCCCGCGACGACGGCGCCGAGCCGCCTGGCGGTGGCGATCGCGGACAGCCCCGCGACTCCGGCGCCGAGCACGAGCACGCGAGCCGGCGGCGCGGTCCCTGCGGCCGTGACCAGCAGCGGGAAGAACCGCTCGTAGGTCTGCGCAGCCAGGATGGCCGCCCGGTAGCCGGCGACGCTCTCCTGTGAGGTGAGGGCGTCCATCGGTTGGGCGGCGCTGAGCGTCCTGGGCACCCGGTCCAGGCTGACGGCCGTCACCCGCCTGGTGGCGAGCTCCGCCGCATAGGCGGGGTCGGGGTCGAGCAGGCCGATGACGAGGTGACCCGCGCGCAGCCGCCCGGTCGGCGGGCGGTTCACGCACGCCAGGACGTCCGCGTCGCCGTACACGTCCTGGACGACCTCCGCGCCCGCCTCGCCGTACGCGCTGTCGGGGAACCACGCGGCGGCGCCCGCGCCCGCCTCGACGAGCACGCGGAAGCCGGCGGACCGCAGCCGGGGCACCAGGTCGGGCGTGATCGCGACCCGGCGCTCTCCGGCGGCGCTCTCCTTGACGATCCCGATGCTGAGCATGGGGCACCCCTCTCCGCGAGTCTTCATCCCTTCGAGGGTCCGCCGGCGGATCCGGGCGGTATGAGGGCCGAAAGTCCCGGCGTCCAGGACGTTCGGCCCTCCAGCCCTTCCGGCCGCGGGGCTACACCGGGAACATGGAGTTCCAGACGCGTATCCACGGCCGGGGCGGCCAGGGCGTCGTCACCGCGGCTGAGCTGCTGTCGGTGGCCGCCTTCCTGGAAGACCGGTACGCCCAGGCATTTCCCACATTCGGGTCGGAACGCACGGGTGCGCCCGTGGTGTCGTTCTGCCGGATCTCCGACCGGCCGATCCGCCTGCGCGAGCCGATCACCGAGCCGGACGCCGTCATCGTCCAGGACGCGACCCTCCTCCGGCAGATCGACGTGCTGGCCGGGCTCCGGCCGGCCGGCCGGGTGCTGATCAATTCCACCCGGCCGGCCGATGAGCTGGGTGTCATCGGCTGGACCGTCCCCGCCTCGGAGATCGCGCTGCGCCACGTCGGCCGGCCGTTGCCCAACGCGGCGCTGCTCGGCGCGTTCTGCGCGCTCACCGGCGTGCTGTCGCTGGAGTCCGTGCACGCCGCGATCCGCGCCACGTTCCCGGGCCTGGTGGCCGCGCGCAACGTCGCCGCGGCGTCCGAGGCCTGCTCCTACCTGAGGGAGGCCGTCCGTGCTTAGGCAGCTGGAAGGCTCGCAGGCCGTCGCCGAGACGGTCGCGCTGTGCCGGCCCGAGGTGATCTGCGCGTATCCGATCTCCCCCCAGACGCACATCGTCGAGGCCCTCAGCAGGCTGGTGACGGCCGGGCGGCTGGCGCCGTGCGAGTACGTGAACGTCGAGTCGGAGTTCGCCGCCATGTCGGCGTGCATCGGCGCGTCGGCCGCCGCCGCGCGCGCCTACACCGCGACCGCCAGCCAGGGCCTGCTCTACATGGCCGAGGCGCTGTACAACGCCTCGGGTCTCGGGCTGCCGATCGTGATGACGGTGGCCAACCGGGCGATCGGCGCGCCCATCAACATCTGGAACGACCACAGCGACTCGATGTCGCAGCGCGACTCCGGCTGGATCCAGCTGTACGCCGAGACCAACCAGGAGGCCGTGGACCTGCACGTCCAGGCGTTCGCGCTGGCCGAGGAGCTGTCGCTGCCCGTCATGGTGTGCATGGACGGGTTCGTGCTGACGCACGCCTTCGAGCGCGTGGACCTGCCCTCCCAGGAGCAGGTGGACGCGTTCCTGCCGGCGTACGAGCCGCGTCAGGTGCTCGACCCCGACGACCCCGCCTCGATCGGCGCGATGGTCGGGCCGGAGGCGTTCACCGAGGTGCGGTATCTGGCGCACGCGCGGCATCTGCAGGCGCTGGAGCGCATCCCGTCGCTCGCCGCCGGCTTCGAGCGGGCCTTCGGCCGCTCCTCCGGCGGGCTCGTGCGCGGCTACCGGATCGGCGGCCCCGGCTGCGAGGACGGTGCCGGTGCCGACGCCGGGGCCGACGCCGGGGCCGACACGGTGGTGCTGGCGCTGGGATCGGTGCTCGGCACGGTCAAGGACGTGGTGGACGAGCTGCGCGACGCGGGCTCGGCCGTCGGCGCCGCGACGCTGACCACGTTCCGCCCCTTCCCGTTCGAGGCGGTGCGCGCGCTGCTCGGCCGGACCCGGCGCGTCGTGGTGCTCGAACGGGCCTTCGCCACCGGCGTCGGCGGCATCGTCTCCGCCGACGTGCGCGCCGCCCTGCCGGACGCCGAGATCCGTACCGTCGTCGCGGGTCTGGGCGGGCGGGCGG
>NZ_VCKX01000310.1 GCF_005889725.1 Nonomuraea zeae
CCCCCGGGCCCGCACCACGGACGCCAGCAGCAGCGCGCCACCCACGCTCATGCCGACGCTCATGCCGAGCGCCATCCCCCCGATCTGCCACCCATCGGGCAGCACGAACACGAAGACGGTCTGCGCGACCATCACCACTCCCCAGCCCGCCACGGTCCCGGCGGCGACCGCCCGGCCACGACCGGCCGCGTAGAGCACCCGGCTCAGCAGCGCGATGAGCCCGTAGCCCACCAGCCCGGGCGCGAAGAGCGCGATCGCCCCCGCCAGCTCGGGCGCCGGCACATCGCTCTTGGCCCCCAGGAAGACCACCGCGCCGGGCCCGGAGGCGGCCGCCAGGACTCCGGCCGCCAGCCCGGACACCAGCACCACGGCCCGCGTCGTACGCGCCGCCAGCGCCGAGAACGCCTCCGGGTCGTCCTGCGCCCGAGCGGACAGCCAGGGGAACACGCTGGTGGCGATGGGCACGGCCAGCACCGCGTACGGCACCAGGTAGATCGCCCACGCGTAGTTGTAGACCGTGATGGCGCCGTTGCCGATCGCCTTGTTGGACAGCAGCAGCACGACGATCATGGCGGCCTGCTGGGCGAGGAGCGCGGTGATCCCGGCCAGTGCGAGCCTGCGCACCTGGGCCGCCACGCCCTCGGGGAACCGTAATGTCGGCCGCCACCGCAGCCCCAGCCTGGCCGTGGGCCCGAGCACGGCTAGGACCAGGGACAGCACGCCCAGGCTCGTCCCCACGGAGAGCGCCAGCTCGGCAGGGCCCAGCTCCACGGCGGGATCGCTGATCCCGCCGCTGAGCGGCACGAACAGCAGGTAGGCCACGATGACCACGATGCTGGACACCAGAGGCGCGACCGCAGGCCCGGCGAAGCGCTTGTGCGACTGCAGCACGCCGTAGAGGACCACGGCGACGCCGTACAGAGGGATCTGGGGGGCGAACACGACCAGCATCCGCGTGGCGACCGTCGTCACCGCGGCCACGTCGTAGCACCCGTCGACGACCGGCCCGAAGAACAGCCCGATGATCGGCCCGGCGAGCAGCGCGGTGAGTGCCCCCAGCGGCACCAGGACGACGGCGACCCAGGTCAGCAACGCCGAGCTGATCCAGCTCACCCGCGCGTGCCCGGCATCCTCGCCCGAGGAGCTCGCGGCCGCCCCGGCGAGCACGGGCACGACCATCCCGGCCAGGGCCCCGCCGACCACGACCTCGAACACGATGTTCGGGATCAGGTTGGCCGTCATGTAGGCCGTGGACAGGCAGTTGGTGCCGACGGTGTGGGCGAAGGCGTACTGCTTGGCGAAGCCGGCGATGCGCGCCAGCACGGTGATCGCCCCGATGAGCAGGGCGCCGCCCGCGACTCCCCGCGCCGTCACGGCTCCCACCCGGCCTCCCCGCCTCCGCACCCGATCTCGCTTACGCAGACATCCTGGCAGGCCACACCGACAATCGCGCGCGACTGATCACACGGGATCGACCGGGCGGCGGCCGAGCATGTCGAGGCGATTGAGCACGCGGTTGCCCGCGATGACCTTGGTGAAGCTGATCTTCTCCGCGGCCGCGGTGAGCGCCACCACGGTGCCCAGCACGGCGTAGCGACCCGGCCGTCCCAGCTGGGTGACGGCGGCCAGGCCGAGCAGGGCGCCCAGGGAGTTGGCACCGGCGTCGCCGAGCATGGCGCGCTCGCCCAGGTCCTCGGGCAGCAGCGCCGCGGCGGCCCCGAGCGGGACGGCGGCCAGCGCCGCGGCGGCGGGCGAGCCGCGGAAGACCGAGGCGGCCAGCAGTGGCGCGCCGGCCAGCAGGCCCACCTTGACGGCCCGGCCGGGCCGCAGGTCGAAGAGGTTGGCGAGGTTCGCGGCGCCGGCGATGGTGACGCCGTTGACCAGGGTCTCGACCGGCCCCTGGGAGACGAGCGCGGCGGCGCCGAGCCCGGTGGCGCCGATGCCGAGGATCTTGACCGCGCCGCTGGTGACCTCGCCGCGGGCGAGCGCGGTCAGATGGCCTTTGAACCCCTTGGACGAGGTGGTGCCGTAGAGGTCGTCGTAGGCGCCCAGCGTGCCGCTGCCGACGCCCGCGACGAGGGTGGCCAGGCGCAGGCGGCCGGGCAGTCCGGGCGTGAGCGCCGCCGCCGCACTGGCTCCCGCCACGAACGCGGGCCCTTCGAGCAGCGTGATGGGCTCGCCCCGGTGGTTCTTACGTGTCCAGCGGCCGCTCAGGTCGTCCGTCCGGTTGCGGGTGAACGCGGCGTAGGCGGCGCGGGCGGCCGCGGCCCCGATCGCGGCGCCGGCAAGGGCGTACAGCAGGCCACGGGCGCGGCTGGCAGGCATGTCAGCTCCCTGACTGGGTGGTGGGTGACGGGGTGGCGGACGGCACGGCGGGCATGTGGGAAGCGGCGCCCTTGCCGATGCCGTACTGGCCGGCGCGCCCGCCCAGTTGTTCACGCAGAGAGTAGACGATCACGGCGCGGCCCATGGGCATATCAGCGGTATCGACGGTGGACACGCGCTTGGCGATGTCGCTGTCGTCACGTACGGCGCTGATCGGGTCGCCGGGGACCGCGGCGGTCACGGACGCGCCGGCGATCAGCGCGCCGCTGCCCGCGGCGTCCAGGCCGTTGGCCATCGAGACGAGCGCACCCGCCTGGACCTCGGCGTTCTCCCCTTCGTACGGCTTCTCCGGCGCGAACATCACGGCGAGCGTGGCCCGCTTGTCCGGCTCGTCGTCCGTGCTGAGCAGCCCGCCCGTCTCGAAGGCGCCGACGACGTCGGCGGTGGCCGGGTTCGGGGTGCCCGCCTGGGTCTGGTCGTTGGTGACGAGGGCCGAGGCGAGCAGCGCGGCCGTCCTGTCCCAGGCGGTGGCGGTGGTCGGGAACGCCATGTTGGCCGGCTTGAGCTGGCTGACCAGGCCGTCGATCACGCCCGTACCCTTGGGGTCGAGGAACTTCTCCGTCAGCGTGACCCGCCCGGAGATCTCCGCGCCGGACTGCGTGAGCACCTGCTGCACCGCCTCGCGGACGGTGGTGCTGGAGCCGGGCGTCTCGACCAGGAGCACCCGCTGGCCGGTCAGCGCGCCGGCGACCATCTCGGGCGTGGTGGAGGTGATGAACGCGTCGTTGCCGGCCTCCCTGCCGCGCAGGGCGTCGAGGTCGGAGCGCAGGCCGTTGTTGGTGTTGGTCAGCTCGTCGCTGGTCCTCCTGGCCAGGTCGATCGCTGGGTCCTGGAGCAGCGTGGTGCCCAGGACGATGCCCACCGCGAGCGCCAGGAAGATGGCGACGATGGAGACGAGGTGATAACGGAAATCGATCACGAGAAGAGTCCGACCAGCCAGAAGATGAACGCGTTCCAGACGTCTTGGAGGCCGTTCAGCCAGGTGCGGCCGATCGGCGAGAAGAACAGCGCGACGCTCATCGTGATCAGCGCGGTGATCACGAGCAGCAGCAGCTGCGGGGTGGAGATGCGGCTGCGGTAGAGCCTGCTCACGCCCTTGGCGTCGATGAGCTTGCTGCCGATGATCAGGCGGGTGAGGAAGGTGCTGGCCATGCCGGAGCGCCCCTTGTCGAGGAACTCCTCCAGCGTGCCGTGGGTGCCGACCGCGACGATCAGCTCGGCGCCCTTGTCGTCGGCCAGCAGCATCGCGATGTCCTCGCTGGTGCCGGTGGCCGGGAAGATCACCGCTTCGCGGCCGAGCTGGTGCACGCGCTCCAGCCCCGGGGCCCTGCCGTCGCGGTAGGCGTGGACGACGAGCTCGGCGCCGCAGGTCAGCGCCTTGGTGGAGACCGAGTCGAAGTCGCCGACGATCACGTCGGGCAGGTAACCGGCCTCCAGCAGCGCGTCGGCCCCGCCGTCGACGCCGACGAGGACGGGCCGGTATTCGCGGATGTACGGGCGGAGCGTCGCGATGTCCTCTTTGTAGTGATATCCACGCACCACGATGAGGACATGCCTGTCCTCCATGGGGGTGCGGATCTCAGGCACGCCGACTCCGTCGATGAGAAGCTTGCCCTCACCACGAACGTACTCCATCGTGTTGACGGCGAAAGCCTCGATCTGCACGGCGAGACCGGCGCGCGCCTCGGCCATGGCGGACTCGACGGCCTCGGCGGTCTGCCGGTCGCCCTTGCCGACCACGTCCTCGTCGAGGTAGACCACGCCGTCGCAGAGGCGTACGACGTCGCCGTCCTTGACCCGCTCGAACAGCTCCTGGTTGGCGTTGTCGACGAACGGCACACCGGCGTCCAGCAGGATCTGCGGCCCGAGGTTGGGATAGCGGCCGCTGATGCCGGAGGCGACGTTGACCACGGCCGCCGCCCCGCATGCGACCAGCGCCTCCGCGCTGACTCGGTCAACGTCAACGTGGTCGATAATCGCGATTTCCCCGGGCTGGAGCCGCTTTGTCAGCCTCTTGGTACGCCGGTCGATCCTCGCCACTGCCGTTACACCGGGAAGGTCTCCGACCTTCCTGCCACGGAGGCCCGGCATTCTGCTTCCCGGAACCTTCATCAAGACCATCCTGCCAGAGCGAAACAGCGCAGAGGCCACGCATTACGCGGCGTGTCCGCTATGTCACCCAGGATCACCTGTCTGCCGCTGCCAGTCCCAGCAGCTCTTCGGCGTGCGCGCGCCCCAGCTCGGAGTCCTCCAGCCCGGCCAGCATCCGGGAAAGCTCGCGTACGCGCCCCTCGTGGTTGAGCGTGACGACGCCGCTGCGCACCACGCTGCCGTCACTCGCCTTCTCGACCACCAGATGCTGGTCGGCGAAGGCCGCCACCTGCGGCAGATGTGTGACCACAATCACCTGCGCGGTGCGGGCGAGTCTGGCCAGCCGGCGCCCGATCTCGACCGCGGCCTTGCCCCCGACACCCGCGTCGACCTCGTCGAACACGAAGGTCGGCACCGGATCCGCGCCCGCGAACACCACCTCTATCGCCAGCATCACCCGGCTCAGCTCGCCGCCGGAGGCGCCCTTGTTGAGCGGCAGCGGCGGCGCGGCGGGATGTGCGGCCATCCGCAGCTCCACCTCGTCGACGCCCTCGGGGCCGAACTCCTCGCTCCTGGTGAGCTGGACCACGACCCGGGCATGGGGCATGGCCAGCGCCGTCAGCTCGTCGGTCACGGCCTGGCCGAACCGCTCGGCGGCGGCCTGGCGCACGCCGGTGAGCTCGGCGGCCAGCTCGGTGAGCCGGTCGGTCAGCTCCTGGTGCTCGCGGGTCAGCTCCTCGATGCGCTCGTCGTCGCCTTCGAGCTCGGTCAGCCGGTCGGCGGCCTGCTGCGCCCAGGCCAGCACCCCGGCGCTGTCCTCGGCGTATTTGCGGATGAGCCCGGACAGCACCGACCGGCGTTCCTGCACGGCCGCCAGGCGGCCCGGATCGGCCTCGATCGACTCCGCGTACGCCGCCAGGTCGGTGGCCACGTCGGAGATGAGGTAGCCGGCCTCGGCCAGCCGGTCGGCGACCCCGGCGAGCTGGGAGTCGAAGTCGCGCACCGTCTCCACGGCCGACCGCGCCTCGCCGAGCAGCGAGATCACGTCGTGGGGGCTGCCCGCGGCCTCCATCGGGTCGCCGAGCAGCGCCGTGTGCGCCGTCGTCGCGGCGTTGCGCAGCGCGTCGGCGTGCGAGAGCCGCTCCTCCTCGCCGCGCAGCTCGGCGTCCTCGCCCGGCTTGGGGTCGACCTTCTCGATCTCCTCCAGGCCGAAGCGCAGCCGGTCGGCCTCCTGCGCCCGCTCCCTGGCCCTGGTGGTCAGCTCTTCGAGCAGCGCGCCCACCTGCTTGTGCCGTTTGTACGCCTGCGAGTAGGCCCGCAGCGGCTTGACCAGCTTGTTTCCCGCGTAGCGGTCGAGCGCCGCGCGCTGCCTGGCGGCCTGGAGCAGGCGCTGCTGGTCCATCTGCCCGTGCACCGCCACCAGGTCGTCGGCCAGGTAGGTCAGGGTGCCGACGGGCACGGTGCGGCCGCCGAGCCAGGCCCTGGACCGGCCCTCGGCGGACACCGTGCGCGAGATGATCAGCTCGCCGTCCTCGACCTCGCCGCCGATGTCCTCGACCTGCTGGGCCACGCGCCCGCCGGCCTCGATGACCAGCGTGCCCTCGACGGTCGCCCGGTCGGCCCCCGGCCGGATGCGCGAGGGGTCGGCCCTGCCGCCGAACAGCAGCCCGAGCCCGGTCACGACCATGGTCTTGCCGGCTCCGGTCTCGCCGGTGACCACGTTGAAGCCCGGCGAGAGCTCAAGGACCGCCTCGTCGATGACGCCGAGCCCCTGGATGCGGACCTCCTCGACCCTTGGTCGCACTGCCCACTCCCGTTCGCTGCCGTGTCCGATGGCCACACGGATCGTCTCCGGACGCCGGTAGCCGCAGACGCCGCTACCGGCGACGGGCCGCTGGACGCGGCCCACCGTGCCCACGTGATCCTACGCGCTCTCCCCGTCATTCACTCAGGGCCGCACCCTTCCGCGCCACCCTTGTACAGGGAGCTCGAACTTGGCGACCAGCCTGTCGGTGAACGGCGCGCCCGTGCTCTCCACGCCGTGCAACCGCGCCAGGCGTACGGGCTCGGCGCTCCTGCGCACCTCGACCCGCGTGCCCGACGGCAGCTCGAACCGGCGGCGGCCGTCGCACCACAGGACGCCGCCCGGGGTGTCGGGCAGGATCTCGACGGCCAGCGTGGAGCGCGGCGAGACCACCAGCGGCCTGGCGAACAGCGCGTGCGCGCTGATCGGCACCATGAGCAGCGCCTCCACCTCGGGCCAGACCACGGGCCCGCCGGCCGAGAAGGCGTAGGCGGTCGAGCCCGTCGGCGTCGCGCAGATCACGCCGTCGCAGCCCCAGCGCGACAGCGGCCGGCCGTCGATCTCGGCGACCACTTCGAGCATGCGTTCCTGCTTTTCGACGGTCGCCTCGTTGAGCGCCCACGTGTCGGCCAGCACCCGGCCGTTCTGCCGGGCGAGAACATCGATCGTCATGCGCTCTTCGACGTCGTAGCGGCCCGCGACGACGCTGTCGACCGCCGCGGCCAGATCGGCGACCTCGGCCTCGGCCAGGAACCCGACGTGCCCGAGGTTGACCCCCAGGAGCGGCGTGCCGGCCGGCTTGGCCAGCTCGGCCGCGCGCAGCAGCGACCCGTCGCCGCCGAGCACGATCATGACCTCGGCGTCCTTGGCCGCTCCGGGGTCGCCGGGCACCGCCTCGGCCCCGCCGCAGCCGATCTCCTCGCACTCGGTCTCGAGGACCCTGACGGTGATGCCGGCGTCGACCAGCCGGTTGATGACCAGGCGGGCGCTCTCGATGGCGGCGTCACGCCCGGTGTGGACGGCGATCAGCACAGTCCGGTTCATTGCGGCCCCTCCGCGACGGCGCGCTGGATCTCGGCGTCAAGGCCGGCGACCGGCGGCTCGCCCTCTCCTTTGCCCAGCCAGAGCAGATATTCCACATTTCCCGACGGTCCGGGCAGCGGGCTGGCGGTCACTCCACGCACGGTCAGCCCCAGCTCCATGGCCTTGGCCGCGGCGTCGCGCACGGAACGCGCCCGCAGCTCGGGGTCGCGTACGACGCCCCCTGCCCCCACGAGCTCCTTTCCCACCTCGAACTGCGGCTTGACCAGCATCACGAAGTCGGCGCGCGGGGCGGCGACCGCGGCCAGCGCGGGCAGCACCAGCCGCAGCGAGATGAACGACAGGTCGCCCACCACCAGCGTGGGCGCCTCGCCGACCATGTCGGGGGTCAGGTCGCGCACGTTGACGCGTTCCATCACCGTCACGCGCTCGTCGGTGCGCAGCGACCAGGCGAGCTGGCCGTAGCCGACATCGACGGCCAGCACGTGCGCGGCGCCGTGGCGCAGCAGCACGTCGGTGAACCCGCCCGTGGACGCGCCCGCGTCGAGGCAGCGGCGGCCCTCCACGGTCAGGCTCTTGAACGCTTCGAGCGCGCCGAGCAGTTTGTGCGCTCCTCGCGAAACGTAGTCGGGCCCGTCGGCCGAGGCGGCCACGACGATCGCGGAGGCGGTGTCGACCTGGGTGGCGGCCTTGCTCGCCTGCTGCCCGCCGACAGTGACCCGGCCGGCCTCGATGAGCTGGGCGGCCTGCTCCCGCGATCTGGCCAGGCCGCGGCGTACCAGCTCGCTGTCGAGACGGATCCTGCGGCTCACCGGTGTCCTTCCGCCTGCTCGCCCGCACCCGGCCCGGGGCCGCCGTCCCCGTCGGTGTGGTCGTCGTCGCCGGCGGCAGCGAGCGTCGCCTCCAGCCCCGAGAACGCCTCGCCGAAGACCGCCACGTGCTCGCTCACCGGCAGCTCGCCCAGACGGCCGAGACCGGCGACGATGGCGTCGACCCGTTCGTCGCCGGTCCCCTCCGGAAGCTCACTCATGACTCGACCGTAACGCCTCCCGCGAGCAGCCGGGACCTTGGCAGGCGTGTCACGCGTTGAAGGTCATACGGGGGTGCTAGTCATGTGGAACGCTACGGTCCGCAAAGGGAAGAAAGGATGCGCATCATGGCAAGCGTCGAGGAGTGCCGGGCGGCACTGGTCAAGCTCGTCGCCCAGTTCGACGAGATCGGCGAGGAGGACCGTGCCAAGCACGTGGTGGAGCGCACGCTCAGCTGCCGCGTGCCCGACCTCGACGTGATCTTCTACGGCCGGCTGCACCACGGGGGGCTCGATCCGTTCACGGAGGAGCCGCCGGCGGACGGGAAGGCGGCCGACGTCAAGCTCACGATCGCGAGCGACGACCTGATCGCGCTGGTGGACGGCGAGCTGGACCTGGCCCGCGCGCTGCTCGGGGGACGGGTGAAGATCGACGCCAGCTTCGGCGACCTGCTGCGGCTGAGAAGGCTGATCTGACCGGCCGTTGACCCGTTCCATCGCCTAGTTATTTAATGAGACAGTTAACTATTAGGCGATGGGCGAACAAATGGGTCTCATCATCGACGCCGAGCGCCTGAGCCGCTCGTTCGGCGATCAGCTCGCCGTCGACGGCCTCGCTCTGGCGATAGCGCCCGGAGAGATCTTCGGCCTGCTCGGCCCGAACGGCGCGGGCAAGACGACCACGATCAGGATGCTGTCGACGCTCCTCCCGCCCAGCGGGGGCACGGCGCGCGTGTGCGGGTTCGACGTGGTGCGGGCGGCCGGGGAGGTGCGCCGCCGCATCGGGTACGTGATGCAGCAGGTCTCTCCCATGGGCTACTACCTGCTGACCGGCAGGGAGAAGGCCGAGATCGAGGCGGCCCTCTACCACGTGCCGAGGCGGCGGGTGAAGGCCAGGGTCGGCGAGCTGCTGGAGCTGGTGGGGCTGTCGGAGGACGCCGACCGGCTCGTACAGGAATACTCCGGCGGCATGCAGAAGCGCCTCGACCTGGCCTGCGGCCTGCTGCACAGTCCAGAGCTGCTGATACTCGACGAGCCGACGCTCGGCCTGGACGTACGCTCCCGGCACCTCATCTGGGACCACATCCGCTCGCTGTGCGCCCAGGGGATGACCGTGCTCCTGGCGACCAACTACATGGACGAGGCGGACCGCCTCTGCGACCGGCTGACCATCATCGACCGCGGGCGGCAGGTGATCAGCGGGACGCCCGGCGAGCTGAAGTCCGCGCTGGGGGCGCCGTCGCTCGACGAGGTGTTCCTCCGGCATACCGGGCACGCGCTGGGAGAGGACGGCTGATGTGGTCGCAGGAAGTGCTCGCGCTCACCCGGCGCTGGCTGCTCATGGTGCTCAGGGAGCGTCTCAATCTGCTGTTCAGCGTCATGCAGCCGGCTGTGTGGCTGGTGTTCTTCGCCGGGGCGATGGGTGGCGCGGTCGACCCCAGGGTGGTCGGCACGGGTGACTACATCGCGTTCGCGGTGCCCGGTGTCATCGCCTTCACCGTGGTGGGCAACGGGATCACGGCGGCGATGCCGCTGCTGTTCGACAAGGAGACGGGCTATCTCGACAAGCTGCTCAGCATGCCGATCAGGCGCAGCTCGCTGATCGTGTCGCGGTTCGTGTTCCAGGTGGGGATGAACTCCGCGCAGGTGCTGGTGATCCTCCTGGTGGCGCTCGTCCTCGGCGTACGTCCCGCCTCGGGTGCGCTCGGGGTGCTGGCGATCCTGGTGGCGACGGGGCTGCTGACGCTGGCGCTGACGGCCGCGGCGATGGCGCTGGCCTGCGCGGTGCCCTCGCACGGGACGTTCTTCGCGGTCACGGGGTTCGCCTCGCTGCCGTTGCTGTTCATGAGCAACGCGTTCGTGCCGCTGTCGGCCATGCCCGGGTGGATGGAGGCGGTGGCGCGGGTCAACCCGCTCACGTACGCCATCGAGGCGATCCGGCTGCTGGTGCTGCAGGGGTGGAGCGGCGGGGTGCCGCCGGCGCTCGGGGCGCTGGTGGTGGCGTCGGCGCTGCTCCTGGCCGTGGGCGCCTGGCAGTTCGCCCGCCAGACGAGCGAACGCGTCGCATGAGCCTCAGACCCGGCCGATCGAACCACCTTCACCCGAGCCTCACCGGACGATGGCCGGGCGACGTCATTTGAGGCGGTCGAGTACGGGCTTGACCGCGTCCTCGTCGATCTGCCCTTCACCGGCCGCCGCCCAGGCCGCGTCGCAGGCGGCCCGAAGCCCGTCGATGCGCTCGCCGTCGCCGTCGAGCCGCAGCGCCCCGTCCTGCCACCCGGCTCGCCAGCCTCCGCACGCACCGTCGCGCACCTCGGGATAGGGCTGGAGCAGCGCGCCCAGATCCTCGGCCACGTACGTGGGCCGATGCCGGGGCTCGGCCGTCAGCACGTCGACCGGCGTGGCGACACCCGTCAGCACCAGCAGGCTCTCCACCCCCGCATTGGCCGCGCCCTCGATGTCGGTGTCCAGCCGGTCGCCGACGACCAGCGGCCGGCGCGCCCGCGTACGGATCATCGACTCCCGATGCAGCGGCGGGTCCGGCTTGCCGGCGTAAACCGGCTCGACCCCGGTGGCGGTGGCGATCACCCGTACCATCGCGCCGTTTCCCGGCAGCTCGCCGCGCTGGGTCGGCATGGTGCTGTCGCCGTTGGACGCCACGAACAACGCCCCCTGCCGCACCGCCAGCGCCCCTTCCGACAGCAGTCCGTACGACAGGCCGGGCGCGATCCCCTGCACCACGGCGACAGGTGACTCGGCAGCGGTCGAAACGGGCCGAAGCCCTTGATCCCGTACGGCCAGCCGCAGTCCGGACCCGCCGACCACGAGCACGTTCGCGCCGGGCGGAACCCGCTCGGCGATCAGCCGGGCGGCGGCCTGAGCCGACGTCACGACGTCGGCGGCCGTCGCCGGCGCTCCGAGCTCGCGCAGGTGGGCGGCGATGGCCGCGGGAGTGCGGGAGGCGTTGTTCGTCACGTACGCCAGCCGCACGCCGTGCCGCTGCGCCTTCTCCAGCGCCGCAGGAGCACCCGGCACCGCATGGCTGCCCAGGTAGACCACGCCGTCCAGGTCGAGCAGCAGGGTGTCATAGCCGTCGATCAGCACAGCGCCTCTTCCCGGTTGACTCTCACGCCGCGTGAGACTTTAGCGTCCCCCTTGTACCCAGCTGACAGGAAGGATGACCATGTCCGCGAAACTCAACCTCACGGCCGAGGAGCGCGCGGAGCTGTTCGGCGGCTTCGACCCGGATGCCCACGCGGCGGAGGCCGAACGACGATGGGGCGGCACGCAGCCCTGGACGGACTCGATGCGCCGCATGTCGGCATTCACCAAGGACGACTGGCGGCGGTTCACCGCGGAAGCGGCCGAGATCTCCTCCCGCATGGCCGAGGCGATGCGTTCGGGCGCGCCCGAGGACGGCGAGGTGGCCATGGACCTGGCGGAGGAGCACCGGGCCCATATCACCCGCTGGTGCTACGACTGCACGTATGAGATCCACCGGGGTCTCGGGGACATGTACGTGAACGATGCCCGGTTCACGGCGAGCATCGACGCGACGGCTCCGGGGCTGGCGGCGTACTTCCGGGCCGCGATCACCGCCAACGCCGCCCGCCACGACGCCTGACTTCCTCGGGCGGCCACGTCCTCCCGCCCGCCGGTGCCCTGGACCTCCTCTATGTCCCGACACAAGCTCTTCGAAGGCCCGAGGGCACCGGCTGGCCCTGAGGACGGAGGGGTACGCCCGACGCGAACACCAGATAGCGACCATCGGCTGGGACACCTTGCCGTGGCCAGGAGGACCGGCGAGAAGAGTCCGCCGAGGCCAGGAGGGCGAGCCCAGGGCGGCCGATGTGACCGGGGCCACAGACATGACCGATGCCGCTGTGACCGTGGCGGCGGATGTGACCGAGGACGCCGATGCGACTGGGACGGCAGACGTGACCCGGGCCACCGCTAGACCGAGACCGCCGCCTTGACCGCAACCGCCGCCTTGACCTCGACCGCCACCGAGAGCACGCAGGCCAAGTCCAACAGCCCTGAGGCGAGGATGGCGATTGAACCGCCTACATCTCCCGGCGGGCGCGCAAGGTGGCGCGCACACTCTTCAGGGCCGACACATAGTGCCGCTCATCCGGCCGCATGGCCACGGCGATGGCCAGCGGTTCCTGAGCCCCTTCGACGTCCCCGGTCCGCCACAACGACAACCCCAGCCCGAAATAGGCGTAATCCTCAGCCGGATTGGCATCTACGATCTGGCGAAAACTGGCGGCGGCCTCCACGTACTGCCGGGAGTTGAACTGAGCCCGCGCCAACGCCTCCAGAATGCTCCGCGATTCGGGCTCGGCCGCCGCGGCCCGTTCGAGCAAGGCGGCGGCAGCCGCGGGGCTGCCCTCCTTCAGCAACTTGACTCCACGCTGATACCAGTCGTAAACACCGCCCCCGGGGGCACCAGACATCTCATCGTGAACGTTTCCATCGTGAGCCATGCGAGAGGACTCCTTCATCGCTGAACGACGGCCCTGCCCCGCCCTGCTGCGGGGACGGGCACGACTGCAATCCTGGGGCGACTTCCGGAAGGCGCAAGCATTTATGGGAGCATGCCCGGTATGGGGATTCCTGAACTGCCGGTGCCCAGCGGACTGGTGCTACGGCCCTTCCGAGGCGTACGTTTCGCTGTCGAAGATCCCGCCAAGGTGACCTCCCCACCGTACGACCTGATCTCCGACGCCAAAGTGGACGCCCTCCTGGACTCCCACCCCAACAACGTCGTCCGCCTCATCCTTCCCTGCTCCACCCACAGGCAACCCGGCGCGCCGACCGGTGACGTCACTCCGCCGACCGAGGACGCCACTCCGCAGCCCGCTTCCGGGACCACTCAGCACCCCCGGCCAGTGGCATCTCACCGGCCTGCCGAGATACCACTCGACACCCGGTACGCCGAAGCCAGGGACACGCTCAGGGAATGGCTGGAAGCGGGCGTGCTGGTCCCGGACGACGTGCCGGCCCTCTATGTGTACGAGCAGAGCGGAGCCGGCGTTCTGCAACGCGGCCTGATCGGTGACGTGGGCCTGGTCGATCCGGGGCGGCGCATCATCCTGCCCCACGAGGACGTCCTCCCCGGCCCCATCGCCGACCGTCTCGCCCTGATGGGCACCACCCAGGCCAACCTCGAGCCCATCTTCCTCCTCTACGACGGCGGCAACGGCACCACCACCGGTCTGGTGAACGAGGTGGCGGCACAACGGCCCCCGCTCGTCTCGGCGCGCACGGAAGACGGGCTCACGCACCGCCTCTGGGCGATCACGGACCCGGCGGAGATCGCCGCGATCAACGCCGATCTCCACGACAGGCAGGCGTTGATCGCCGACGGTCACCATCGGTACGCGACGTACCGCGTGCTCCAACGTCAGGAGCGCGCAGCCAACCGAGCCGGCCTGGGCCAGCCACCGGCACCCTCATCAGCCCCCTCACCTCCCCC
>NZ_VCKX01000311.1 GCF_005889725.1 Nonomuraea zeae
GCCTCGGGTAGGGCGGGCGGGCAGCGCGCTACGCCGGCACAACAGGACCAGCGCGAAGGAGCGCACCCACCATGACCTTCAACCCACTGCACGAGCGGGGCATCCCGCTGGACAAGCAACTGCGCAACTGGCGCGAGCTGAACGTCACCCCGATCGACCCGGACCACGCGGACCCGTACACGCGGTGCCGGATCATCACGATGAACGGGATCGAGGTCGAGGCGATTCTGTTCAGCCACCAGCTCGCCCGGCACTGCCCGGACCTGGAGCTCAAGCAGCACCTGGCCCGGGTCCGCTACATCGAGGCCCAGCAACAGAAGGTCGTCAACTGGCTGCTGCCCGGTCTGGCCTCAGTGCTGGAGACGACGATCGCTTATGAGCAGGTGGCGGTGGACCTGACGGCCTGGGTGGCGCGCATGGAGCCGGACGCCTACCTGAAACAGGCCTACCAATTCGGCGTGCTGGAGGACTTCGACCACCTCTACCGCTACGCCAACCTGTACGAGATGATCGAGCACCGCAAGGCCGAGAAGATCGTCGATCAGCTCACCGAGGTCATGCCAGGCCGCCCGACGCACCTGCACCACCGCGACCCGATCGACAACGTACGGGAGCCTTACGACCGCGAGAACACCGCGCCCATCTCCAAGCTGCACGCCCTGACGATCATGTCGGCCGAGCAGCAGACGATGAACTTCTACATGAACGTCGGCCCCACCTACATGGAGCCCATCGCCCGGCAGCTCTACCAGGAGATCGGCCTCATCGAGGAGGAGCACGTCACCCACTACGAATCCCTGGTCGACCCCGGCGAAAGCTGGTGGGAGATGCTGCTCAACCACGAATACAACGAGTGCTACCTCTACCACTCCTTCATGGAGACCGAGTCCGATCCCAAGGTGAAGAACATCTGGGAGCTGCACCTCAACATGGAGCTGGAGCACCTGCGGCTGGCCGCCGAACTGTTCAAGAAGCACGACGGGCGCGACCCGGAGCAGGTCTGCGCCCCCGAGCTGCCGGCGCCGGTCACGTTCGAGCCGAACAAGGCCTACCTGCGCGACCTGATCGCCACCCAGATCGACTACACGACCCTGGGCACGGGCTACGTACAGGAGGCCCACGAGCGCTTCGAGAAGATGCAGCAAGCCCTCATGAACGGCGAGAAGGCGCCGTCGGAGCGGATCATCGACGACAACCGGGCGAAATCCGGCCACGAGTACCGGCTCCAGACCGAAGGCGAGCACCCGGTGCCCAGTCTGGCCGCCAACCGCTGAGGCGCCCGGTCTCCTCCGCCTCCCGGCACAGTCGGCTGCGAAGCTGCTGCGGGAGGCGGAGGCGGCTGGGAGAGTCGCGGTGAGGAGATCCGGCCGCAGGTGCAAGCGTCTGAGGCACCGCGAGTCATCGAGCCCGGCGCCCCTGGTGAGCACCGTCCTCGTCCTCCGCTGAAGACGGGGGAGGACGAGGACGGAAACCTGGTCAAGTTTGCGCCAATCCCCACATCCGGCCATCACGCACGCTGAGCTGCCGCAGGAACGCATGAGCGGACAGGAGTCCGCACGCGTACCCGCTGGGGCGCACGCCTGACCGAGCACGTGGCGGCCGGCGTGGCGTCCGGCCGGTGACAACCACGCCGGGCCGGCGCTTCGCGCGGGAGGCGGAGACAGCGGGTGCAACGCTGCCGGCAGTGTGACAGGTGGTGTTAGTGGGCTTTGACCTGGGGCAGATGAGGCTGACAACACCGCATACGGGGGATGAAGTGTTGCATTCGAGGCTCAGGATAGACGCGTGATGCGGCGAGATCATTGCGTGGGAGGTGCGTGATGCGGTTGCCCGCCCCGCGTGGCCCGATGACGGCCGCGCTCTTCGACCGGCTCGGCCGTCGTCCCGGAGAGGTGCACCTCCCGCCGGTGGCACCCGCGCCCGAGCAGGCGCTGCACGACGACGACCTCCAGCTCGCCCTGTTCGCGTGTTACGAGCTGCACTACCGCGGCTTCGAGGGGGCGGATGAGCGCTGAGAGTGGCAGCCTTCGCTGCTGGCCGCCCGCAGCGTGCTCGAACGCAGTCTCGAAAGCGCGCTCGCGCTGGCCGTGCCGAGACCGGCGGACGTGCCGCCCGACAAGGTGCGCGGTGCGCTGACCGACCTGGTAGCACAGGACGACGGCCCATCGGTGGCGACTTACCTGCAGCGCGAGGCCGGCATCGAGCAGTTCCGAGAGTTCGTCACGCATCGCTCGATCTACCACCTCAAGGAGGCCGACCCGCATACCTGGGCGATCCCGCGCCTGCACGGCGGACCGAAGGCGGCCCTGGTGGAGATCCAGGCCGACGAGTACGGCGGCGGCCGTCCCGAGCGAATGCACGCTGAGCTGTTCAGATCCACCATGACCGCCATCGGCCTGGACGACGGCTACGGCGCCTACCTCGACCGGGTGCCCGGCATCACACTGGCGATCTCCAACACCATGTCACTGTTCGGGCTGCACCGGCGCCTGCGCGGCGCTCTGGCGGGTCACCTGGCCGCGCTGGAGATGACCTCGTCGCTGCCCAATCGCCGTTACGCCACCGCGCTGCGCAGGCTGGGCGGCGACCAGGAGGCCACCCGCTTCTACGACGAGCACGTTCAGGCGGACGCCGTGCACGAGCAGATCGCCGCGCACGAGCTGTGCGCGGGCCTGGCCGCGCAGGAGCCGGCGCTGGCCGGCGACATCCTGTACGGGGCCGCCTGCGCGCTCACGCTCGAACGCCACTGGGCCGAGCACGTGCTGACTCGCTGGCGGCAGGGCACAACCTCGTTGCGGCACCACGACACCGAACGCCGGGCGGCCAAGGGAGCCGCCTGAAGATTCAGTGGCTGTCTTTCAACTCCGCTAAACAATCTTCGTGAACACCTGACGCAGACACCTCGCCCGGAACTCGGCGGGTAGCCGGGAGGCGTTGCTGCGCCCGGCCCCCTCAGAACCGTGCGTGCCACTCCTCGCGGCACACGGCTCAAGCAAGCCCCGGAGGGCGGTTCAGGATGATGCTGGCTCCTGCGCTGGCGGGCGAGGACCCCGCGAAGGCAGGGGGAGTGCACAAGGCGAGACCAGGACCTGCAGTAGCGGCGGGCGACCGTCCACTCCCGCGCGACCGCAGGGTCGACCGCGGCTACCTCGTACCGCCCAGCTCACGAATCAGTCCGCGCACAGCGCTTCCAGCGTGGCGTCGTCGACCGGCGGCGCCGCCCAGTCGGACACCTTGTGCTCAGGGACGGATTCCTGGCTCCGCACCGACGGTGATCGCCTCGACGATCTCCCGGACGGCCGAGGAGTCGGGCAGCGCACCGAGCTCTCCGGCGAACAGCAGGTGACCGGTGCCGATCAGGGTCAGGGCAAGGGTGCGAACGTCCGCGTCCGCCGTGACACGACCGACGCGGCGCTCAGCATCCAGGTAGGCCGCGAGGCCGGTGCCGGCCTCGGTGAGGATGGGAATGCCGTACGGGGTCGTCGCGCGCAATAGGGACCGCAGATCGTCACGGGCCATCATGATGCCCACCAGGCCAAGGTTCACCGGCGTGAAGATGCGGGTCAGAGCCTCAGCCAGATGGGAGACCACAGTGGCCGAGCCGGCCGCCTCCGTCAGCGCGTCGATCTCTGCTTCGAGGCGGGCGATGCGGTCGCGGACGAGCTCGGCCACGAAGTCGTCGAAGTGCGCGAAGTGACGGTGCAGCACTCCCTTGGAGACCCCCGCCTCGTCCGTCACGGCGCGACTGGTCAGTCCGCGGACGCCGTCGCGCATCAGGACCCGCTCGGCGGCGGCGAAGAGCTGCGCCCGTGCATCGCGTAGGGCTACACCCGTTGGCATGAGTCCTCCTGCGAGCAATTGACGAATGGGCGTGCGCCTATTCGGCGTGGGCGCATGGTCACTTTACCGCCGCTTGCTGCTCATTCGCTTCTCAGCCAGCCGGCCATCGCGGACGCTGTCCTACCACGTATCAGGACGGAAGCTCCAGAGCCTGCCGCCCATGCTCGAAGCCGTGCGCTCGATCGCCGGTCACGCGTTGGAGGTAGTCGACCACGGATTGGTCGTCCCAGCTGCCTCCCGCGAGGGCGACGTAGCCGTCAGGGCGGATCAGCACGAGACCGTTGCCGTCGACCCCATAGAGATCGTGTGCCTCTCGCGCTGAGTCGATGAGTGCGCTTTCGCCGTCGCTGCAGGGGAGCCCCGGAAGGAGAATGCGATGCGTGCGGACCTCGCCGCGCCGACCCTCGCTCAGCTGGGGTGCGGGTTTGAGACCGAAGACGAGCAGCGTGAAGTGCGTGCCGTGGAACAGATCGAACAGCCTCACCTGCTCGCCGCTCGCCGGCTCGATGCAGCGAGCGTCCGGGGCGCGATCGCCGGCACGGATGCCGATCGCCTCATCCAGGTCGCGGGTCAGGCTGCTGCCCCGGTAGGTGATGCTCAGCTGGCTGACGTCGCTGAACGGGTCCCGGCCTTGGAACGCGCCGACAATGCGCTCCGACACGCGTGCGGAGTCGTCGCTGCTCCAGAACCTGCCCCGGGCGGTGGTCGAGGCCAGCACATGCTCGGCGATCGGCAGACGCTCCTCCTCATAGGTGTCCAGCAGCGGTTCGGGCGCTCCGCGCAGGACGTGCGCGAGCTTCCAGCCGAGGTTGTAGGCGTCTTGTACGCCCGTGTTCATACCTTGGCCGCCGGCAGGCGTGTGCACGTGGGCGGCGTCTCCCGCCAGGAAGACGCGGCCGTCTCGATACCGGTCCACCATACGGATGTTGACGTGGTACACCGAGAGGTAGACCGCATCGTGGAAGCGCACCCCCGGCATGCCGACCCGCTGCGAGAAGATGTCGGCGAAGGTCTCCACCGAGACCGCGGAGGACCCCTGGCCTCCGTCCGGCGGCAGCGGTGCGGTGAAGAACCAGGTTCCGCTCCTCGGCATCGGGGCCAGGGTCAGCATGCCGCCGCCGGAGCCGTTGGCCCACATGTGTGCGACCGAGGCGTCCAGTCCGTCGACGCGGAGATTGCCGAACAGCATCCGCTGCTGCTCCCACGTCTCCCCGAGGAAGTCGATCCCGACCTGCTTGCGCACGGTGCTGCCGCCGCCGTCGCATCCGATGAGGTAGCGCGCCCGAATGTCCTGGTGCTGCCCATCGAATCGGACGGATGCCGTGACCTGGTCGCGGTCCTGGGCGAGCTCGACCAGTTCGCCGCCGAGTTCCACCCGTGCCCCGGCCAGGCGAAAAAGTCGACGTCAACGACCCGCCCCAGGTCGACGGCTGGTGGCAGCTCATCGCCCCGCGCGACACACGCCGCGCGGACTCTTGGACAGCGAGCCGGCTCGTGACGATGCGCATGCGTCACCCGAAAACGAGCGCTCGCAGCCAGTGATCGCGTCCGGCACCGGCCAGGGTGAGGGCCATGAGCGCTACGGCCGGTGACGTTGGTGGCGGTGATCACGGGTACGCCTGACAGGGCTACCGCTCGGGCGGGACGCAAGGCAGCTCTGGGTAACGGGCGTGACCCTGCGTCTTCTCAGAACGAGCGCAGCATCTCGCGCTGACCAGTGACACCAACAGACGTGGGCCTGCACGGTTCAGACGCCGTCCTCCTCCGCGACGGCGGAAGGCGCGTCCTGGGGCAGTGCCGCCGCTGCGAGCGGCGAAGGACCCAGGCGCCATCCGTCCGATCTGTAGCCGGGCAGGTACGTGATAACGGCCTGCTATCACATACATGCGCGTGACCACGGATGGGATCGATAGGCGGTCTGGCCTGCCTGGAGGCCTCACGCCCCGTGGGGGGCCATTGCCTTATTCGGACAGGGGTGTACGGGCGTTCCGGTCGGCGTGGTTCTGCTGCCACTGCTCCATGAATTCCCGGAGGGGCGTGTTCACCAGGAGCAGGAACTCGGCGGCGACGCTGAAGCGGGCGCCGGCCGGGGTTGCGGCCCCGAGGATCTGGGCCGCACGGTGTGATGCGGCGATCAGGGTGTCGTTCTGCTGCACGGCCGCGAGGGTGGAGCGGACCCAGAGCTCGTCGTCGACGACGTAGCGTTCGCGGCGCCCGCCCGGAGTGCGTTCCCGCTTGATGAGCCCCTGCTGTTCGAGGAGCGTGGCGAAGGATTCCGTGAGGTCCTGGACCGCCCGGGGATGCCTGGTCGAGCTGGTCCGATAGAAAGATTCGACCAGGTTCCGCCCCTTCGAGCGCGCACCTTTGTTGGTCATATACGGAAAAGGGAACGTGTGGCGCAAGCGATCAGCATGGGCCGTCATGCGGCGCAGAGTGAGCCGAGGGCACCGATGCTCAGCCGGGCGGCCCACCTCTTTTGGCCAGGAGGTCGTGGTACGTGCGGCACGGCCGATCTCCAGCACGCCTGGTAGGCCAGGAGAGAGGTGGTGCGGGTGACGGGCGACAAGATGGCCTCGGTGGAGGCGGGGCGGGTGGTGTGCTTGATGACCTGTCGTAGCTGGTGGCGAGGATGTCCCAACGGACCGGCCGTCGTACAGCGGATCGGAGCATGCCTCCCTGCCCCGACGTCGTCCACCGAAACGACGCGAACTTTCTGCGGAAATCTGCTGTTCACGCAAATATCAAATAAATCCACGTCGCAGTACTTATGTGGGGCGTTTATCGCGAATAAACGATCATTATGATTTGACTTCTGCAAATGAACGAGTTTCCCGGAGATGTGTAGGGCAGTCAGGGTGGCACCTACCGCGATGGCAGAGGAGCCACCCCGATGAGTGAATTCCCGACATCCGGCCGCAGCGGATACTCTGGCTCCGATCAAGGCACAGTGGATCGTGCCAAGGCAGCCGCGGCCGACACCGCCCACACCGCCACCCAGCAGGCCCGCCACGTCGGCGGCGAGCTCAAGGCACAGGCCGGTCAGGCCGTCGGCCAGCTGCGGGGACGAGTGCGCGACGAGGCCGACTCCCAAAGCCGCCGGGCCGCGCAGAATCTGCGCCAGTGGGCCGACGACCTGCATGGGATGACCGAGAGCGGCAAGCCCGACAGCCCCGTGCAGGGGGTGCTCCAGCAGGTCGCCGGTACCGGCCACAAAGCCGCGGACTACCTGGAGGATCGGGGCTTCGGCGGCGCCGCCAGCGACGTACAGGACTTCGCGCGCCGCCGTCCTGGACTCTTCCTGGCGGGCGCGCTGGCAGCCGGCTTCCTCTTCGGCCGCCTGGCCAAAGCAGGCACGAAGGCCGCCCAGGACGACGAGCAGTGGCAGGACCTCCCGCGTACCGGGACGCCCGCGACCGCCGCCGCGCCGCCAACCCCGGTGCGCCATGACCCGGTCACCCCGGTGACGCCGCCCCCGGCGACCGCCACGCCCTTAACGTACGGAACGGTGCCGGAAGCGCCCACAACGCCGGTGACGCCGCCCGTCTCGTATTCGGACCCGACCCGCTATCCGGACGGTGACGTCCGATGAGCACGCCTGATTCGACTTCCCAACCCTCGCTCGGCGACCTCGTCAGCGATCTCGGGGGCGACCTGTCCAAGCTGTTCCGCCAAGAGTTGGAACTCGCCAAGACCGAGATCCACGAAGAGGCGGCCAAGGCCGGCAAGGCCGCCGGAATGTTCGGCGGTGCCGGTTTCGCCGGCTGGATGAGCGCGCTGTTCCTGAGCCTCGCCCTCGTCTGGGCGCTGGACGCCGCCATCGACGCCGGGTGGGCCGCGCTTATCGTGGCCCTGCTGTGGGGCATCGCCGCAACGGTGATGTTCGTCATGGGCCGCAACAAACTCCGGACCGTGTCGCCGGTGCCGGAGAAGACCGTACAGACGCTGAAGGAGGACGCGCAGTGGGCACGCGATCTGAAGAACTGAAGCAGGAGATCGAGCAGACCCGCACAGAGATCGCCCGCGATGTCGATCGGCTGGCGGACAAGACCAGCCCCAGCCAGATCCTCCGCCGCAGGACCGAACGCATCAGGACCACAACCCGTAACCTCAAGGAGCGCGTGATGGGCACCTCCGGGCACGCCACCGAACGCATGCACGACACGGCGGGCAGCGTGCGGCACACCCTGTCCGAGGCCGGCGACACCGTGCGCGACAACGCCACCCACGCGGCCGACGTCGTCAGGGACAACGCCGTCCAGGCCGCCGACGTGGTCAAGGCCGCGCCTGAGCGCGCGATGCGCACCACGCAGGGCAACCCGCTGGCAGCCGGTCTGATCGCATTCGGCCTCGGGGCCCTGGCCGCCGCGCTGATCCCCGAGACACGGGCCGAACGACGCGCCGCCCTCCAGGTCAAGGAGCAGGTGGGCGACTACGTCGAGCCCGTCGTCGACTCACTCAAGGAGTCGGCGCAGTCGCTGGGCCAGGAGGCCAAGTCAACCGCGCAGGAGGCGGCCCAGCAGGTCAAGGAGTCGGCCGCGGACGCGGCGCAGACCACGAAGCAGCACGCGCAGGACCAGGCGGCCCGCGTACGTGAGCAGCGCTGATCCCACGACGGGAGACGAATGAGCCGGGCGCGCTTCTGTAGCGCCCGGCTCTACTGCGCACCCGCTCAGTCCTTCGGCAGATCCAGCGAGCAGCCGGAAAGGCCGGCGCGTCCGGCCGGTCACGGAGTCAGGCACGGACCCCCATGGGCGTTGCCGGCGGATCGTCCCGATCGGTTATGGAGGGGGAGATCACACGGCTGTCGCCGCTCAACACGAGTATTTCGAACCGCCGGTCGGCTACAGGCGGAGTCTGGGCGGGCGGGGAGCACGTCAGCGGCGCCGGTCGCGAATCTGGTAGAAGCCGGGGCACCGAGAGCCGAGCCGCCTCATCCAGCCGGCCCCGGGTCTCGGCCATGTGCTGCAGAGCGACCACGGCCGCGTCGCTGGTGGGCTCGCCAGAAACGTTGCTGTTCTGCTCGTCGGCCAGGACCGCCCCATGTGTGGTGCGGGCTCGCCGGTCGGTAGCCGGTCGTCGTCGTCCAGGCTTCCGGTGTCCATGAGGACGGCGAGGTCCTCCTTGTGGATGGGCACTCCGTCGTCGCACCGGCCCGGAGCAGGCGCCGTTGTTGGCCGCATGGTAGATGTCCAGCTTGGCGCCGGCGAGCGGGTTGCCGTGGCCGTCCAGGATCCGGCCGGAGGCGATCAGCGGGGTGCTGGGTTCGTCCGCTGCTGGCCAGTCTGGGGGCCAGTATCGCGGTAGCTGAACCGGCCGTCACCGGCCGTGTGATCGCTGGCCGGCCGAGCTTCGCGCTGATCGGGAATGCGGGCCAAACATGGTGAGATGCCGACCGGCCTTGCGATCGCTCGTCAGACTGGGCGATCAGCCAGGTGGGGGCGGCTGGTCAAGGAGGCGGGGTTGTCGGGGCAGCTTGTGGAGCACACCGAGGGCCGTACGGATCGTCGATGATCGTCAGGCGCAGGGCAGGAGTGACCTCCACAGCCTTGATCACGGATGTGCTCAGGACGACGTTTGCCGGCACCTCGCGCCGGCGGACCGCGCGGCCGGGCGGCATGGCAGCCACGCCACGAGGCGTATGACTTGCACCGCGATGAGCCGGACATGATCCCTCTGCCGCGTGGAGCTGAATCCTGGAGCCTGCTGGTAGGTATAGGACCATTGGCAACAGCACCGGCAGACTCGATACGTCGCGATGGTGCACCGGGTTGTGGCCGCGATTTTCTGGCTGGCGGGGACCGGCCCGGCTTCCCGGGGCTTGGTCGTGGACCGTCATCTCCCCGTCTCTGCCGCGGCGTGGGAGGAGCCGCGGCCGCACTGACCAGGCAGTGCTCGAAGACACGGGCGGCGCGGTAACCCGGGGCTCGAGCGATGTGCGGAGGCCGCTGCCGAGATGGGCTCTCGCAGCGACTCAACTCGACGTGGGAGACGATGGCCTGCTGTGGTCGCCGGCCGGGCGCGGGTAGTTCCGGCCATGCTCGGTGTGTGCTCGTACGACCCGTCACCCGCCGTCAGGAGCCGGCACTGCCGGGCGCACCAAGCGCGCTGTGAGGGACAAGAACAAGGGAACGCGTCGATGTCCCCTGTGGGGTGCCGAAATCCCGTTCATTGGTCTGAGCTGCGATGCCTGCGGTGCGACCATCCACCGGGTGCACTCTCCGGCTGGGAGATCGGGTTCGTCGGCATCCTCACCCCGCGCCAGGCCACCACCGTCAACGAGCCGGTGGGGCAGCAGCCACTTCGCCACCCTCAACGCCCTGGCGACCACGCCTGCCACTCTCGCCATCGCCTTCGGGCCGGCGGGCGGCGCGCTATGGCGGAGGCGGTGGATTCGGCGACCCGCACCACCTGCGGGTAGACGCCGGTACAGGTCGGCTTCCAGCGCGAGTCGAAGGCGCAGGGCCGCACCAAGGCGCCGCGCTGCGCTCACTGGGTGGTGAAGGGCGGGCAGATCTCGAAGGTCACCGAGCGCTGCACCTGTTGCGGAGTCAGCAGCTTGAAGATGATCCGGTTCCGGCTCGGTGAGTCGAATCCCTGGGGCCCGTACTCCTTCTGCGCCGAGTTCAGCGGAAGCGAGGGGCTGCGCCCCTTGTCGACGCCGTTGACGATCCACCGGTAGGTGTAGTCGACGCGCCCACCGGTGGGCTTGAGCACGGCGTAGACGGTCGTGCCGCTGCTCCAGCAGCCCTGACTCAGCTTGGCGCCCTGCATGTGGATCGACACGCTGACTCCGCCGCCGGTCCTGGGTTTTGACGTGGTCTGCGTGGGCTTGGGGGCGGTCGACGTCTGGGCTGTGGGCTTCGTAGTCGTCTCGGGCTCAGCCGTCGGGGTCGGCTTCACCGTGGAGGCGGGGTCCGGTTTCTTGGTCTTCATCCTCGTCGGCGGGGGAGTCGAGGCCGGGGACGAGCTCGGGTGAGCGAATGAGCTCGGCTGACGGGATGAGCCGGGCTGAGCTGTGATGGTCTGTGCGGTCGATGGCGGCCACCACCACACCACCGCTGCGGTGGCCAGGGCCGTGACCGTGGCGCCCCCGACGATCGGCAGCACCAGCATCCGCCTGCCGCCCCGCCGTACGGGCTGAGCCCTGTTCCGCCGTCCCGGGCGCGTGGGCGGCGTGCCGCCCAGCAGGCGGAGCAGGACCTCCTCCATGCCGGGCCGGTCGGCCGGGTCCTTGGCCAGGCAGTCGAGCACGATCTTTCGCAGCGGCGGAGCCAGATCGCCCACGTGCGGCTCGTCGTTCAGGACACGCTTGATCACTGCCGGCATGGTGTCGTTGCCGAACGGCGGGCTGCCCGTCGCGGCGGCGACGATCACCCCGGCCCACGCGAACACGTCGGCCGGTGGCCCCGCCGGCGCACCGGCGAGCTGCTCCGGCGCCATGTAGGCGGGGGTGCCGATGATGCTGCTGGTAACGGTGAGGGAGGTGTCGGTGGCACGGGCGATGCCGAAGTCGATCACCCGAGGGCCACCCGGGCCCAGCAGCACGTTGGCGGGCTTGAAGTCCCGGTGTACCACGCCGGCGCGGTGGATGGCGGCCAGCGCGGTGGCCGTGGCCACCGCCAGCCGCTGCAGGTCGGCGCCGTGGTGGCGGCCCGCCTCCTGGAGCGAGGGACCTTCGACGTATTCGGTGACGATGTACGGCATGCCGCCGAGCGAGGCGTCCAGCACCTGGGCGATGCAGAACGGTTCGACCCGGCGGGCGGCGTCGATCTCCTTGGCCAGCCGCTCGTCCCCGTTCCGCAGCACCTTGACCGCAACCCGCCGGCCGTCCGGGGCCTGGCCCAGGTAGACCACGCCCTGGCCGCCTTCGCCCAGCCGGAACAGGAGCCGATATCGGCCCGCGAACTCCGGGTCTCCGGGAGCCAGGGGGCCCATCAGTCGTCGTCGCAGTTCTCGAAGGTGACGCTGCGCTGGATGCTGACGGGTGAGTTGATCTTCAGCACGACCCGGTGCGTCCCGAGCTCGGTGATGGGGCCGTACTGGGGCAGCTGCGTGGCGCTTTCGCGGGTGCCCCACTGGGAGGTCGCCACGACCTTGCCGTCCAAGATCCAGGAGTACGTGAAGTCGATGCCCGGCGGGCCCTCCACCATGGCCTTCATCAACGTGGCGCCGTAGAGGCAGTCGGAGGGCGGGTGTTTGTTCCCCATCGCCTCCACCGACAGGATCCGGATGTCCGGCCTGGCCGCGGGCTTGGGCGTGCTTCGCACGGTCGGCCGGCTGGTCGTCCGTTGCGTGGCGGGCCTGTCCGTCGATCGTTGTGCCGTGGGTTTCTCGGTCGGCCGCCGCGTGGCGGGCTTCTTGGCTGAGGGCTTCGTCGTGGCGGGTTTCTTGGCCGTGGGTTTCGTGGTGGCCGGCTGGGCCAGGGCGGACAGGGCCGGGCTCGGGCTCGGGTCGCCGGAGAACAGCGCGAGCGCCGCGGTGGTGGCGATCGCGGCGATGGCGACCGCCCCGGCCGTGGCCACCGCCGTACGCCGGCCCGGCGCGGGTCTCCGGCGGCGTGCGGCGGGCACCGGCCCCGGTTCGCCGGGCACCGCCGCCTGGCCGCCGAGCAGGCGCAACATCACATCCTGCATCGTCGGCCGATCGGCGGGATTCTTGGCCAGGCACCGCAGGGCGATGCCGCGCAGCGGTTGCGGGAGGTCGGCGAGCTGGGGTTCGTTGTGCAGAATGCGGTTGATCACCGCGGGCAGCGAGTCCTCGCCGAACGGTGGCGAACCCGTGGCGGCGAAGGTGATCACCGAGGCCCAGGCGAACACGTCGGCCGCCGGGCCGACCAGCTCACCGGCGAGTTGCTCGGGCGCCATATAGGCAGGGGTGCCGACGATGCTGCTGGTGACCGTGCGAGCCTGGTCCATCGCGCGGGCGATGCCGAAGTCGATCACCCGCGGGCCGTCCGCGCCGAGCAGCACGTTGCCGGGCTTGAAGTCCCGGTGGACGATGCCCGCCTGGTGGATCGCGGCCAGCGCGGTGGCCGTGCCCACCGCCAGCCGCTGCAGGTCGGCACCCTGGTGGCGGCCCGCCTCTTGGAGCGAAGGCCCCTGGACGTATTCGGTGACGATGTACGGCACGCCGTCCAGCGAGGCGTCCAGCACCTGGGCGATGCAGAACGGCTGGACCCGGCGGGCGGCGTCGATCTCCTTGACCAGCCGCTCGTCTCCGGTCCGCAGCACTTTGACCGCCACCGGCCTGCCGTCACGCGCTTGACCGAGGTAGACGACACCCTGCCCGCCCTGACCCAGCCGGCCGATCAGACGGTACATGCCGACCACCGGTGGGTCGCCCTGCCGGAGCGGTTCTACGTTCGGCATGACGAGAGTGACTCCAGGGACGACGGCGGCGGATCTCAGCACTGTAGCGACCCACTGCCGATTTGTTGGGCTATATCGAGACATGTTGCGCTACAGGGCATCTGATCCGTGGGCTTCGTGGATGACATCGCGCAGCCCTGGCACGGTGGGATCACGGCGGGGGCAACGTCGCCCATCACCCAGCGGCGGGCATCCTCGAGCCCTCGACCGATGGGTCCTGGGTGGGTACACCGGCCGAGGGACGCTCGCCGCGCCATTTCCTAGGTCATAGGCATGACCATCGCGCGAGATCGGTCAGAGCTTGATCCGCACGAGGTTGCGGGCCTTGAGCGTGTAGAGGGTGTGGCCGTCCGGTGAGGCGGCCAGCATCGGGTCACCGTACGTCTGGGCGGCCAGGCCGGACACGACCGTGGAGACCGTCATCGTCCCGGTGTCGAGGCGGTAGACCTCCTTGCCGTCGGTGCCGTAGATCTTGCCGGCGGCCTGGATCAGCGTGCCGGTTCCTCCGGCCGTCACCGGAACCGGGACGGTCCTGGTGACCTTCTTGCTCCAGGGGTCGAACTCGAAGGCGACGCCGGTGGAGGCGATGCCGTACAGCTTGCCCC
>NZ_VCKX01000312.1 GCF_005889725.1 Nonomuraea zeae
CCCCCGGCCCCGCCCCCACTGGGCCTCAACGGCATCCGGGCATCCGGGCATCGTGGGCAGGGGCCACAACCGCTGTCACGCCCGCGCGGAACGCTTCGGGGTCGCCGGGCGTTGTTCCTCCTGTAAAGCATGTGCGGAATCGAGGAAACGATGCGGCTTCTGCTCTTCCTGGCCTTCTTGATCGTGCCCGTCCTGGAGATCTGGTTGCTGATCCAGGTCGGGTCGGTGATCGGCGGGCCGGCGACGGTCGCCCTGCTGATCGCCGACAGCCTGTTCGGGGCCTGGCTCGTACGCCGTGAGGGCCGCAGGGCCTGGCGGGCGCTGCAGAACGCGCTGGAGTCCGGCCGGATGCCCGACCGCGAGCTGGCCGACGGCGGCCTGATCCTGGTGGGCGGCGCGCTGCTGCTGACCCCGGGGTTCTTCACCGACGTGTTCGGGTTCCTGTGCATCCTGCCGTTCACCCGGCCGATGATGCGCCGGCTCGGTTCGTGGTTCTTCGACCGGCGGGTCAAGAAGATGGCGGCCGCTTCGCCGTACGCGAACCTCTTCCCGCCTCCGCAGGACGCCGCGGCCCCGCAGGGCGGGCGGGTGGTGCACGGCGAGGTCATCCGCGAGGACCGGGACTCCTGACCTGGGCGTGAAATCGACCGCGCCCCGCTCAACAAATTCTCAACAGAACTTCAATTTGTGCGGGGTTATGGTCGGACCATGAATATAGGGCTTCCCGAGATCCTCATCTTCGGCGTGTTCACCGTCCTGGCGGTCGGAGTGATTGGCGGCATCGCGTTCGCCGCGGTCCGGCTCGCCATCCGCAGCCGCAAATAGGCGTACGACCGGATTTTCGCGTGGCGCGGATGCGGCCGTGCCACGCGGCCGCCGGCATCACGGCGGGCTCTGCGGCGCAGGGCGGCACAGGGCCGCGGAGCCGTCGACTGACGCTCCAGAGCCATCGCCTGATGCCGCGCGGAGCCGGTGCTGCCGGGGGTCCGCCGCCCCGAGGCAGGGAAGCCGCCACCCCGAGGCCGCGGATCCGCCACCCGAGCGGTCGCCCGGCCTCGCGGAGCCGAGGCGTTGGCCAGTCCTGAGGCGGCGGGCCTCTCCTCAGCAGACAAGAAAAACCCCCGGGCACAGAGCCCGGGGGTTTCACCGTGGTCAGATCAGGCGCTCTTACGACGCTGAGCCCGCAGTACCGCGAGCCGCTCGTTCAGCACCTCCTCCAGGTCCTCGATGGACCGCCGCTCCAGGAGCATGTCCCAGTGTGTCCGCGGGGGCTTCGTCTTCTTGGATTCCGGCTGCTCGCCATCCACGCGCACCGCGGTCGCGCCGCACATGCGGCACTCCCACGTCGCGGGAATCTCAGCCTCGGCGGCAAGCGGAACCTCGAAGCGATGGCCCTTAGGACAGGTGTAGGACACCTCCTGGCGCGGGGCCAGATCCGTGTTACGGTCGTTCTCGTAGCTGGTTGCCCCGAGCCGGGTGCCACGAAGCGCGCGCTCGCCCATGTCTAAATGCCTCCTACAGGGCCCCCTTGCGTGGGGGGTCTGTCTCCCACGGTGTCTAACGCTTGGTACCGTGATGGGATTCCCCAACGCGAGGTGATCCAATCGCGCTTAGGCCGTCGGTTCTTAGCGCGGCCCATGATTGGGCCCGTGGGCCAGGGGTTCCGCGATTCAACTGATTTAGATATGCCTGGTCAGGCGGCTACGCGACGAGTTCTCGCGAAAATCAGCGCGGACGCCAGCCAGATCCCGCCCGCGAGAATCAGCACACCGTGCGCGACCCGAACCGGGTACGGGGTGAAGAACTGCGGCAGGAACAGGGCGAAACCGAGCGCCAGCGCCACTCCGCTCGACCTGGGCAGCACGCCCGTCCGCCACACCGACACGGCCGCCATCACCGCTCCCACGCCGAGCAGCAGCAGTCCGGCGGCGAACATGGTGACCGGGAGCGGCCCGTACCTGAACTCCTGGGCCAGCTCCATCAGCGCGGGCGCCTGATCGCGCAGGGAGCGCTGGGCGATGACGTTCAGCCCGAAGTCCTCGGCGCCGTAGTAGGGGAGGGTCAGGCCCGCGCCGGCCCAGGTCACCGCCGCCGCGCGCAGGGACAGGCGGTCGCCGAGCACCTGATGCAGCCCGAGCATGCCGAGGCCGAGCAGGATGAACCCGGCCATGGCGGCGGCGTGGCCGGCGACCCAGGCGGTGGAGGCCATGGCGGCGGCGTCGTCACCGGAGGGGCGGACGACGATGTAGGCGAGAAACAGGATCCCGCTCGCGGCGAAGGCGGCGGAGGTGAGGCGGGGGGCCATCGGAACTCCAAGAGAGAGTGCGTTGCTCTATTGCGAGAGCAATGCTCTCTTGATGGAGTGCTGATGTCAAGAGCGGTGCTCTCTCTTTGGATCGGCGATACCGAAATGCCTCCTGCGGCAGCGAGCCGGTCAGCGACCCTTGCGGGTCAGCAGGGGGACGAGCGTGCGGTCGCCGAGCCGGGTCATCGCCGCCAGCGGCTTGACGGCGGCGCCGACCAGCAGGGGAAGGCCCGGCCTGCCGGTGGCCCTGGCGAGCCCGGGGCCGAGCGCGGCCATCATCGCGGTCAGCGCCGGCAGCGGCCGGATCCACATGGTGACCTCCCTGATCAGGCCGTCCGCGCCCACCTCCACGACGGCCGCCTCGTGCAGCTCCTGGCGGCCGAGCCGGGCGGTCGCCGTCAGCGCGCGCGTCCGCTCGTCGCCGACGTCGCCGTGGTAGCGAAGGCCGGACAGCACGGAGAAGACGACGGAGAACAGCTCCCGGACCTGCTCCTTGCCCGCGAAGGCGGCGTTGTCGCTGATCGGCGAGTGGAAGACCACGTCGTCGGCGAGCGTGGCCACGAGCGCGTCGACGTCGTGTGCCTCGCCGGCCTGCCGATAGGCCAGGGCGGGTGAGTCCTGAATGTGAACTGTCATGGGTTCACTTTATCAACCCACTATCCTGGGTCCATGAACAGGTTCGGTGAGATGCACTGCTCCATCGCCCAGGCCGTCGGCGTCGTCGCCGAGCCGTGGACGCCGCTGATCCTGCGCGACCTGTTCCTGGGGCTGCGCAGGTTCGACGACCTGGCGGAGGATCTGGGGATCTCGCGCAACCTGCTGACCCGCCGTCTGGAGCATCTGGTCGCGGCGGGGGTGGTGGAGAAGCGGCCCTATCAGGAGCGTCCGGTACGTCACGAGTACGTGCTCACCGAGGCGGGCCGGGACGTCGTGCCGGCCCTGCTGACGCTGATGGCGTGGGGCGATCGCTGGTCCACCCCGCCCGGCGGCCCCCCGGCGGTCCTGGTGCACTCCTGTGGCGCGCGATTCACCCCGGTCGTCACCTGCCCGCACTGCGGCGGCGAGGCCACCGCGGACACCGTGACGGCCGCCCGGGGCCCGGGCGCGGCCCAGGGACCCGGGACGATGCTGCTCGCCGCCGGATCCTGAGCCGCCCGTCGTGCCGCTTGCGCCGGGCCGCGGGGTGTGCGGCTCAGACCGTGTCGGGGACCTCGTTGCCGGCCGCGCGGATGGCCTTGGGCAGGTTCGTCAGCGCGAGCAGCACGAAGCCGATCACGAAGAAGATGATCATGGAGACGATCGCGATCCGGTAGCTGTTGGTGAGCTGCAGCGCGACCGTGACCGTCAGGGACCCGATGAACGCCGACCCCTTGTCGCTGATCTGCAGCAGGCTGAAGTACTCGGCCTCCCGCCCCTTCGGGATCACCTGCGAGAACAGCGACCGCGACAGCGCCTGCGTGCCGCCCAGCACGATCGCGATCGCGAACGCCATCAGGTAGAACTGCACCGCCTGCCCCTCCGCCACGAACAGGCCCGCCATCACGATCAGCGTCCACAGCACCAGGCTCGCCAGGATCGTCCGCTTGGTCCCGAAGCGGCGGGCCAGCCGCCCGAGCAGCAGCGCCCCGAAGAACGCCACGAACTGCACCATCAGGATCGCCGTGATCTGCACGGTCGTGCCCAGCTTCAGCGCCTCGGAGGCGAAGGCGGCGCTGTTGCCGATGACCGTCTGCACCCCGTCGTTGTAGACCAGGTACGCGATCAGGAACAGCATGGTCAGCGGATATCTGCGCAGCTCCGACAGGGTTCGCCTGAGCTGGCGGAAGCTGCCGCCGACCGAGCGCAGCGCCGTCGTCTCGTGCGCGGGGACCGGCCGGTTGCGCAGCCTCAGCAGTGGCACGATCGTGAACGTCGCCCACCACAGGCCCGCCGACAGCATGCAGATGCGCACCGCCATGCCCTCGCTCAGCCCCAGGCTCTCGTGCTGGAGGTAGAGCACCAGGTTGAGGGCCAGCAGCAGGCCGCCGCCCAGGTAACCGATGGCCCAGCCGCGCGAGGAGACCCCGTCGCGCTCCTGCGGCGTGGAGATCTGCGGCAGGAACGAGTCGTAGACCACCACCGAGGAGCCGTAGGCCAGGTTGGCCAGGATGAACAGCCCGCCGCCCAGCAGGTAGCGGTCGCCCTCGACGAAGAACAGCCCCATCGTGGCCAGCGCCCCGACGTAGGCGAAGCCGCCGAGCAGCTCCCGCTTGCGGCCGGTGTGGTCGGCCAGCGCGCCGACGATCGGCAGGCAGACGATCTGCAGGAACACCGCGATCGTCAGCGTCAGCCCGAAGAAGGCGGCCGGCCTGATGTCGGCGCCGAGCACGTCCACGTACCCGAGACCCGGGCTCACGCCGGCCAGGGCGTCGAAGCCGGACACACACGTGGCCGTGGCCACGTCCGGGAAGTCCTTGGCGCAGGCCGCGGTCTTGGCCACCGGGATGAGGTAGGGGCCGAGGAAGACCGAGATGATCGTGGTGTAGAAGGCTGAGTTGGCCCAGTCGTAGAAATACCAGCCGCGCTGCTCGCGCCTGCGCGCTGCGGGGGAGTCGTCTAGGGCCGCGGGGGGTGCGGGTGCGGGCATGGTGTCGGGTCGCTCCTCTACGGCCGTACGGCCGAAGCTCGTCGTACTACGAGGGGATGTGCCAGGCCGGGCGGCCATGCGGCCGGGACGCCGCAGGCCGCGCCGGTAGAGCACGTCGCGCAGGCCTGCTCGCATGATCGGTCAGGCTTGACGAAATGCCCATTGTGGCAGGTCGCCGATCAAATCTATGTGTCGTACCCATGGCCTTACAATGATCATTTGCTGGCAAACGGCCACAGCCCGTGGCGCAGGGGCTGTGGAGCCATCAGCAAGGTACAGGGCGACGGCAAGCCTTGTCCTCACGCGGCGGACGCGACGCACCCGTCCCGATCAATTCACGATGCCGCCCGCGGTCACCAGGTGACCGGCAGCTCGTACGCCCCGTAGACGAAGCCGTCGTGCTTGAAGGGGATCTGCTCCACCTCGGCGGCGAGTGCCAGGGTGGGGACGCGCCGCAGGAGGGTGGGGTAGGCGACCTGCAGCTCCATCCGCGCCAGCGGCTGGCCGAGACAGTGGTGCACCCCGTGGCCGAAGGTCGCGTGCAGGCGGGCGTCACGCTGGAGGTCGAGCCGGTCGGGGTCGGGGAAGACGGACGGGTCGCGGTTGGCGGTCTCGTTGACCGCGAGGATGCCCTCGCCGGCCCGGATGGTCCGGCCGGCGATCTCGATGTCCTCCAGGGCCACCCGCCGCAGCCCGCCGTGGGTGATCGTGAGGTAGCGCAGCAGCTCCTCGACCGCGGTGGCGACCGGCTTCGGGTCGTCGCCCTCCCGCAGGAGAGCCGCCTGATCGGGGTGCTGCAGCAGGGCCAGCGTGCCCAGCGTGATCATGTTCGCGGTGGTCTCGTGCCCGGCGAACAGCATCAGCACCGACATGCGGACGGCCTCCAGCCGGGGCAGCTCCCCGGCCGTGACCCGCGCGGCCAGCCCGGACAGCAGGTCGTCGCCGGGCCTGGCGAGCTTGTGGCCGAGCAGCCCGTCCAGGTACGCGCCCAGCCGGTACTGGGCCTCGCGGCGCTGCTCGGAGGTCGAGTTCCGGTTGATGATGGTCCTGCTGTTGGCCTGGAAGAACTCGTGGTCGTCGTACGGCACGCCGAGCAGCCCCGAGATGACCAGCGAGGGCAGCGGCAGCGCGAACGCCTCGACGAGGTCGGCGGGCTTCGGGCCGGCCAGCATGGCGTCGATCAGGTCGTCGGCGATCTTCTGCGTGGCCGGCCGCATCGCCGCCACCCGCCTGACGGTGAACGCGGAGGTGACCATCCGCCGCAGCCGGGCGTGCTCGGGATCGTCCATCATGATGAAGCCGATGCCGTCCGAGCCGTCCTCCGCGAGGCTGTCCATCGCCTCGGCCTCCAGGGCGGAGAGCCGCGGAATGCCGCGCCGGGGCTCGACGCTGACCCTCGGGTCGCCCAGCACGGCGCGATGCTCGGCGTGGCCGGTCACCAGCCACGCGGTCCCGCCGTCCCACAGCCGGACCCGCACCAGCGGGCCCTCCTGCTGCCGGTCCCGCATGGCGGGCGCCGGATCGAGCGGGCATTTCGCCGACCTGGTGAGGTCGTAGTCCGGGATCCCCGCTGTCGTGCCACTCGCCGGATTGCCTGCTGTGCCTGTCACTGCGTCCTCCTGGAGCTCGTCTGCGGGCTTTGCGGAATCTCCTCCCGTCGCTCCACGGCCTGGACTCCCATAGTGCGGAATCGGCTCGCTCCCCGGAAGCCGCCGCCCGCCGGATACCTCATAGATACAAGCTTGCATCTATGAGGTACGCTGCTCCCATGTCCGATCCCGCGAAGCGCCCGTCCGCTGCTCACACCGCGTACGCGGTGACCAAGGAGCTGATCCTCTCCGGTGAGCTGCCCGGCGGGAGCCTCATCAGCGAGGGCGAGATCGCCGAGCGGGTGAAGGTGAGCAGGACACCCGTCCGGGAGGCGTTCCTGCGTCTGGAGTCGGAGGAGCTGCTGGCCCTGCACCCCAAGCGCGGCGCGGTGGTGATGCCGGTGCCGCCAGGAGAGGCGGCGGACGTCCTGGAGCTGCGGCTTGCACTTGAGCGGGCCGCCGCCGAGCGCATCGCCGGCACCGGCCTGCCGGACGAGCACCAGGAGAGGATGCGAGACCTGCTGCGGCGTCAGCGCGCCCTCGCCGGGGTGGCGGACGTGGGCGGCTTCGCCGACGCGGACGAGTCGTTTCACCGGTGCATCGTCGAAGCGTCGGGCAACCGGCTGGCCGGCCGCTTCTACGCCACGCTGGGGGACCGGCAGCGTCGGATGAGCATCACCGCGCTGCGCCTGCGGCCGGAGCGGCTGGCCCTGCTGGCCGACGAGCACGAGGCCCTGCTGGAGCTGCTCTGCGCCGGTGACAGCTCCGCCTTCGCCTCGGCCCTGCTCGATCATCTCCGCGCGACGCACGGCTCGCCGCACGCGGCCGTCCGCGACGACCGTTGAAGCCGCCCGCCGCCGTTCCCCGGTCAAGCTCCTGGCGGATCGTCGCCATCGCGATGTTCGCCTGCGGCTGGGGCGGCAACCAGTTCACGCCGCTGCTGCTGATGTACCGCCGGCTGGGCGGCTACTCGGCGCTCAGCGTCGACGCCTTCCTCGGCGCGTACGTCGTCGGGCTCGTGCCGGGGCTCCTCCTGGCCGGGCCGGTCTCGGACCGGCGCGGGCGGCGCCCCGTGCTGGTGGCCGGCACCGTCGCCTCGGCCCTCGCGAGCCTGGTGCTCTGCTTCGGCGGCCAGGGCGCCTGGGCCATCTACGCGGGCCGGCTGGTCACCGGCGTCGCGGTCGGCATCGCCATGTCGGTCGGCAGCAGCTGGGTCAAGGAGCTCTCGGCAGGGCCGGACGGCGGGCTCCCCGCGCGCCGCGCCGCGTTGTGCCTGACGGCGGGGTTCGGGCTCGGCGCGGGGGTCGCCGGCGCGGTGGCCCAGTGGGGGCCGTGGCCCATGGTGAGCCCGTACGCCGTCCACCTTCTCCTCACCGTGGCGATCCCCGTGCTGCTCCTGCGGGTGCCGGAGACCCGGCCGCCGCTTGCGCGCGCCGCCGGTTCGCTCCGGGGGCTCCTCGCCGCGCTGATGAGCGACCTGCGCGTCCCGGCGCCCGCCCGCCGGCGCTTCCGGCTCGTGGTGCTGCCGATGGCGCCGTGGGTGTTCGGCTCGGCCGGGCTGGCGTACGCGGTCATGCCCCAGCTCGTCGGCTCCCGCGCCGGGGACTGGGGGCTCGCGTACGCGACCGGGCTGACCGTGCTGACCCTGGGCATGGGCGTGGCCGTGCAGCCCGTGGCCAAGAGGCTGCGCGGCGGGGCCCCGGTGGCGGCGATGGCGGTGATGCTCCTCGGCGCGGTGCCGTGCGCGGCGAACGCGGTGGTGCTGTCGACGTGGCTCGCCGCCGCCGCGGCGGCCGTCCTGGGGGCCGGTTACGGCATCGCGGTGGTCTCCGGGCTGCTGGAGATCCAGCGCATGGCCGGTGCGGACGACCTGGCCGGTCTGACCGGCCTGTACTACCTGCTCGCCTACGCGGGCTTTCTGCTCCCGGCCGTGCTGGCCGCCCTGTCGGCGTGGCTCTCCTACCCGGTCATGCTGTCGGCGGTGGCCGCCGCCGCGCTGATCTGCCTGGGCCTGGTCGTGACCGGCGCCCGCGCCGCGGCGACGGCCGCCGCGGAGTGAGAACGGGCAGATCTACTTTGTAAAGGGCGTCGGCGTTCAGGCGGCCATGTGGCCCGGATGCCACAGGCCGCGCCGGTCGAGCACGTCGCGCAGGCCGGTCACGTTGTCGGTCATGATGCCGTCGACGCCCATCTCGATCAGGTGCTCCATGCGGGCGGTGTCGTTGATGGTCCACACGTGCACCTGCATGCCGATGGCGTGCGCCGTACGGATCAAGGGCAGGGTGATGACGCGCAGGCCGCGGAAGCCCACCGGCACCTGCGCGCACGGGATCCCCGCCCGCGACAGGCGGGCCAGCAGGCGGCCGTAGCCGGAGGTGGCCGCGGCGGCCCGCAGCGCGGCTACGCCGCGCGGGCCGAGCGCCGAGCACACCTCCCGCCCGACCGCCGCCCTGGCCAGGACCAGGCGCTCGTCGGAGAAGGAGGTCAGGCAGATCCGGTCGTAGGAGTCGGTACGGCGGATCGCCTCGGCCAGCGGGGCGATCGCGGCGGCTTCCTTGACGTCGATGTTGAAGCGGATCTCCGGCCAGGAGCCGAGCAGATCCTCCAGCAGCGGGATCTCGTGCACCCCGCCGATGCGGGCCCGCCTGACCGCCTGGTAGGGCAGCTCGGAGATGCGGCCCCGCCGGTCGGTCACGCGGTCGAGCGTGTGGTCGTGGAAGGCGAGCAGCACGCCGTCGGCGGTGGCGTGGGCGTCGGTCTCCAGGTAGGTGTAGCCGAGCCGGACCGCCCGCTCGAAGGCCGCGACGGAGTTTTCCGCGCCCTCGGCGGCGCCTCCGCGGTGTGCGAAGGGCAACGGGCCCGGGTGGTCGAGAAAGGCGAATCGGCGGCTGAGCACGTCCTGAAGTATGCCCTTCCTGTGTTGAGCGGTTCGCTTACGAATCAGGAAGATTCTCCCACTCCTGGCGGCGAGCCTCGGCCAGCGCGATGGCCGCGGCCACCGCGACGTTGAACGAGCCGACCCGGCCGACCTGCGGGATGTAGCAGACGCCGTCGGCGGCGTCGAGCAGGGCGGGGGAGCAGCCGTGGTCCTCGCTGCCCACCACCAGGCACACGTCGCGGTCGAGGCGCGCCTTGTGCAGCGGCAGGGCCTCGCCGGTCAGCTCGATCGCCAGCACGGTGTAGCCGGCCTCCCTGGCCGCCTTGACCGCCTCGGTGGCCGGAACCGCCTCGTGCCAGGTGACCAGCCGCTCGGTGCCGAGCGCGGTCTTGCCCGCCTTGGGGTTGGTGGGCGGGGTGGCGTTGCCCGCCAGCCAGATCTCGTCCACGCCGAACGCGGCGGCGCTGCGGAAGATCGAGCCGATGTTGAACGGGCCGGTGACCGACTCCACGATCAGGCCGAGCCGGTTGGAGGTGTTCCTGCGCCAGGTGCGGTTGAGCCGCTTGACGTCGGTGGGGCGCAGCTGCCTTCTCATCGGGTCACCTTCAAGATGCGGTAGGCGGCTCGGCTGGCCTCGCGGGAGGCCTGCCAGCCCTGCTCGCCGAGCCAGCGCTGCAGGGAGTCGGAGCCGAGGTGTTTCTGGACGACCAGGTAGGCGACGCCGTCGGGGGTCAGCCGGGTCAGCCACCTGGTGAGCATGTCGTGCAGGGCCTGCTTTCCGATGCGGATCGCAGGGTTGGACCAGATGGCCCGGAACGTCACGTCGGCCGGCACGTCGTCGACGTGCACTGATCTTACTTTGTAAAGGCGGGCGGTCTGCGCGTTCCGCTCGGTGAGCTCCAGGCTGCGCCGGTTCACGTCGACGGCCCACACGTCCGCCCCGGGCGCGCGCGTGGCCATCGTCAGCGCGATGGGGCCGTAGCCGCAGCCCAGGTCGAGCAGGTCGCCCTCCTGCGGCGGCGGCGGGACGCTCTCCAGCAGGATCCGGGTGCCCACGTCGACCCTCTCCGGCGAGAACACGCCGCTGTCGGTCTCCAGCCGCAGGTGCAGGTCGGGCAGGACCAGATCGACCGAGCCCGGCCTGCTCGCGGTCTTCGGCTGTTCGGAGAAGTAGTGGGCCACGTGGGAAAACGTTACGGGATTCGGGAACCGAACAGGACCGCGGAGCCGGACACCAGCAGCCCGGTCAGGATCGCGGCCACGATGAACCACTGGGTGATCTCCTGGTTGACCAGCTTGTAGCCGAGCGAGGTGCCGATCTGCTCGTAGACCTCGCGCAGCTCGCTGCCGGACTCGGCGGTGTAGGCGCGCCCGCTGGTGCCGTCGGACAGCGACTGCAGGGTCTGCTTGTTGACGGGCACGTTGACCGGCCGGCCGTCGATGTTGACGGTGCCCTCCTGGGTGCCGTAGGCGATGGTGGAGACCGGGACGCGGGCCTGCTGGGCGGCCTCGATGGCCTCGTTGACCGATCGGCCGGAGGTGTTGTCGCCGTCGGACAGGAGCACGATCGCGGCGGGCGGGGGGTCGGTGGCGGCCTGCTGGTCGAAGGAGCGCAGGGAGTCGAGCGCGTTGAAGACGGCCTCGCCGATCGCGGTGCCCGGGCGGGTGGTGAGGTTGCCGATGGCGGTGACGACGGCCTGGTGGTCGGTGGTGGGGGAGATGACGACGTTGGCGGAGCGGGCGAAGGAGACCACGCCGACGTTGAAGCGGTCGGGCAGCTCTCTGGCGAAGGCCTGCGCGGCGGCCTTGGCGGCGCTGATCCGGTCGGGCTGGACGTCGTCGGCGTCCATGGACAGGGACACGTCCAGGGCGATCATGATGGTGGCGCGGTCGCGTGGCACGCGTACCTGGTCGGCGGGCTTGGCGGCGCCGATGACCAGGAACGACATCATGACGAGAAACAGGACGGGGGCGACGTGGCGGCGCCAGCCGGGGCCCGCGGGGGCGACGAGGTTGAGCAGGGCCAGGTTCGTGAAGCGCACGGTGTAGCGGCGGCGGGCGAACATGGCCACGATGTAGCCGGCCACGAGCAGCAGGATGAGGACGAAGAGCCACAGCCAGACAGGAGCGAGGAACGTCATGTGGGTCTCCTGTGGGCGAGGTGGCTCATGCGGCGCTGGCGCAGGACGAACTGCGCGACGTCGAACACCCAGTCCCTGTCGGTGCGCAGCACGAGGTGGGCGATCCCGGCGCGGCGCAGGGCCCGGCGGGTGCCCTCACGCTGGAGCGCGGCCGCTTCGGCGTACGCTTGACGAACTTTGGGCGAAAGATGCACTTCGCGTACGTTCCCGGTCTCGGGGTCGGCGAACGCGACCCGGCCCACGTCGGGCAGTTCGAGCTCGCGCGGATCGATCACCTCCACGGCGAGGACCTGGTGGCGGGCCGCCAGCCGCCTGATCGGCCGCTCCCACGGGCGCTCGGCCTCGGGGTCGAGGTCGGGGTGGGCGTCGAGGAAGTCGGAGACGATCAGCCGCATGCCGCGCCGCCTGCGGCTGGCCGACAGCACCTCGATGCCCTCGGCCAGGTCGGGGGCGTCGGGGACGGCGCGGCCGCGTGGGGCGTCCATGAGGGAGTGCAGCAGGCCGTAGAGCGCGGGGCGTCCGGTGCGGGCGGGCATGCGGTGAACGTACTCGTCGTGCAGGACGAGCGCGCCGAACCTGTCGCCCATGCGGCTCGACAGGAACCCGATCGCGCCGACCGCGGCCACGACCAGGTCGCGCTTGTCGGTGTCGGCGGTGCCGAAGTCCATGCTGGGGGAGAGGTCGGCCAGCGCCCAGGTCTCCAGTTCGCGGTCGGCGATCAGGTCGCGCACGTGGGGGACGGTGGTGCGGGCGGTGACCGCCCAGTCCATGCGGCGCACGTCGTCCTCGCCGGGCACGTAGACGCGGCTGTCGCCGGCCTCGCTGCCGGTGCCGGGCAGCAGTCCCTGGTGGGCGCCGTGCAGCAGGCCGTCCAGCCGCCGGGTGACGGTGAGCTCGAGGCGCCGCAGCGCCTGCTCGGCTGTGCTCGGGGTCAACGGTTCTGGTTCCAGACGACGAGGGGCGGAGGTACGGCGTGCAGGATCTGCTTGACGACCTGTTCGGGGTCGACGCCGTCGGCCAGGGCGTCGAAGGTGAGCATGAGCCGGTGCGACATGACGTCCACGGCCACGTCGCGCACGTCGTCGGGCAGCAGGTAGTCGCGGCCGCGCAGCAGGGCCAGCGCGCGGCCGGCGGAGACCAGGCCCAGCGTGGCGCGGGGGCTGACGCCGATCTCGATGGTCTCGGTGAGGTCGGCCAGGCCGTACTCGGCGGGGGCGCGGGTGGACATGACCAGCCGGACGACGTAGTCGGCGACGAGCTGGTGGACCGAGACCTGCTCGGCCGCCTCCTGCAGGGCCAGCAGCCTGGCCGGGTCGAGCACCCGGTCGGGGACGGGCGGGGTGACGCTCATGCGGTGCAGGATCTCCAGCTCCTCGTGCGCGCTGGGGTGCGGCACCCGTACGCGGAACAGGAACCGGTCGCGCTGCACCTCGGGCAGCGGGTAGACGCCCTCGGACTCGATCGGGTTCTGGGTGGCGAGCACGATGAACGGCCTGGGCAGCGGGTGCGTGACGCCGGCGAGGGTGACCTGGCGCTCGGCCATCACCTCCAGCAGTGCGGACTGGACCTTGGCGGGCGCCCGGTTGATCTCGTCGGCCAGCAGGAAGTTGACGAACACGGGGCCGAGCTCGACGTCGAACTTCTCGTTGGAGGGATGGAAGACGCGGGTGCCGACGATGTCGCTCGGCACGAGGTCGGGGGTGAACTGGATCCGGGCGAACGTGCCGCCCACGACGGTGGCCAGGGTCGATGCGGCGAGGGTCTTGGCGACGCCCGGGACTCCTTCGAGCAGGCAGTGCCCGCGGGCCAGCAGGGCCACGACCAGTCTTTCGACCATGTGGTCCTGTCCGACGATGACACGCCGGACCTCGTCGAGACTCTGACGCAGCAGTGCCGCATCGTTTCCGCCTGGCAACTCTTCGGCGACGCTCATGACGCCATTCCACCAAACGCGCCGCAAACGTGCACGACGCCACGTCTGTGCTTTCATGGCAAACGTGGCAAGTCCCCTGCAGTATGGCGATCCACCCCGGCTGGGGCCCTACGTGGTTCAGGCCCGCCTGCACATGGCTCCGGCCGGTTTCGTGTATCTCGGCCAGGCGCCGGACGGGCGCGCGGCTGTCTCTTATACAGATCTAAAAAAAAAAAGAAAAGAAGATTTCCAGCAAGAAGATTGTGGAGAAGCTATGGGAGACATCTTGAA
>NZ_VCKX01000313.1 GCF_005889725.1 Nonomuraea zeae
AGATGGGTATAAGAGACAGGCTGGGAGCCGGTGGTGAGGGCGCCTTCGTCGTCCAGCGCCGGCGCCTCCCCCTGGTGCTCCAGGAGCGCGAACAGCGCATCCGCCGCCGTCGGCCGGTCCTCGGCGCGCTTGCTCAGGCACGACTGCACGATCGGCCGCAGCGGGTCGGGCATCGCCGACACGTCCGGCTCCTCGTTCATCACCCGGTAGATGACCGCCGGCAGGCTGTCCTGGCCGAAGGCGGGCCGGCCGGTGGCGGCGTACACCATGGTCAGTGCCCAGCTGAACATGTCGCTGGCCGGCCCGACCCGCTCGGCCGAGATCTGCTCGGGCGACATGTACGCCGGCGTCCCCACCACCCCGCTGCTGATCGTCATCGCCGAGTCCAGTGCCCTGGCGATGCCGAAGTCGATCACGCGCGGCCCGTCGGTCCCGAGCAGCACGTTGCTCGGCTTGAAGTCCCTGTGCACGATCCCGGCGCGGTGGATGGCGGCCAGGGCGGTGACCGTTCCGACGGCCAGGCGGTAGAGCGCCCCGCCCGCGCGCGGCCCCTCCCGTTGCACCACCATCTGCAGCGAGACGCCGTCCACCAGCTCGCTGACGATGTAGAGCTGCTCGCCGTCCATGTTCGCGCCGAGGACCTGGGCGGTGCAGAACTGGGCGACCCGGCGGGCGGCGGCCACTTCGCGCATGAAGCGTTCGGCGTCAAGTCCGGGTTTGTCGAGTCGGGTGTTCAACAGCTTTATTGCGACAAATCGCCCATCGGGTGACTCGCCTTTATAAACGACCCCCTGCGCCCCTTTGCCCAGACGTCCGAGCAACCGGTAGTTCCCCAGCGACTGAGGGTCGCCCGGTTGTAAGGGGTGCGTTTCCGGCACCTGGTCCTCCCCCTTGTGCTAGACCCCCGACCACAAGCGTGATCGACCCGCGCGAACACCCGCAAGCCATCCCAGGTCACGAAAGATCATCGCTCTATGCGAAATATTGGCCCTCCGCAATAATCGTGGAGATGATCGGGGATTTCCAGCACCGTACGGGGAGCCGTCACATGCGCAAAAACCTCAGCCTGTTGTTAGCCGGCGCTCTCGCCGCCGCGCCACTGGCCGCACCGGGCCCGGCCGCCGCCCTCACCACCACGAACGCCGCCGCGTCCACCACTGGGTCCACCACTGGGTCCACCACTGGATCCACCACTGGAGCAGTGGCGCGGACCGCCTCGATCAAGATGGCGCCGTTCTCCAGTTTCAAGATCTCGGTCAAGCACAGCGCCCGCACCAAGCGCGGCGGCAAGATCACATATTACGTCCGGGCCAAGAATTTGGGCCCCCACTACGCCGACTACTACTGGATGGGCGGCGAGGTGCCCAAGGGCGTCGTGCCCCGCCTGCGCTGGGGCGGCCCGAAGGGCACCAAGTGCACCTGGGAGGGCCGCTGGTTCTGGTGCTGGGGCCCGCTGCGGCTGGAGAAGGGCAAGACCGACTGGCTGAACTTCCAGGTGACGCTGAAGAAGGGCACCAAGGGCGTCGCCAAGGCCCGCGTCGGCGTGATGTCGTTCGACGTCGACCAGGGCATGGAGAACATCGACGAGGAAGAGCTCAAGCGCCTCGGCATCAAGGGCTACTACTGGCTGAAGACGGCCAAGACGCGGATCGTCAGCCCGCCGAGCGGGCCGAGGCGGCGCTGGACCCCGCCGCCCGTGGTCAAGGACTACAACCCGCCTTCCAGCCACGAAGAGTCCAACAAGAAGAAGGACACCTGATCGATCAGCCCAGGCCGTGACGTACGGCGTACAGAGCGGCCTGGGTGCGGTCCTGCACGCCCAGCTTCATCAGCACGTTGGAGACGTGGGTCTTGACCGTCTTCTCGGCGACGGCCAGGCTCCGCGCGATCTCCCTGTTCGAGCGGCCGGCCGCGATCAGCGCGAGCACCTCACGCTCGCGCTCGGTCAGGAGCGCCGGCGTGAGCCCGCCGCCCGCCGGGGCCAGCATCGCCTCGGCGGCCTCGGGGGCCAGCAGCACCTGCCCGCCGTGCACCGCGCGCACGGCCTGGACCAGCGCGATCGGATCGACGTCCTTGTAGAGGAAGCCCGCCGCGCCCGCCCGCATCGCCGGGCCCACGTCAGAGGGGTCGCTGACCGACGTCAGCACGACCACCCTGGTCGCCGAGCCCGCCAGCCGCTCCAGCGCGCCGAGCCCGTCGAGCACCGGCATCTTCAGGTCCAGCAGCAGCACGTCGGGAGCCAGCTCCCCGACCAGCTCGACGGCCTGCTCGCCGTCGCCCGCCTCGCCGACGACCGTGATGTCGTCCTGGAGGTCGAGGAACGTGCGCAGCCCCTGCCGCACCACCGGATGATCGTCGGCGATCAGCACCCGGATCAAACGCCCACCTCCACGCGCACTGTGGTCCCTTCGCCGCGCGCCGAGCCGACGGTCATGACGCCGCCGACCGACTCCGCCCTGTCGCGCATCGACACCAGGCCGAGGCCGCGGGAATCTGCCTGGTCGAAACCGTCGCCGTCGTCGCGGACGGTCATGGTCAGCTTGCCGTCGTCGTAGCTCAGACTCACGGAGACGCGGGTGGCGTTGGAATGCCTCAGCGCGTTGTGCAGCGCCTCCTGGGCCACTCTCAGCACGGCCACCTCGACCGCCGGGTCGAGCGGCGGCAGCTCGTCGCACTCGAAGCCGACCGCGGACGCGTGCAGCCGGTCGAGCATGCGCACGTGCTTGCGCAGCGTCTCGGCCAGCCCGTGCCGGTCGAGCTCGGCCGGCCGCAGCTCGACGATCACGGCCCGCAGCTCGGACAGCGCCTCGCCGGCCAGCCGTTGCACGCGCTCCAGCTCGACCGCGGCCCGGCCGGGAGCCGTCTCCAGCAGGGCCGCGGCCGACTGGGCGGTGAGCCTGAGCGAGAACAGCTTCTGCGTGACCGCGTCGTGCAGCTCGCGGGCCATCCGGTTGCGCTCCTCCAGCATGGCCAGCTCGCGCCCGCGCTCGTAGAGCCTGGCGTTGGTCAGCGCGATCGCGGCGTGCGCGGCGAACAGCGTGAGCAGATCCTGGTCGTCCTGCGTGAAGCCGCCGGGCGTGCGCTTGTTGGCCAGGAAGATGATCCCGAGCACCTGCTCGCCGTCGCGGATCGGGACGCCGAGGAAGTCCTTCATCACCGGATGGGCCTTCGGCCACCACTCGAACCTCGGGTCTTCCCGCAGGTCGGGCAGCCTGGCCGGGGTCCCTTCGCGGAGCATCGCGCCGAGCATGCCGTGCTGCCTGGGCAGCGGCCCGATCGCGTCCCACTGCTTGTCGGTGAGCCCCTCGGCGACGAACTCGGCGAACGACCCGTCGTCGTCGGGCACGCCGAGCGCGGCGTAGCGGGCGTCGAGCAGCCGCTGCGCCGAGCGTACGATGACCTGCAGCACCTCGCGGACCGACAGATGGCGGGTGACCGCGAGCACCGCGGTGCTCACTGCCTGCAGGATCTCGTCCCGGTCAGGCGTCGCCTCGGAGGTCACGTCGGGAGCCACGGAGCCACTCTATGGTCCCGGTCCGACATTCCCCTGCTCCACGGTCTTAGGACGATGTGCCCAGACCGGATCGGGTCCTGGGCCCGATGTCAGCCGCGCGCCGCGTTCCTACCGTCGGAACCATGACGAACATCGCACTCATCACCGGCGCTTCCCGCGGACTCGGCCTCGCCCTGGCGAGGTCGCTGGCAGGTGCGGGATGGAGCCTCGTACTCACCGCCCGCGGCGCGGAGGACCTGGAGCGGGTCGCGTCCGAGCTGGGCGCCGTCGCGATCCCGGGGGACGTGACCGATCCGGCGCACGTCGAACGGCTGGCACGGGCCGCGCCGGAGCTGGACCTGCTGGTCAACAACGCCAGCGACCTGGGCGTGACCCCGCTGCCGCCGCTCGCGGGCTACCCGCTGGAGGCGTTCAGGGTGCTGCTGGAGACGAACGTGACCGCGCCGCTCGCCCTGCTCCAGGCCACGCTGCCCGCCCTGCGCGCCGCGCGCGGAGCCGTCGTGAACGTCACCTCGGACGCCGCCACCGGCGCGTACGCGGGCTGGGGCGGCTACGGGGCCACCAAGGCGGCGCTGGAGCAGCTCTCCAACGTGCTGTCGGCCGAGGAGCCCGGCGTGCGGGTCTGGTGGGTCGATCCGGGTGAGATGAACACCCGCATGCTCGCCGACGCCGTCGGCACCGAGGAGGCCGCGGGCGCCGCCGACCCGGCCAAGGTCGCCGCCACGCTGCACGACCTCGTGAACGCCCGCCCGGCCAGCGGCAAGGTGAGCCTGCAATGACCACGACGACGGGCGCGGGGCTGGGCAGGACCGCCGCGCTGGACTTCGCCCTGCCGCCCGACCTGTCGGCCCACGAGCCGGCCGAGGCGAGGGGGCTGCCCCGGGACGGGGTCCGCCTGATGCTCTCGCGGGGCGACCTGGCTCCCACGCACCACCGCTTCAGCGACCTGCCGGGTCTGCTCGCCCCCGGCGACCTCATCGTGGTGAACAACTCCGCGACCCTGCCCGCGGCCGTCCGCCTGGACCGGCTGGCCGTGCACTTCTCCACCGCCAGGCAGGACGGCACGTGGCTGGTCGAGCTGCGCCGCCGCACCTCGAAGGCGTCCGAGCCCTACGCCGGCGGCGAACCCGGCGAGTGGCTGCCGCTGCCCGGACGCGCCACGCTGCGCCTGCTCGGGCGGGAGACGCCGCGGCTGTGGCGGGCGCGGCTGGACCAGGACGTGGAGGCGTACCTGCGGGCGTACGGGGTGCCGATCCGCTACTCGTACGTGGAGCGGGACTGGCCGATCGACGACTACCAGACGGTGTTCGCGACCGTGCCGGGCAGCGCGGAGATGCCGAGCGCGGCCAGGCCGTTCACCGCGGACCTGGTGACCGCTCTGGTGGCGCGCGGCGTCGGGATCGCGCCGATCACCCTGCACACGGGGGTCGCATCGCCGGAGAAGGACGAGCCGCCCTACGCCGAGCGGTACGAGGTGCCCGCCGCCACCGCGCGGCTGGTGAACCTGGCCAACCGGAGCGGCAACCGGGTGATCGCGGCGGGCACGACCGTCGTACGGGCGCTGGAGACGGCCGTGGACGCGGACGGAGACGTGCGGCCGGCGGCCGGGTGGACCGGCCACATCGTCACCCCGGAACGCGGCGTGCGGGCCGTATCGGGGCTGATCACAGGGCTGCACGAGCCCCGTTCCAGCCATCTGCTGATGCTGAGCGCCATCGCGGGACAGAACGCGCTGGCTCGGGCATACGAGGCGGCGCTCCAGGAGGGATATCTGTGGCACGAGTTCGGCGACACGCACCTCATTCTGAAGTAATGGACTTTACATAGTTTTTGCTTACGTGATAGGAAAAGCCGACATTTACGGGGGCTTGTTCTTGCGCGTCCCCGTGCCACTTCCTCCCCGGAGACGTTGAATGCGCAACTCGCTACCTAAGGTCGCAACGCTGGCATTGCTGGCAGGCGCCCTGCTGCTCCCCGCTGTTCCCGCCTCCGCCACGACCGCCACCGCCACGACCGCGGCCGTCGCAAGCGCTCCGTTCTCCGCCTTTGACATCAAGGTGAAGGCGCCCAAGACGGCCAAGCCCGGCGGCAAGGTGAACTACACCATCTTCGCCACGAACAAGGGTCCGTACTACGCGGACTACTACTTCCTCGGCGGTGAGTTCCCCAAGGATGTCGACCTGCGGAAGGTCCGCTACCGCACCAGTGTCAAGGGCACTGAGTGCTACCTGGAAGGCCGTGCCCTCTTCTGCTTCCTGCCGAAGATCCTGGAGAAGGGCGACTCCATCACCATGATCTTCGAGACCAGGCTGAAGAAGAGTGCCAAGGGCACGCAGAAGGCGACGCTCGGCATCGTCTCCTACGACGTCGACCAGGGCATGGAGAACATGAGCAAGGAGGAGCTGGACCGGCTCGGCGTCCCCGAGCACGGTTTCGCGAAGACGGTCAAAACCAAGGTCGTCCGCTGACCCGAGCCCGCCCAGCGGACCGCCACCACACCCCTTGACCAGGCTTTGGCCAAGCTTTAACCGGGCTTCAACCTGGCACGGCAGTGGACCGGCAGGCCGGTGAACGTGTTCCCGCCAGCGATTTCGGCCTGCTGCGCCCGTGTCCGAATGCCGCACCTGCTTCACGAGCATCGGACCGGGCGCAGTACCGTGACTGAATGTGGACCAGCGCACCCTCCTGATCACCCTGACCGGCCCTGATCGTCCGGGCGTCACTTCGCGGCTCTTCTCCGTTCTGTCCGGCTTTCCGGTGACGGTCGCGGACATCGAGCAGGTCGTCATCCGAGGCCGCCTCACACTCGGCGTGCTCGTCGCCTACGCCGGCGGTCCTTCGACCGGCACCGGCACCACCCTCGGCGCCATGTGGACCGCGGTCGAGCGGGTGGCCGAGGATCTGGGCCTGGAGGTGGAGCTCTCCACCGGCTCCCAGACCAAGGAGCAGCGCCGCCGCGGCCGCCTGTCGGTCAGCGTGCTCGGCGCCACGCTCCAGCCCGCCGCCATCGCGGGCATCGCCGGGCGCATCGCCGCCGCCGGCGCGAACATCGACCGCATCGAGCGCCTCGCCCAGTGGCCGGTCACCTGCATCGAGCTGTCCGTCTCCGGCGCCGACCCCAACGCCCTGCGCGTGGAGCTGGCTGCCGAGGCCGCCGCCCAGGAGGTGGACGTGGCGGTGCAGCGCACCGGCCTGTCGCGCCGGGCCAAGCGGCTGATCGTCATGGACGTCGACTCGACCCTCATCCAGGGCGAGGTCATCGAGCTGCTGGCGGCGCACGCGGGTTGCCTGGAGGAGGTCGCCAGGGTCACCGAGCAGGCCATGCGCGGCGAGCTCGACTTCGCCGAGTCGCTGCGGCGCCGGGTGGCGCTGCTGGAGGGGCTGCCGGCGGAGGTGTTCGAGGAGGTGCGCGGGCAGGTCGTCCTGACCCCCGGAGCCCGTACGCTGGTCCGCACGCTCAAGCGGCTCGACTTCCGCTTCGCCATCGTCAGCGGGGGGTTCACGCAGATCACCGACGGACTGGTGGAGGAGCTGGGGATCGACTACTCGGCGGCGAACGTCCTGGAGGTCGTCGACGGGCGGCTGACCGGGCGGGTCGTGGGCGAGATCGTCGACCGGCCGGGCAAGGCGCGGGCGCTGGAGAGGTTCGCCAAGGAGGCCCACCTGCCGATCTCACAGACGGTGGCCATCGGGGACGGGGCGAACGACCTGGACATGATCGCGGCGGCCGGGCTGGGGATCGCGTTCAACGCCAAGCCGGTGGTGCGGCAGGCGGCCGACACGGCGGTGAACACTCCGTACCTGGACTCGATCCTCTACCTGCTGGGGATCTCTCGTGACGAGGTGGAGGCGGCGGACGCGGAGGACGGCGTACTGACTGCGGGCTGACCCGGCGGCCCAGCCGGGTCAGCCACCACCTGCTCAGTCCTCTTTGGGGTCCCAGCGCGTGACCAGGCGGCCCTCCCCCGGCCCGAGGTCCGCCCAGGCGGAGTCCACCTCGATCACCGCGAAGGCGCCGGGCCTGAACCCGTAGTCGCCGCCCGCCAGGCTCAAGGCGAGCTCGTGGACGCCCGGGTTGTGCCCGCACAGCACCACGGTGCTCGCGTCGGGATCGGACCCGCGGACCAGCTCCAGCAGCTCATCCGCGTAGGCCTCGTAGATGTCGCGCTCGTAGCTGATCTCCGACTCGGGGAAGGCGAGCTCGGCGGTGCGCCTGGTCCTGAGCGCCGGCGAGCAGAGCACCACGTCGGGGTCGAGCCCCGACGCCCTGATCTCGTCGCCCGCCCGCTTGGCGTCCCGCTCGCCGCGCCCCGTCAGCGGCCGCTCGCGATCGGCCAGGCCGGCGACGTGGGCGGCTTTGGAGTGACGCAGCACAATCAAGGTCCGCACCAGATCATCCCGTCCTCGATGCCCAGATCGCCAGCCCGACGATCACGGCCAGGATGGCGAGCATCGACAGCAGGATGGTGGCCAGGGCCTTCCCGCCGCTGGGCTGTTTGTCGTCTTTCACGTGCCCAGTTTCCCACCGCCGGGCCGAGCCCTCACGACCGCCCGCCCCATGGGAAGACGTGGCCCACGCCTGCCCCGGTGAACGCGGAGACGCCCGCCCCTACGCAGGGGAGCGGGCGCCTCCGGACATCCTCCCAGGTCACGCCGGATCACCGGCGGGATGCCGGGCTACGACGCGACGGGCTCGTGCTCGCGGTCGTTGTTGTTGCTGGCCGGCTCGGTGGCCACCGTCCGGCGCTTGGACACGATGATGGCGCCGACCACCACGCCCACCGCCACCACTGTGATGCCGATGCGGATGACCGGGTTGCCCGCGTACAGCACCACGGCCGGGGCCACCAGCAGCGCCACCAGGTTCATCACCTTGATGAGCGGGTTGATGGCCGGGCCGGCGGTGTCCTTGAACGGGTCGCCGACCGTGTCGCCGATGACCGTGGCGGCGTGGGCCTCGGAGCCCTTGCCGCCGTAGTGGCCGTCCTCGACCAGCTTCTTGGCGTTGTCCCAGGCGCCGCCCGAGTTCGCCAGGAAGACGGCCATCAGGGTGCCGCAGGCGATGGCTCCGGCGAGGAACGCGCCCAGCGGCGCGTAGCCGAGCGCGAAGCCGACCGCGATCGGGGTCATGACCGCCAGCAGGCCGGGCGTGGCCAGTTCGCGGAGCGAGTCGCGGGTGCAGATGTCGACGACCCGGCCGTAGTCCGGCAGCTCGGTGCCGTCCATGATGCCGGGCTTGCTGCGGAACTGGTCGCGTACCTCGAAGACCACCCGCATCGCGGCCCGGCCGACCGCCATGATCGCGAGCCCCGCGAAGAGGAACACGACGGCGGCGCCGATGATCAGGCCGACCAGGACGTTCGGCTGGTCGATGCCGAGGTTGAAGGTGGCGAACGCGCCGAGTGCGGACTTGACCGACGCGCTCGCCGCCGTCAGCTCGCCCTCCACGGCGGTACGGAAGGCGCCGAACAGCGCGGTCGCAGCCAGCACGGCCGTGGCGATGGCGATGCCCTTGGTGATGGCCTTGGTGGTGTTGCCGACGGCGTCGAGGCTGGTCAGCACGCGCGCGCCGTCGCCCTCGACGTCGCCCGACATCTCGGCGATGCCCTGGGCGTTGTCCGAGACCGGACCGAAGGTGTCCATGGACACGATGACGCCGACCGTGGTCAGCAGGCCGGTGCCCGCCAGGGCCACCGCGAACAGCGCGATCGTCACGTTCCCGAACCCGAGCAGGAACGCGCCGTAGACCGCGCCACCGATGATCAGGGCGGAGTAGACGGCCGACTCGAGGCCGACGCTGATGCCGGCCAGGATGACGGTCGCCGGGCCGGTGGCCGAGCTCTCGCCGATCTCCCGCACGGGACGCCGGGTGGTCTCGGTGAAGTAGCCGGTCAGCAGCTGGATGGCGCTGGCCAGCACCAGGCCGATCAGCACCGCGCCGATCGCGATGAGCCGCGGGTCGGCGGTGGACTGCACGCTGGAGCCGGTCAGGCCGCTGAAGCTGCTGGGCAGGTACCAGAACGCGGCCGCCGCGACCAGGACGGCCGAGATGGCGGCCGAGATGAAGAAGCTGCGGTTGATGGCCGCCATGCCGCTGCGGTCGCGGTCGCGCATCCCCGTGACGAAGATGCCGATGATCGCCGTGACCACACCGATCATGGGGACGATGAGGGGGAAGATCAGCCCCTGCTCGCCGAAGGCCACCTTGCCCAGGATGAGGCTGGCGACCAGCATGACCGCGTACGACTCGAAGAGGTCGGCCGCCATGCCCGCGCAGTCGCCGACGTTGTCGCCCACGTTGTCGGCGATGGTGGCGGCGTTGCGCGGGTCGTCCTCGGGGATGCCCTGCTCGACCTTGCCCACCAGGTCGGCGCCGACGTCGGCGGCCTTGGTGAAGATGCCGCCGCCGACTCGCATGAACATCGCCAGCAGCGCCGCCCCGAACCCGAAGCCTTCGAGCACGCCGGGCGCGTCACCCTGGTAGACGAACACCACCACGGCCGCGCCGAGCAGGCCGAGGCCCACGGTGAACATGCCGGCCACGCCGCCGGTGCGGAACGCGATGCGCATGGCCCGCTTCTCGCCCGACTCGTTGGCCGCGGCGGCGACGCGGACATTCCCGCGCACGGCCAGCCACATGCCCATGAACCCGGTCAGCGCGGAGAATACCGCCCCAACCACGAAAAAGATGGACCGCCCGATGCGTACGTCGGTTTCTCCAGGTAGCAGAAGCAGCAGGAAAGGAATCACGACGACGAAGATCGCCAACGTGCGGAACTGGCGCGTGAGATACGCGGCAGCTCCTTCTTGTACGGCACGTGCGATGTTCTGCATGCGCTCCGTGCCCTGGCCGGCGGACAGCACTTCCCGCACCAGGCCGCCGGCGACGGCTAGCGCGATCAGTGCGACCGCGGCGACCACGATCACGATAGTGAGATTGTTACCGCTCAGGGCCAGATTTGAAGCTGGCTCCGCTGCCAGCATGTGCCTGCTCATCGTTCTCCTCGGCAAGACCGGTCGTCCTGCCCGGGCGGTGCTGCGGCATTCCTCGGCGGGTGTTGCGGCACCATCCGGGTTGTGGGTGCCGCTTCCGGTTGAATCCGCGTTCCGCCGGATCACCTTGGCCGGTGCCGGGAGTCTACGCAGGCACTCCGCGGATATGAAGGCTCTCGAGGCGGCTAATTGTGCACGCGTTTAGTAATCCCCTGACAGCGACCCGGTTTGGGAGCTGACAAGCGAAATTTCCCGGGGTTTACGGGCATGACAGGGCCCTATAACGGTCGGCCCGAAACTGGGGCGGCCAGGGCCGACATCGGGACCGGAAGGGCCGTGCGCGGAGCGTGGCCACCGATGGGGTGCATGGGCCGGATGCGTGGGGGGAGACGGGCGGGCGACCAGGGCCGCGCGGCGTCCGGGCTCCGAGCCGGAAATGGGCCGGCCGGACCGCCGGTCTGTACGAGGTGCCGGAAGCCCGCTGCACCTCACGGGCATTTAGCGGCAATCACAACAAGATGCCGCTTCCCGGCAAAGCCCTCAACGGCACCATGGGCACCCGAGCCGCTCCGGCCTCCGTCATATGCCCGCAGCACTCTCTAAAGGCTCCTCACGGCTCTCCGAGGCCCCTCCACCGCGCTCTTACCGGCTCGCGGAAGGCTGGAAACGCCGAGACGTGGCCCTGGCGACCCTCGGCCACCTCGAACGGAAGCCATCGCACGGGTGACGGCGCCCAGTCATGCGGACGTCCTCCTGGAACCGGAGACACCCGGCCATGGCCGGCAAGGGGGCGCCGGCTTGGCTTCGCCGTACAAGAAGATGGGGTTGGAGGGGGGTGCTGGGCGCCAGAGGGCGCCCAGCGGCGAGGGACGGGGGGCCGTCGACCACACACCCCGGTCGCCCACGGGAAGGAACCGGTGGCGGTTCAGACGCCGTTGGCGGCGGCGGCCGGCCAGCTCATCCGGATGTTCGTCCCCTTGGGGGTGGGGAACACCTCGACGTCATCAGCCAGCCCTTCGATGACGGCGATCCCGAAGCCCGACATGAACGAGTCAGAGAGCATGCCGAGGTCGAGCGGTTTTTCTTGCTTGATCTCATCGCTGGGCGCCTGGTCGCTGACCGTGACCTCGAAACGCCCGGAATCGTCACGTAGCTCGATGCGGATGGGCTCGCCCGGACAGTGTGCGCGATGCGCCTCGACCGCCCGGGAGCAGGCCTCACCCACGGCGAGCCTGACTTCGTCCAGCAGTGACTCCTCCACGCCGGTGCGGCGAGCGATCGCCGTCGCCACCAACCGGGCGGTCCGCACATGCGCGGGGAGGGCGCTGAACGTCAGCTCGACGGTAGCCATGCTACTTGTCTTTGCCGTGAGCTTCCTTGGCCTCGTCGACCGAAGCGTAGATCCCGAAGACCTTGGTCAGACCGGTGATCCGGAAGATCTTGAGGATACGCTCCTGGGTGCAGACCAGCTCGAGCGAGCCGTCGTGCGCGCGAACTCGCTTGAGCCCCCCGACCAGGACGCCAAGGCCCGTCGAGTCGAGGAAGTCGACCTTCTCCATGTTGACGAGAAGGTGGAAGTTGCCCTTGTTCACCAGGTCGATGAGGAGCTCACGCAATCTCGGCGCCGTGTAGACATCGATCTCACCCTCGACCTCCACGATGGTGAGTCGGTCTTCGGTGCGGTGATCCAACTTCAGATCCACAGATCCTCCAGCGCCTCGCCTGCGAAAGTACTCTCTTGGGCCTGGCAATCTGGGATGTGGCCCCAGACTGTCCGACCCTGACGCGCGGCATTCAACCACGCGTCTGGCTTGTGTCTATACGAAATCACGATTCCCGGCGACTTTGCCCACCGATGCAAGACTGGAAACAGTGACTTCCTCCGCATCCTCCCCAGAACAGGCAGGTCCACTCCTCCGCCACCTGCTCGGTGTTCCCGCACGTCACGAGCGTGTCACCCATGTGGAGCATGTTCCAGCACGTCAGGCGGGTCAAGCCAGTTGGCCCAAATGGGCCCCCGAAGTCTTCGTTACGCGCTTGGCGAACCGCGGGGTGACAGGACTCTGGCCTCACCAGTACGAAGCCGCCGACCTGGCATTCCGTGGCCGAAACGTGATCATTTCCACGGGGACGGCGTCGGGGAAGTCTCTGGCGTACCTCACTCCCGCGGTCGCCTCCTGTCTCGACGGCGGCACGGTCCTGTACCTCACGCCGACCAAGGCACTGGCCGCCGACCAGCTCCGGGGGCTGCGCGAGCTGCGCATGACCCAGGTGCGCGCCGCGTGCTTCGACGGGGACACCCCCTTCGAGGAACGCGCGTGGGTGCGCCAACACGCCAACTACGTCCTGACTAATCCGGACATGCTGCACCGCAGCGTCCTCCCCCGGCACTCCCAGTGGTCGTCGTTCTTCCGCCGGCTGCGCATGGTTGTCGTGGACGAGTGCCACGGCTACCGCGGCGTCTTCGGCTCCCACGTCGCCCAGATCCTGCGCCGCCTGCGCCGGGTCTGCGCCCGCTACGGCTCGCAGCCCACGTTCCTGCTCGCGTCGGCGACGGCCAGCGAGCCGGGCGCGTTCGCCATGAGGCTGACGGGGCTTGAGATGGACGAGGTGACCGTGGACGCGTCGCCGAAGGGTTCAACCACCATCGCGCTCTGGGAGCCGCCTCTGACGGAGTTGCGGGGCGAGGGAGGGGCTCCTGTGCGAAGGACGGCGACGGCTGAGGCGGCCGACTTGCTGGCGGACCTCGTCCTGGCCGACGTCCGCACGCTCGCCTTCGTACGTTCGCGGCGCGGAGCGGAGACGGTCGCGCTCTCGGCCCGGGCCAAGCTGGCCGACGTCGCCTTCTCGATCTCCGCCCCTTTCACGAGCCCGTCCAATCCCTTCACCAGCCCGTCCGGTCCCTTCACGAGCCCGTCCGGCGGGTAAAAAAAAAAATTGCAAGATACAGAAGCCGTCATCGGTTAGAAAACAGGAATTAGGATGATATGAGC
>NZ_VCKX01000314.1 GCF_005889725.1 Nonomuraea zeae
GACCCGCTCTCCGCTGTCGTACTCACCGCCGGCCCGTTCGAGCCCGGGGCGCGCGCAGCCGTCACGCCCGCTGCCGTCCCGCTCCGAGCCTCCGCGCTCCCAGCCGCCGCACGCCCAGCCGCCGCGCTCCCGGCCTCCGCACGCCCAGCCGCCGCACGCCCGGCCACCGCATTTCCTGCCGCTACGCTCCCGGCCGCTGCGCTCCCGGCCACCGCATTCCCCGACAGTGGGGACCTCGCGACGGACGTGCTCGCGTCGGAAGGACCCGCCACGGCGACGCCGGCCGCCACGTCGCCCGCCTCAGGACTGGCCGGCCCCCGCGCACCCCGCGCGAGCGACGGCACGCACGCCACCTCGGCCAGCGCCTCCACCGGGCTGGCCGCCACCGCCACCCTGGTCTCCTTGGCCAGCCCGTTCAGCCGCACCCTGAACCGCTGGACGTCCCCCGTCCTGACCCACTTCGCCGCGCCCTCACCCACGCCCACCCGTTCGAGCACCAGCGACACCCCGGCCGCCGCCACGGGCACGGTGGGCAGCGCGGCGAGCACCAACGCCCCGCCGATGACCCAGCCCCGCCGCATCACGCTTCTCCCCCGCCATGACAAATAACGCCTAGTAGCCATTCTGTCACAGAGAGGGACTAGCTAATCACCTTCGAGCAAATTCTCCACAGTCTTCATGATGGGCAGATCGGCCCCGAGCCACTCGACGTCGTAGTACTCGCCGGGCCCCAGCCACCGCAGCGCCAGATGCTCCCTGGCCTCGGGCACGCCGGAGGCCAGTGAGCACAGCCAGACCCGCAGCACGTACCCCTGGGACAGCGGCCAGTCCCCGCCCACCTGCGCGCCCACCGCGACCTCGACGCCGAGCTCCTCCCGGCACTCGCGGACCAGCGCCTCGGGCTCGCTCTCGCCCGGATCCACCTTCCCGCCGGGGAACTCCCACCCGCCGGCGAGGGCGGCGGGCGCCGCGCGCTGGGCGGCCAGCACCCGGCGGCCCTCCGCGACGATCACTGCGGCCACGACCACGACCATGCTCATACGTAGAGATTCCTCACAGGGACGAATTCTGCAGCTTCTTCAGCTGATCGAGCACGGCGGGGTTCTGCAGGGGACGGGTGAAGCCCACGCGGTTGTCGCGGGCCTGGTAACTCGTGACCTTGATCGGCCCGCACAGCCGGCACCGGGCCTCCAGCATCTTGCCCTTCGACACGACCAGCCCCACGTGCCCGGGGCTGCCGGCCGACGTGCCCGGACCGGCGTTGAAGAACACCAGGTCCCCGGGCTGCTCGTCGCCCTCTAACACCTTCACCCCGAACGGCCACTGCGTGAACGTCGTACGCGGGATCGACAGCCCCGCCGCGCGGTAGGCCGCGTAAATGACCCCGGAGCAGTCGAACGCGTCCGGACCCGTCCCGCCCCACAGGTACGGCTTGCCGCGCTGCGCCAGCGCGAACTCCAGGATCTTGGCCACGATGTCGCTGGGCGCCGCCTCGACGAGCGGGTCGTCGCACTCTTCGGTGGCCTGCGGCGGCACCTTGACCTCGCCGGACTTGGCGTACTTCCGGGCGATCTCCACGACCTGGTCCACGTACCACCAGGCGCGGTTGTAGACGAACAGCGCCTGGCGCACGTTCTCGGGGGCGCCGTTGCGCTTGAGCATCTTCGCCGCGCCGAGAATGGCGTCGGCCGGGTTGTACACGTCGCCCACGCCGTCACCGTCGCCGTCGGAGGCGTACCCGTTGATCGTGGACGACATCGGCATCCGCGCCTTGCCGCCCCACGTGGAGATCAGGAACTGCATCGGCCCGGCCGCGCCCGCGGAGTTGGTCCCGCTCTTGACCCCCGGCAGGTTCGACCGGCCGTGGTCGGTCTCGCGCTTGCCCACGGCGGCCAGGATGTTCCACTGGACGCCGATCTTCTGGCCGTACTCCTTGTAGAGGTCCAGATATTCGCCGGGAATGTCCGAGGTGCCCGAGTCGGACACCTCTTCCACCTGCGTGCTGTCCGCGCAGTCGACGGAGGCGCCGCCGTCGCTGAGGAAGGACGGCATCGAGATCAGCAGCATCGGCGACACGATGACCGCGACGAGGAGTAGCGCCCCGGCGAGGCCGATCACCAGGGCGAGGCGCGCTCGTGAGAGTTTCACCCTGCGGGATCCCCATCCTGGCCCTCGATGGCCGGCCTGATGTCGAAGATCCGCCAGTCGGCGCCCAACTGGCTCACCGTCACCGCGAACTCCTCCGTGAGCTGCTGGTCGCCGCTCTTCGCTACGACCTGCCTGTTCGCGGTGACCACGAAGACGATGGAGGTCTTCTCGATCTGCCGGATCTCCTTCAGCCTGGCCGTGGCCGTGGAGACGATCTGATCGTTGCGGTTCTGCTCGATCGTGCCCGCCGACGTGACGGTCCTGGTCAGGTCGTTGGCGAGCTCGGCCGTCGTGTACACCTTCACCCGGCCCGCGTACGCCGCCGGGTCCTCGTCGTAGCGGTAGGTGCCGTACACGGCGATGAAGCGTTCAGCCAGGTCCGCCGCCGCCGACAGCTGCTCCTTCTTCATCGGCAGGTAGGAGTAGACGTCGAACGGCGCCGCGCTCGCGGTCGCCAGCGGCGTGCTCGACGCCGCGGGCGCGGCGGTGGCGCGGCCCGCGTCCGGCGCGGGCTGCGCCGGGTCCTCCGAGTCCGGCCACATCGTCAGGTAGATGCCGACCGCGGCGATGACCACGACGATGGCGGCGAAGGCCACCCCCCGCCTGTCACCTGGCTGCGCCATGTTCAGTCCTTGTCAGGGTTGTTCGGCTTGAGCCAGAACGGCACGGACGGGTCACCTCCGGACCCGCCGCCGTTGCCGCTGCTGCGCAGCCAGAGCGGTGGTGCCTCGGAGGAGCGGGACGACGGCTCGTCGGAGCCGAAGATCCGGGGACCGGGCGAGCCGCCGCCGGACCTGGACGCGCCGTTGGAGCGGGAGCCGCCGTTGGACCGCGATCCCCCGGATCCCGAGCCGCCGCCGAACAGGCCGCCGCCCGAGCCACGTGAACGCGTGCCGCCCGACCTGGCGCCACCCGAGCCGCCTGAGCCGCCCGAGCCACCGAATCTCGACCCGCGCGTCCCGCCGGACGAGCCGCCCCGTGGCATCCAGCCGCCACCGGACCGCCCGCCGAACCAGCCGCCGGAGCCGCCCGAGCTCGCCGAGCCGGCTGAGGCGGCGGGGCTGGTGCTGGGCGCGCCGGCGGCTCTCGGGCCGCCCGCCGCCCCGGCGCCGCGGGTGCGGGTGGGCGTGCCGCCCAGGTTGAGCGGCGGCGCCGTGCCCCTGCGGGGTTCGAGCGGCTGCCTGGCCGCGCCCTTGCCGCCCGTCTGGTCGGTGTCGAGCGGAGCCGCCGTGGCCGGGAGCCGGGTCCCGGCCTGCGCGCCCTCGCCTTCCTCGCCGCGTACCCTGACCTGGCCTGACGTGGCGGCCGCCGTGGCGGCCGCGCCCGCCGGGTTGGCCACGCCCGCCGCCCTGATGAGCGGCTCGGCCTTGCGCAGGCCCCAGCGGCCGATCCGGGCCGAGGCGACCGGGGGCAGCACGCCCGCCGACCGCTCCAGCACGGACGAGCTCGCGGCCTCGCCGAGCATGCGGGTGGCGACCGTGTGGCCGCTCATCGAGGCGAACAGATGCTGGAACGGCCTGCGGTAGAAGAACACGGCGATCGTCAGCAGGGCCATGAACAGCACCTGCAGCCCCCACGGCATGGCCGTGGAGATGATCAGCGCGTACCCGTAGACGAGGACGCTGAGCACGATGGTCAGCACGGCCTGCCTGAGCAGCGTGCCGATGAGCATCTCCACCCAGCGCATGGCGACGATCCGGCCGCTGCCCGGGTGCACGCCGATCAGCAGGAAGATCGGCCCGAGTATCAGCAGCAGCAGGAAGCCCACCTTCAGCACCAGCAGCGAGACCGCCACCAGGAAGATGAGCGTCCCCGCCACCAGGGCGGCGATGAACGCGCCGACGGCAACGCCGAGCCGGTTGGACCAGTCGCGGCCGGAGAAGACGGTGTAGCGGGGGTCGTTCTTGAGGCTCTCGGCCAGCGCGGTGTACTGCGACTGGTGGGCGCCGATGTCGGGGGCCGGCTGGCCGGCCACGGCGGGCTGGATCGACTGGATCTCCAGCATCTTGCGGCCGAAGTCACGCACGATCGGCTGCTGCGGGTCGGCGGTGCCGAACATGCCCACCAGCCACGGCTTGCAGACCAGGGTGGACCACAGCGCGTCGGCGTTCTGGTCGACGCCGGGCGTGCCGTTCTGGGCGTATCCACCGGCCTTGACCTCCGGGCTCGCCCCGCCGGGCGGCGGCAGGCAGGAGGCGCCGCCCGCGCCCGGCAGGCCGGAGAAGGCCGAGTTGACGACCTCGCCGGTCTTGTCCGTCACGACCTTGCCCAGCCCGGTGAAGTCGCCGGGCCTGCTGAAGAACCAGACCGCGACGGTGACCGCCAGGACCATCCAGATCACGCCTTCGGCGGTCGTGGTGGCCCGCTTGCGGATCAGCCCGTACCAGGCCAGCCAGATCGCGCCGAGGATCACGATCGGCCGGAGGTAGGGCCAGTACATGGCGTTGGACAGGCTCGTGACGATGTCGTCGACGACGTCCTTGATGGACTGCAGCGGACCCTCGGTCGCCGCGGCCTGGTACGTCGTGATCGTCAGCCGGTCGACGGCCTTGGCCGCGGTGAAGATGCCGTTGGCCCACATGTTGCCGAGCACGGCGACGTAGTCGGAGCAGCCCAGGTCGTGCGTGTGCCAGAACTGGCCGCTCATCCCGAACTGCGCGTAGTTGGTGGTCGGGGTCTGCGGGCCGCCCTCGGGTGGCGGCGGCTGGATCATGCCGTCGGTGCCGCCGCCGATCACCTCGGGCGCGAGGGCGCCGGAGAGGTCGCACGGGGCCGCCGCGGCCGGCGCGGACATGCCTCCCACCACGATCGGCACCACGAGCATGCCGGTGACGAGCGCAAGAGTCAGCGCGAGTCGTCGAGATAGCCGGATCTTCATGACCGTACCTCCTGCGCCCTGCCCACGCCCCCTTGATGATCATCATGCCCGCTGCCGTCGGGTTTGTCGTGCGTCGGGTTCGTGTCGAGCCAACGGAGAAGCTCTTCGGAGATCAGGTCTACTCCGATGCGTCCCGCTCTGCCATCCAGATCGCGGAATACGCATTCGCCGTTGCCCAGCGAGCGGAGCACGGCCTTGTGCTCCTCCGACGGCTCCACCCCGAGCAGCGACATCACGTGGTCCACCTCCACCCGTTCGGTGGACCTGAACGCGAAGACGGACGAGAGGCAGTTGGTCACCTGCTCGTTCAGCAGGTCTCCCGCGTTCTGGGAGACCAGAACGAGCGCGGTGTTGCGGGAGCGGCCCATCCTGCTGACCTCGGGCACCAGCTTGGCGCCCTCGGGCGTGGAGGTGATGGCCCACGCCTCGTCCAGGAAGATCGCCTTGGGGGCGCGCCGGTCGAGGCCGTTCATCAGCCTGCGCGCGAACTGGGACACCAGGTAGAGCAGCGCCACCGACAGCCGCTGCTCGTAGGAGTAGTCGTCCCTGGTCGTGGCCACGTCGGGGAGCGTCAGCCCGCCCAGGGTGAACACGGTCGTCCAGCCCTCGCTGTCGATCTGGTCGCCGCCGGAGGGGTCGAAGCACAGCCTGGCCAGGTGCATCTCCGACATCGACCGCAGCACGGCGCCCAGGTTCTTCGAGGCCGGGTCGTCGGCCGCCTCCAGGAAGTCGACGACCTTGCCGAGCGAGGGATCCGGCGCGTTGGACACCGCGGCCACCGCCTGGATCATCGCCGACTCGCGCTCCTCCGACATGCGGGGCAGCAGCAGGCGCAGCGTCTCGGTGGCCATCGTCTTCTTCGCCGCGATGTCGTCGCCGAACGAGAACGGGTCGAGCAGGCCCGGCGCGGCCGAGCCGAGCGGGATCACCCGTGCCTTCCGTCCGCGCTTGTCCAGGAGCTGGACCAGCGACTCGGCGTCGCCCTTCGGGTCGATCACCGCCACGGTGACCCCGCGCAACGCCATCTGGTAGATCATCAGCAGCGCGAGCGTCGTCTTGCCGCCGCCCGGCTCGCCGGTGATCGCGATCGCCGTCGGCCGGTTGCGGGTGGCCGCCACCAGCGGGTCGAAGTGCACGATGCTGCGGGCCCTGCCGACGGTCTCACCGATGTACGGGCCCAGCCAGCCCTCGCTGCCGCTGTCGCCCAGCCGGTCGCCCAGATCCACGGTCGCGGTGGCCATGCCGCCCGCGATCGTGCGCAGCGGCTGGCGCTGGGCGTAGGCGTTGACGCGTACTTTCTCGCCCGGCAGCGTCTCGCAGAACAGCGAGAACTGGTCGCCGGTGGAGTTGACCACGTCGATGCCCATGTCGCGGTAGTGCTCGACGACCGCCTCCACCCGCTGCACGCAGATGTCCTCGGTCGGGGCCGACACGATCAGACGGTGCCAGCCGTACACGAAGGGGAGTCTCTCCTTCGTGATGCCGTGCTCCAGCATGCGCGCCGCGTCGATCTGCTCGGCCAGCGCCAGCGGCGCCTCGGCCCCGGCCTCGCGGATGTGGTGGTCCATGTCGCGGGCGTGCGCCAGCTTGCGGGCGACGTCCCGAGAGGCCTTGGTCGGCGGGATCAGCCGCATCCGCGACGAGATCTCCACGGGGAAGGAGAGCTGGTCGGCGAAGTGCATCCACGGCTCGCCGTCGGGGAAGGGCATGAGGTCGGGGAAGCGGGCGAACGACAGATGGGCCACGTAGGAGTCGCCCTGCGGCTGCACGATGCGCAGCAGCGACCTGCCGTTGTGGATCTCACCCTCGACCAGCGACTCGATCTCGCCCCTGCCCCAGCGCCGCTTCGGGCTCGCCGACGGTGCCGGATCGCCCAGCGCGCCCGCGGCGGCGTGCTGGAACAGCCACGCCACCTCGACCGAGGTGGCGTGCCTGGCGTAGAGGGCGCTCGACGCGAGCGCCCGGCCGAGCCGCTCGGACTGCTCGGTCCAGCGGCCGATCTCACTGTCCGGTACGTGGTCGTCCTCCATCCCGAGCGCCCTCTCCGTTTTCTGGTAGAAGCCGAAGAGCTGGGACAGCACGCCGCTGCCGAGTTGCTTGCCGCGCGGGCCGAGCCGGACGCCGAGGTAGACCTCCTTGGACCAGAAGTCCTTGGCCCAGACGTGCCGGTACATCTCCTCCAGGTAGTCGCGCCAGCCAGACCCCTCGTCGGACGTGGCGTTGAGCGCCATGGCCCACTCCGCCGCGGGGTAAGTGCGGTGGGCGACCCTCAGGTGGACCTCGGCGTCGGGCATCCTGATCGCGGCCAGCGCGATCGTGATGTTGGTGGCCAGCGCCTCGCGTTCCTCGGGCGTGACGAACTCGTAGCTGACCGTCGGGAGGCGGAAGTACGCCCATGCGCAGGTGTCTGTGAGCAGGATGCGGTCGTCGAAATAGCGGACCGCGAGGCGCTGGTGCGCTCGGGACGCCCTGCTCATGCCGCCCCCTCGGCGCATGAACGGGCCAGACCTGCTCGCTTGTTCACTTATCGCTCACCGATTCTCGTGCCCGGGGGGTCACTCGCCAACTCCTCTTCGCTCGGTCGTACGGTCTGTGCCGCGAAGCCCGCGACCACCACACCGGCGAGGGCGAGGTAGGCCCGCCGCCCGGCCGCGCGCAACTGCCCCAGGTCCACGACCTCCGCGCCGCCTGGCGCCAGATCGTCCTCCCAGGGGACCCTGACGATGGCCCGGCACCTGCCGCTGGCCACCGACTCCGCCTGCTCGACGTCGGCCATCGAACGTCTGCTCACGCCGTTGACCACCATGACCGCCCGCCTGCGCAGCTCCGCGCAGCCGTGCCCGTCGAGCCACTCGTACGTCATCGCCACCGCCTCCGACGCCTCCTCGCTCGCCGGCACCACCAGCACGAGCTGGTCGGCGTACGGCAGGACCCTGGCCGCCAGCGCGGCGGCCGGGTCGATGACGGCCAGCTTGTAGTGGCGGTCGAGCAGGCGCATGGACTCGCCCAGACGGTGGTCGGAGAAGTAGGACCGGTCCGCGAGCCGCTGCTCGGCGCCCGCGTCGGTGTCCGCGCTGATCACCTCAAGCCCGGAGGCCGTGCGCGTGGTGTATCCCCGCATCGTGAGGTAGCCGCTGACCCGGTCGAGCCCCGACAGCAGCGAGGTGAGGGTCTCGGGGGTCTCCGGCTCGATCTTGCTGGTCAGGGTGGTGCCGCCGGTGTTGGCGTCGACGGCGACGACCCTGTCGTCACGGTATTTGGCGAAGGTGTGGCCGAGCATGAGCGCGGTCGTGCTCTGCCCCGCGCCGCCGGTGCAGCCGAGCACGACGACCCGGCGGCTGCCGCGGAACACGCTCCTGGCCCTGGCCTCGTCGATCTCGGACCCGTCGGTCCGCACACCGCCGCCGCCGACGACCACCTGGGCGATCCGCCGCCAGCCGCCGGAGTCGCGGCCGACCACGGACTCGACCCGCCGCACCCGCCCTTCACCGGGCCGCGGGACCGGCACGACCAGCTCGCCGCTCCCCTGCTCGTCCCTTTCGTCGGCATCCTGCGCAGCTCCCGCGTCGAGCCCTTGCGCAGCCACCTCATCGAACTTCCGGCCGGACCGCTCGGCAACCGCCCGCTCCGGCCTCTCACCCGGCCTCTCACCCAGCCTCTGGCCTGGCCGATCATCCGGCCTCTTACCCGGCCGCTCAGCCGATTCCTGCTCGGGTCGCTCGTCCGGCTCCTGGCCGGCCTCGGTCGGCCCTTGCAGCTCGCCAGGTCCTGCGTTGTCCCGGGCCGTCCGCCCGTCATCGGCACCCGCCGCCCGCGGCGCTCGCCCTTCGCCCGTGCCCGAACGCCGCGCAGCCGGTGCCTCCGGCTCTCGCCGTCCACCGGACTCCTCAGGCTCGTCCGCAGCGGCGGCATCCGCTCTCGGCGCGGCAGTGCCCGCCGGGGCGTCACCGACCGCACGCAGCTCCCGGGAGCCCGCACGCCGCGACGAATCGCCGATCGAGCCGGGTCTCTGCGGGACGTCGTCCTTCTCCCGGTCCTTCCGCTCGCTCTGCGTGCCTGACGTTCCGGCCACGGCGTCCGACGCGGGCGGGGCGGCACTCGCCGCGACGTCGCCCTGCGGGGACGGCCCCCGCGTGCCTGCACCCGCAGTCTCGCCCTGGACGGCGGAAGCAGCGGAATCGGCGGAAGCAGCCTCGGCGCGGCCTTCCTCACGCTCACCGGCCGAGATGCTCGGACGGGGAAGCGGCTTGGCGTTGGGGTTGATCGGCGGCCAGACCCGCTGCGTGCCCGACAGCACCAGCGCCGGGCCCAGCCTCGGCGGCTGCCCCTTCCTGTGCTGGTCGCGCGCGACCTCGTCCTCGCGCCGTCCGCCTCCCCGCCGGTCGCCCTCGCGCCGCTCACCTTCGCGCCGGTCGCCCTCGCGCCGCTCGTCTCCGTGCCACTCGTCTCCGCGGCGCCCGCCGTCACGCCCGCCGTCCTCAGCGCGGCCCTCGGCCGCCTCAGCCGGCGCGTCGGCACTCGCCGCGAGCTTCCTCAGCCGCCGCAGCGCCTCGGTGTCGATCGGCTTGCCCGCGCCGGGCCTGCGGCTCTCACCCGTCCTGATCGGTACGACCGCACCCTGCCCGGCTTCCGCCTCGTCTGGCGCCCCATGCCCACCCTCGAACCCCGGTACGGCCTCACCGGCGCGCTCATCGCCTACGTCGTCCGGGCCCGCCACGTCACGACCGGCGACCCGCCCTTCGACAACCGCACGCTCGGCATCCCGACCAGCGGCACCCCGACCGATCGCATCCCGATCAGCGGCACCCGGACCAACGGCACCCCAACCAGCCGTCTCCCGGCCCTCGGCCGCGTGCGGCGTCTCCCGGTCCTCGACCTCGCGGCGGGCGGGCTCCAGCTCCGGAGTGGCGCGGCCCGAAGCGGCACGGGAGGAGGCCCGGCCGCCGGCCCCGCGGCCCTGCCCGGCCCCGGTCTCCCGGCGGGCGGCAGATTGGCGCTCGACCGGCTCCGGCGCCGAGCCCGCGCCCACCACGTCGTCCCCAACTTCCCCGTGTGCCCCGCGAGTCCCCTGAGCCCCGCGACCTCCCGGACCCCGGGGCACGGCCACCAGCGGGAGGTCCTGACGCCGTCCTGAGCCGCCTGAGAGCCCCTCCTGACGCAGGATCGGCTGCTTCACGGTCTCCGGTGCCCCGGACGCCGTCGCCTGCCGCACCTGGCCGCTGAGCGCGGGCGCGGCACCCCGGCGGCTGCCCCAGCCACTGCGGCCGGTCGTCGCCGGCTCGGCGACGGGAGCCTGCCCTGCGGCGGCAGCGGCGGCGGCGACCGCCGGGCGGACCTGCCGGGGACCGGCGATCCGCTGGCCCTCGCGCTTGCGCTGCGGCTGGCGGGACTTGCGCGGCGCCTTCGACTTGGCCCGCACGGGAGTGGAGCGCCAGACGCGCCCGGAGAAGGTGACGGCCTCGGGCTCGGACGTGGGAGCGAGGCGGTACCAGGCCTTGGGCTGGCCCAGATAACGAAGCTGGGACTCCAGGAGCTCTGTGAGCCTCTTGCCCTCGATGACGGGACGGGTGGACAGCCACGTCACGATCCCCGGCGGTACGAGGAACAGCACGTGCCACGGCATCTCCACCGGCACGCCCACCAGGACCAGCAGGAGCGACCACGGGACGAACACCCCGACGAAGACGCCGATCCAGACGATGGGAAGCGGCATCGGGAGCCGGAGGTCGTACAGCTTGTAGAGCCGCTTCTCAATCCGCCAGATGTTCGTATACGTGGGCAAGTCCACGCGGTCCTCCTCTCCACCCGCTCGTACATGACCGCCGCGGAGCGGTCTCAACCCTTACTTGATGCCCAGTGCGCCCGCGATTGCCTTCGCCGTCACCTCAATGATGTTGGGCACGTAGAAGATCACTCCGATGGCCACGGCCAATATCAGGAACTGTACGAATCGCGTGATCTCGCGGGTGAAGAGGAAGAAGAGCGCGACCACGGAGACGACAACGAGGAACAAAGGGGCGAAGAAGGCGCGCAGGAAGTTGGCGAGCCCTCCGGTGTCGATGCCGGTCGGCGTCGGTGTCGGCGACATCTCGATCAAGGTGAGCACTACGGTCTTCAAGATCACTTCTTGTCCTCCTGGGGGGTACCCATCAGCAACGCGGCCGCGCTTCTATCCAACGACCCGGCCGGCGCCGCGGATGTCGGCGACGAACCACTTGTCGCCCTGCTTCTCGACGGTCAGGCGATAGGCCTGCTCGAGTCGCCCGCCGACCGCAGCCGGGTCGGTGGCGCTGGGCGTGGGCGGGGCGTCGCCGTTGGGGACGACCCACACCACGACCGCCTGGATCTCTCTGGTGGCACCCCCCACAGGCACCACGATTTCCTTGAGCTCGGCGAAGCTGAACGCGCCGCCGAAGCTCGGCAGGCTCTTGCCGGCGGCGACATAGCGCTGCAAACCGCCGACGTCGCCTGAGGCGTATTCCTTGAAGAAGCCCTCCAGTTGCGGCTTGAGCTCCGCCGCGGCCGCGTCGTCCGTCTCCGGCTTGGCGACCTGGGGGAGGTCGGCGGGAGCCGGTGCGGGCAGGACCGCGGGACGCCCCGACACGACGAACCGCTTGCCGGCGTCGTCGCCGGAGTAGTAGATCGGGACCGACAGCATCAGCCTGCGCGGGCCCGACTGGAAGGCCACGCTGATCACGGCGTTGTGGGCGTCGCTCACCTCGGCGTCGTAGGGCTGGATCGCGACGGCGGCCAGCCGGCCGTAGCCGTCCCAGCCGATTTGCGCGTCCATGCCCTCGGCCAGGAACGCCACCAGCTTCCGGGACCTGCTGGCCGCGTCTTCTGGGGTGAAATTCAGATAGACCCCAGCGAACTGGGCGGCGAACGCCATGCCCCGGTCGGTGGGGAATCCCTTGTCCGCCGGCACGGCGCCATTGGTCGTTGCGGCACCTTCCTGGGTAAATCGCTCAAATGGGGCACGAATCCCATTCACCACGATAACCAGAATAAGCGCCCACAGAATGATGCGGCCCGTCCACACCAGCCATCGCCCGCCGCCGCCCGACCAGCCACCACGGCGCGGCCGGCGCGATGGCGGCGCGTCGAAGTCAACCGGGTCCAGGCGTGCGGAAAGCTCGGGCTCGCCAGCGATCCGAGGATCGTGCTGGACGGTAGACCTACGAGCCATCACGCCTCCGCTCGCGCCGATCCCCCCGGCTGGCGCGGTGTCGTCCGTTGCCGATCCCCATCATCCGCGGTGAAGTAGTCACCCTATCCGGTCTCCGCCATTCTTCCAGAAAGCCACGCCCATGCTGCAGGCATGACGGCCCTGACGGCAAACCGGGGACACTGGACACACCATCGTGCCGATTCCAGTCACTTCCCGGTGAAAAGGGCTTTTGACCAGGCCAGACGCCTGGAATCGCATAGCGCGGCAGCCACGGATTCCTGTCCAAATCAGGCATGGACTCTCTCGACCTGCGCATTTGGCATAGGTCGCGAGCGGAGAGCGCTTCAGGCAGGCTCCGGATCCTGGGTCGAATGCTGCCTCCGCCTGCTGTGGAGATCCACGACGGTCGGCTGCACCGCCCGCTCCAGGGAGCCGCGAAGATCCGTCAGCATGTCGGCCGCGTCGCGCTCGCGCATGCGCGTCGCCATCTCGTTGCGCTCGTCGACCTTCCTGCGCAGGTACGCCTCACGGTTGACGCGCAGGCCGTACATGAGCTCGACCCTGATCAGGGCGAGCTCCTCTTCGAGGCTGATGCCCGCGAGCGTGGGCGCTGGGCGTCGTTTCCGGATGATGCGACGGATCATGAGGGCCTCCCGAGTCAGCGTGAACGCCGTGACGATTCGACGCGCGGGGGCCCAAAGTGGTTGACGCGTCAGTCATCCCGGGATCAGACGTCCGACCGTTCCGGCATGGGACGCCTCAGGAGGCTTCGCCGCCCGTCCACGTCGCTAACCTAGCGTAGCGAGATATTGCTCTACGTGATTGGACTGGTGTCATGCGACGATTCGCCGCCGCCCTGCTCACTACGTACGCACTGACGGGCGCACTGACGGGCGCGCTGACGGGCGCGCTCGCCGGTGCCGTGCCGGCTGCGGCCGCCACGCCCGCCGCGCCTGCCTGGGTCACGGGGAGCGAATGCACGGACGGTGGCGGCACCATCGTCCCGGTCGGACGCGGCAAGGCCATCTGCCAGGGCGGCATGTGGGACAACGAGCTCATCCACGCGGACTGAACGTGAATTAGCCGCGCGGATTCCCCCGTGGCGGCGAACTGCCGGAATATCGGGCCTTCGCAGCTGATGGCAGCCATCAGCGATTCCGCGGCCCAGGGGGGCCGCCACCCAAGCGGGACGCGGCCCAGAGGGGAGGGCCGCCGCCCAAGTGGGACGCGGCCCTCTTCGTGCCTCTGGCGGGCTCGGCCTTTCTGACGGGCTCGACGCCCGGGGCATCACGGTGGTTGTCCGGCGGAATCGGATGTCGCTGGGGCAGGGTGCTTCGGGTGGGTCATGGC
>NZ_VCKX01000315.1 GCF_005889725.1 Nonomuraea zeae
CGGGGGCGGTGGCTTTCGCGTGGACCTCTCCGGCGGCGGCACGGCGGACGCCCGGCGGCTCCTGCTGGCCACCGGGCTGGCCGACGAGTTGCCCGGTCCGCGCGGGGTCGAGGCGCTGTGGGGCCGGTCCGCGTTCCACTGCCCCTACTGCCACGGCTACGAATGCACCGGCCGGCAGGTCGCGGTGATCGGCGCGCAACCGGCCCGCGTACGGCTGGCGCTGCAGCTGAGCCGCTTCGCCGCCGACGTCGCGCTCTGCACCGGCGGCGAGCCCCTCGACGCCGGGTCCCGCGCGCTGCTGGAGTCGAACGGCGTCGCCGTGCGCTGCGAGCCCATCGCCCGCCTGGAGGGCACCGGCGACCGGCTGGAGCAGATCGCGTTCGAGAGTGGCCCGCCGCTGGCCAGGGAGGCGGTGTTCGTCGTCAACGTCGCCCGGCAGCGCTCCGGCCTGGCCGGCCGCCTCGGCTGCGCGTCCTTCGCCGACGGATGCGTGGAGGTGAACGAGTTCGGCCAGACCAGCGTGCCCGGCGTGTACGCGGCAGGCGACATGGCGCGGCGGGCCGGCGTACCGATGCCTCAGGCCGCGGTCATCGCCGCGGCGGCGAGCGGCATGATCGCCGCCGCGATCATCGACCAGGACCTGCTCAGCGCCGACTTCGACCTGCCCAACCCGTTCGCGCAGACCCCGTCCGGGCCGCAGGCGGAGGGCTGAAGGTCATGTCCGCGAACCTCGTAGCGTCCAGCGCCCCGCCGCGGCCGGGCAACGTGCCGCTCGCCACGGCCGGCCTCCTGATCGGCATGCTGCTGTCGGTCCTGGACCAGACGGTGGTGGCCATCGCCCTGCCCGACATCGCCGCCGACCTGGGCGGCATCTCCGCGATCGGCTGGATCGTCACCTCCTACGTGCTGGCCTCGACCGCGACCGGCGCGCTCTACGGCCGCGTCAGCGACCGCTTCGGCCGGCGCGCGGTCTTCATCGCCGCCGTCGCCGTCTTCGTCGCGGGCTCCGCGCTGTGCGGCCTGGCCCAGACGATGCCCCAGCTGATCGCCGCCAGGACGGTGCAGGGCATCGGGGCCGGCGCGCTGTTCGTGCTGCCCACGATCGCGCTGTCCGAGCTGTATCCGCAGCACCTGCGGAGCAGGGTCCAGGGTTTCACCGGCGGCGTGTTCGCGCTGGCCAGCGTGGGCGGCCCGCTCGCCGGTGGCGCGATCACCGACGCGTGGGGCTGGCGCTGGATCTTCTACATCAACCTGCCTCTCGGCCTGCTGAGCGTAGCGCTCACCGCGATCGCGCTGCGGCTGCCCGGAACCGGCGGTGGCGGCAAGGTGGACCTGCCCGGGGCCCTGCTGATCGCCGGTGCGACGGTGGGCCTGCTGCTGGTGGCCGAGTGGGGCGGCGGGACGTACGCGTGGACGTCCGGCGTGATCCTCGCGCTGGTCGCGGCGGTGGCGGTGACGTCGGCGCTGTTCGTGTGGCGGGAACGGCGGGCGGCGAACCCGCTGCTGCCGATGCGGCTGTTCGCCGATCCCGTCCTGCGGGTCGTGCTGCCCGCCACCGCGCTGCTCGGCGCGTTGCTCGGCGGCTCGATCGTCTACCTGCCCACTTACCTGCAAGCCGGGTACGGGATGGGGGCGACCCAGGCGGGCCTGGCGCTCAATCCGTACGTGCTGACCTTCATGGCGGTCTCCTCGCTCGCCGGTGCCCGCATCGGCGCGAGCGGCCGGTTCAAGCCGTACCTGCTCGCCGGGTCGGTGATCGCGGTGCTGGGGTTCGCCCTGCTGGGCCGGATCACGTCGGACGCTGCCTATGCCCTGTTCGCGGTGGAGATCGGCGTCCTGGGCATCGGTTTTGGGCTGCTGATGCAGAACCTGGTGGTGGTCGCGCAGAACGCGGCCGCTCCTGCCGATCTGGCCGCGACCACCTCCGCCGTGGTGTCCGTCCGCGGTCTGGGCCTCTCGCTGGGCGTGGCCCTCTTCGGCAGCCTGCTCGCCCGCGAGCTCCAGGGTCGAGCCCCGAGCCCAGCGGCGACCGCGGCGGCCATCCCCGACGTCCTGTTCTGGGGTGCACCGGCCGCCGCCGTCCTGGTGGCGCTGATGGCCCTGCTGCCCAGGGCGGTCAACGTCGCCACCTCGTAGGAGCGCCCTGAGGATGCCCGCGGGTTCCAGCCCGTTCCGCTGCCGGACGGCGGATCGGAACGCCGTGGAACGCCTATCAACCGAAACGTTCATCGAAAGGGGCAATGACGTGCATCGGATCATGTCCTTGGTGTTCGCCCTGCTGGTCGCCCTGGGAGTGACGGCCGCCGCGACGACACCGGCAGCGGCGGCGACCAGTCCGGCGCTGTTCTGCCAGGTCATCGGCAACACCACCGGCAGCGGCGGCGGGGCCGGGCAGGGGTGGTGCGGCACCCGCTTCGCCGACTCCTCGTACGTCCTCGACTTCGGCGTCGCCAACGGGTTCAACTTCTACAACTGGACCGTGCCGTCCAAGTACCAGAAGGTGGCCGGCTGCAATGTGAGCACGCCGTTCTGCGACATCGTCGTGAAGGCCAAGGCCGCCGACCAGAGCGTGACGGTGACGGTGACCACGGACGACGTCACCGCCACGGCGGTGACCGTGTCCGCCACGGCCGAGATCCCGGCAGTCTGCGGCAAGTTCCTCTGCTGATCGATCCGCAGAGGAGGGTGAGGGAGATCCCGTCCGATCAGGCGGGATCTCGTGCTCTCGGAGGTCCCGCCGTAAGGAGGACCGAACGTGGTCATCGCAGGGCGCGCTGCCGCTGATGTGGGCCCTGGACGGGAGCGCCGGGCCGAGGAAGCTTGGTGGGCGTTTAGTTCTGTCTGGTCCCGGGTTCAGGTGCTGCGCCAGGTAGAGGTGTCCTCACCGGTGAGCCGGCGGGTCGTGAGGTCGATCATGACGATGTGGATCACGGCTTCGGAGCGGTCGGGGCGTGCTTCGTAGTCGCGTACCAGGCGGCGGTGGAGCATCAGCCGGCCGAAGGTTCGCTCGGCCACCCACCGGCCTGCCAGGGGCGGATGATCAGGCCCATCGGGCGGAGTCCGGGAACATCACCCCGGACAGATCAAGGATCATCGATCGCGGCGCCGTCGCTGTGGTCGCTTCGGACGACCCGCTGCGTCCGGCGGCCCGCTCCCCCGAAGGTGATCTCGCCGGACGAGGACAAGTGGCTATCGCTGCAGGAAAGCAGTCGACCTACGTCATTTGACGCAATCGAGGCCTGATTCCGCGGTCTACCGTTCCTGGCATCTCCCTCATTCAAGGAGGCGCTGTCGTGAGCGCAGAAATCAAGAACATCGTGCTGGTGCACGGCGGGTTCGTGGACGGTTCCGGGTGGCAGGGCGTATACGAGCACCTGACCGCCGACGGCTACCGCGTCTACATCGTACAGAACCCCACCCTGTCCCTGGCCGGCGACGTGACCGCCACCCACCAGATCCTCGACGGCGTGGACGGCCCCGCGGTCCTGGTCGGGCACTCCTACGGCGGCGTCGTCGTCACCGAAGCCGGCAACCACCCCAACGTGGCCGCCCTGGCGTACATCGCGGCGTTCGCCCCTGACAAGGGCGAGTCGGTCAACACCCTCATCGCAGACCCGCCGCCCGGCGCCCCGGTGCCGCCGATCCTGCCCCCAGTGAACGGCTTCCTGTTCCTCGACCGCGACAAGTTCCACGCCTCGTTCGCGGGTGACCTGCCCGAGGCTCAGGCGCGCTTCATGGCCGACTCGCAGGTGCCGTGGGGTGTGGACGCCCTCGGCGGCGCGGTGTCGGAGCCCGCGTGGCGCAGCAAGCCGTCGTGGTACCTGGTCGCCTCCGACGACCGCATGATCCCGCCGCCCGCGCAGCGTGCCATGTCCGAGCGCGCGGGCTCGACCGTCTCCGAGGTCGCGGGCAGCCACGCCGTCTACGTGTCGAACCCGGCGGCCGTGGCAGCCGTCATCGCCCAGGCCGCGGCCGCCCTCCCGTAGACCAGCTCCAATAGGCAGGCGCAGTAGACAGACCGGGCCCGGCGATGGAAGGTCGGGGGATGGACCGGCTCGAGGCACGGCACGCCCTGTTCGGCCGCGAACCGGAACTCCGCCGGCTGCGCGAGGCGATCGCCCGGATCGCCGACGGCGCGGGGGAGGCGCTGCTGCTGACCGGGGAGGCGGGCGTCGGCAAGACGTCCCTGCTCGGCCAGGCCGCCGCCCTCGCGACCGGCAATGTGGCCGGCGGCGCGTCCGGTCGTGGGATCCGGGTGCTGCGCGCCGCAGGGACGCAGTTCGAGGCCGAGATCTCCTATGCGGCGCTGCACCAGCTCCTGCACCCGTGCCTGGGTGAGGCGTCCCGGCTGAGCCCGCTGCTGACCGGGGCGCTGAATGTGGCGCTCGGCCTGGGCGAGGGCGCCGCTCCCGAGCCGCTCCTGGTCGCCACCGCGGTCCTGGCGCTCCTCACGGCGACCGGCGGACCGGTACTGCTCGTGATCGACGACCTGCCATGGCTCGACGCGCCAGCGCGATCGTGCTCGGCATGGTGGCAAGACGCCTGAACGGCCTGCCCGTGGGCATGCTGGCGGCCTGCCGTACCGGCGAACCCGGCTTCTTCGACGTCGGCGCGCTGACGGCCGTATACGTGGACCCGCTCACCGAGGACGCCGCGGCACAACTACTGACCAGCCGTTACCCGGTCATGACGCCGCGCGTGCGGCGGCGACTGCTGGCGGCGGCGCGCGGCAATCCGCTTGCCCTGCTGGAACTGCCGGTCTCCCTCGCCGACCTGGGCGACCCCGTGACGGGGACGTTGCCGGCGCCGGTGCCGCTGACGCACCGGCTCCACGACGCCTTCGCCTCCCGGGTCCGCGCGCTGCCGCCGCCCGTCGTGGAGTTGCTGCTGCTCGCCGCCCTGGACGGCACCGGCGACCTGGGGCTCGCACAAGCGATCGACGCCGACCGCGGCGGCGGGTCCCTGCACGCCGCCGAGCAGTCGGGCCTGGTGCGCGCCGAGGAGTCGGCCGAACGCCTGACCTTCCGGCACCCGCTGATCGCATCGGCGGTGGTGGACCTGTCAACCAGCGAGCAACGCCGCCGCGCGCACGCCGAGCTCGCCGCCCGCCTGGCCGGCCGTCCAGAACGGCACGCCTGGCATCTGGCCGAAGCCGCCGAGGGGCCCGATGAGAAGGTCGCCGCTCTGCTCAAGGAGGTCTCCTTGGCCGCGCTGCGACGCGGCGACTCCGTGGGGGCCGTGGCTCACCTGCTGCGCGCCGCCAGGCTCAGCCCGCCCGGCCGGGGCCGTAGCGGGCGCCTGGCCGAGGCCGCGTACCTGGGCTCGATCGTAACCGGCGACCTGCGGGACACGCCCCGGCTGCTGGAGCAGGCGCGGACCGCCGACCCGGGGCCCGACGACGTGCTGCCGGTGGCCGGGGCCCGGGCTTTCCACCTGCTCCACGGTGACGGCGACGTGGACACCGCGCACCGGCTGCTGGTGACCGCGATCGGCGACCAACCGCTCGACGCGGGCGACATCGTGGTCATCGAGGTGCTGTACACGCTGCTCATGGTGTGCTTCTTCGGCGGCCGGGCAGAGCTCTGGCCGCCGCTGCACGACGCCGTCGACCAGCTCACGCCCCACCCTCCGGAGTTGCTGGTCGTCTTGTCGCACACGTTCGGCGATCCGGCGCGCCTCACGCCGCAGATGCTCGCGCGCGCCGACGCGGCCGTCGCACGCCTGGAGGCGGAGGGCAGCTCCGCGCGGATCGTGCGCACCGGCATCGCGGTCGCCTATCTCGACCGGCTCGCGCAATGCCGCGAAGCCCTCCTGCGGGTGATCCGGCACGGCCGCGAGGGCGGCGCGGTCAGCTCGGCCATCGAGGCGCTGTTCCTGCTCGGGCAGGACGCCTTCCACACCGGCCGCTGGGACGAGGCCCAACACCTGGTCGACGAGGGCCTGCAGCTGTGCCAGGCACACGGCTACGACCTGCTGGCCTGGCCGGGACGGCTCACCGACGCCCTGCTGGCCGCCGCCCGTGGCGACGCGGGGAAGGCGATCGGAACGGCCCACGCCATGGAGGCCTGGGCCGCGCCCCGCCGCGCCGGGATCATCAGCACGTACGCCGCACACATTCGAGCCATGACCGCGCTCGCCGACGGCGATTTCGAGACCGCGTTCCACCGCGCGGCCGCCATCAGCGCGCCCGGCACCCTCGCCCCGTACACGCCGCACGCGTTGTGGGTGTTCCACGACCTCATTGAGGCCGCCATGCACACCGGGCGCACCGCGCAGGCCGCCGACCATCTGGCCGCCGCCCACGCCTGCGAGCTGGATCGGCTGTCGCCGCGTCTGCGCCTGGTCATGCTGGCCGCCGCCGCCGTCACCGACGCCGGGGCCGACACCTCAGAGCTGGATCAGGCGATCCGCGAGCCGGGCAACGACCGCTGGCCGTTCGACCTGGCCCGCGTCCAGCTCAGCCTCGGCGCCCACTTACGCCGCGCCAAGCGGACCACGCAGGCCCGGGAGCACCTGTCCCGGGCGTCGCGGACGTTCCACGGCCTGGGCGCGGTCCCGTGGGCGCGCCGAGCCGACCAGGAACTGCGGGCCACCGGCATCAGCCATGCCGTCCCGGGGACCGGGCTGTCATCGCTGACCCCGCAACAGCGGCAGATCGCGCAGCTCGCAGCGGCCGGATTCACCAACAAGGCGATCGCCGCGCAACTGTTCCTGTCGCCGCGGACGGTCTCCACGCACCTGTACCAGGTCTTCCCCAAACTAGGCATCACCTCCCGCGCCGCCCTGCGCGACGCCTTGGCCGAGCTGACCGATCCCGAATGAAACGCGGTTGACGGGCTCGCCTTGATGGTTGATTCCAAGGGGTAGAGATCAGCTGTTCGGCTGCGGACATGAAGCGAGGGCGTTCAAGATCCGTTTGTGACGACAGAACTGAACACCCTCGCGACAGCACTGTAGGTGAAGATCGACGATCAGCTGATCGCTTCCCCTGATCTCGCCCCCGAGCGACCCCGGATCGGGATGCAACCCAGGCTGAGCGACGCCGAGCTGGTCACGCCGGCAGTGCTGTCAGCGCTGCTCGGCTTCACCTCCGAGCGGCGCTGGCTGCGCTACGCCCGCGCCCACCTGAGCGGCCCGTCCCCTACCTGCCCGGCCAGTGCGGCTGCAACAACCGCCTGCGCGCCGCCACCGCCCTGGTGCTGCATCTGATCCGCATCCTCGGCCGGGACACCAGCCTGTGGAGCGACGACGTGTGAGTGGCCGACTCCACCCCCGTGGAATGCGGCCGCTCCCGCCAGACCGCCCAGCGCTTGTGCGAGCCCGGCGCAACTGCCGAGACCATGAACGGCTGGTCCAGCACTCCGAAGCGCACATCTCCTGGTCAGCGATCGCTTTGATGACCCGGCGCCTGACCCGGCGGCGCTCGCGGCGAACATGGTCCGCCGCGAGCGTCCCTCCTGCGTGAGCGTCTCGTGCGCGTGCTGTGGGGGTTGTCAGGCCTGGTCGTGGAGCTGGGCGCGGGTGGTTTCGGCTTGTTCGACGATGGTGGCCAGGACCGGCGGGGGGACGTCCTTGTCGCGGAAGGTGTCCACGAGCTGGTCCAGGACGACGTCGGCCTGCTTGAGATCGCCGGCGCGGGCGTGGGCGCGGGCCAGGCGGCGCATGGTCTCGTTCAGGGTGATGTTGTCGACGCCGGCGTCGATGCCCGGGTCGAGGGTGGTTTCCACGACCGCGCTGAGTTGTTCGATGCTGGTGTCGGTGTCGGCGCGTCGGACGCTGATGCCGTCCTTGCCGAGGGTGAGGAAGTGGCGTCCGGCGTTGGTGCCCTTGACCATCCGCGCGTACACGGCGAGGGGGTGGTCGCCGTGGTCGGCGATGAGCGTGTCGAGGGCGTCGTTGCCTTCTTGTAGTTGCGGGGTGTCGGAGCCGAGCAGGGCCAGCAGGGTGCCCTGCTGGGAGCCGATCAGCAGGTCGCCGGCCTGCTGGTCCTGCTCGTCGCGCGGCGCGTTGACCTCAATGGCGTGCTCAGGGGAGGTGACGGTGGAGCCGTCGGGTGCCTTGTACAGCGCGCGCAGCTGGTAGGTGCCGGACGTGGGGAAGGTGAGACCGTCGGCGCCGTAGCCGAGGTAAGCGCTGTCGTACAGGGCGGGGGTGGAGGCATCGAGGGTGACATGATCGGGGCTGCCGCAGGCGCGGGCGATGGGCCGGAACGGGCGGATGGCTCCGGCCGGGTCGGTGACCAGGATGGTCAGGTTGTCGCCGCGCGGGCTGAGATCGGGGAAGGCGTCGGCCTGGGCGGTGCTGCCGTCCAGCGACAGTTTGATCTCGGTGACGACGGGCTCGCCGTGGGAGAAGCTGTCGCGGCCGGACAGCTCCAGGCGCAATCCCGATCGGCTGGCCGGCGGCAGGTCGAACTGCTGCAGGGCGGGGCGGTCGGCGGCGCCGGTCCCGAAGCCGCGTCCGCCCATGACGAGGTCGTTGTAGAAGCCGTGGCGCAGATGCCGCCGTTCACCGTCGGTGAACTGGAAGGCGAAGGCTTGCCAGTAGGCGACGATGCGGCCCCCTACGCCCGTGCTGCCCGTCTCATCGCCGGAGGGCCAGTACTGAGTGGGGTAGTTCATCCACGACAGGTCGCCGTGGCCCTTCCGCGGCCCGAGCTGGTCCGCGTTCTTTTCCCAGCTGTGGTTCAGGTTGAAGGCGTGGCCGATCTCGTGCACCCAGGTGCGCAGCGTGTCGCGTGCACCCTCATTTTTCATCTCGTCGTGGAACATGGCCAGCCCTTGGCGTTGGTGGCCATCGAAGAAGTCGAACATTACGCCCCGGGTGCCGTCGTCGACGTAACGGGTGGCGGCAAAGCCCCACAGCTTCCACTGCGGGGTGTCTCGGTAGCCGCTGAAGTTGCTGACCATCGCGGCATGCAACTCGGCATTAGACCACCTCAAGTTCGTGGCCTCCTCCGTTCCGGCCTGGGCCTTCTCGTCCTCGCCCACCCACTGGTTGTTGACGTCGATCTCATCAGCCTTATCGGTCATGCGTAGCTCGATCCCGACGTCGGCGAAGGCCGACTGGACGGTGATCAGCTTCTTGGCCAGGCCGGGCGGACGGGGATAGGCGCCGGTGAAGTACTGGGGCGCCGAAGTGGTGCCCTTGATGGCGTCGACCTCCCAGTCGATGGTGCGCAGGAACCGGGAGGTGTAGGCGCAGGTGTAGGTGGTGGGCTTCGATCCGTCGGGTTCGCTGCGGGTGAGGGTGGCGATACCGCCGGGAGCGAGTTTGTCCACCACCACCGAGATCTTCGTCTTGCTGGTGTTGGTGGCGTACTTCGCGGTGCCGGTGATGGTGGCGGGCAGGGTGACGGCCTGGTTGCCGTCCAGGATGAAGGAGTTGTAGTAATCCCCGTCTGCGTAGAACAAGTCGCCGGAGACCACCGGCAACTCGCCCTCCAGATCGACGCGCAGATCGACCCGCAGGCCGTCGGTGATGCCGGAGAAGCGCCCAGCGGCCGGCAGCCGGGGCTTGTGGTAGTCGGCGGGCAGGGCGCCGAGCCCGGTCATCGCCTGGCCCCAGGTACCCACGGCGATGGGGCCCTTCTCCCAGTCGAAGTACATCGCCTGGTCGCCCTTGATGAACAAGGTCTGACTGTCTGTCGCGCTAGAGCCAACGAACAGGACGGCGTGATCGAAGTCGCCGCTCATGTCCTTGGGTAGCATCTTCCACCCGGCCTTCGGCATCCCGGCAGCCGCCATCTCCGACAGGGGCCCCTGGTAGCCCACGCCCTCGCCCCATCGGACGATCGCGCACTGGTCGCCCTTGATCAGCAAGGTGCGGCGGGTGCTATAGACGGTGGGTAGCTGCATGGCGATGTCGATGTCGCTGCGGAACGCGGCCGGGATATGAGGCCCGAACTCCGGGAAGCCGGTGATCGGCCCCTGGTAGATGACCTTTCGATCGCCCCAGTTCCACTCCAGGCATTGGTCCCCGGCGAGGAAGAGCGTGTTCCCGTTTTTGTGGTGAAGGTAGAAGGCGCCGTCGCTACAGCTGGCGAACGGCTCGGGCAGACCGGTGAACGCTCCGTCGAACGCTTCCGACAGCGGCTTCTGCCACTGCAGAGCCTGCGTGTCGATCAGCGCGGCCTCCTCCCCGCGCAAGAACCACAGCTTCCATGGCTGTTGGAACGAAGTCGGGATGACCGCGGAGAATCCGGTGGTCTTGCTGCGCATGAACCCCATCGCACGCCTCCCCTGCCGGGCCCGGAGGACCCACGCCGATGACGCTAAGAGACTGGCTCGATACAGACAATGAGCACAAACTGTCAGGCCGGGCCGAAACAAACCGAGCGGCAACCCCTTTTGCTTACGGGCCACCCATAACCTCAACGGTCCTCCCCTCGGCCATGCCTGGGGCCGCCCCCACCGCCTCCTGAGCTGGTACGAATCGCCAGGTCCGAGACCAAATGTGTCCGAGCCTCCCAAGCGTGTCGTGTCCGATGTTGGACAGCGGCCGCACCTGGCGAATGTCTGCGGGGCGGCACAGGATGCGAGGCAGGCGGCTGCAGGAGCAGCCGTCTGCTGCCGGTGAGACACGATGAGCAGCGATCGTGGCACGGCAGGCCGTCCTGACGCTGTTCGAAGGATGTCTCATGACAGGAACCCGACCCGCCCTGCCCAACGCCACCACGCCGGAGTTCCAGGCCGAGGCGCTCGCCGAAGCCAACGCCTACCGGGCCAAGCACCACGCGCCACCTCTGGTCATGGACCCGGAACTCAACGCCTACGCGTTAGAGCGGGCCTCCTCCCGCTCCGAGCAGGAAAAACTCGCGGCGGGTCACACCGGCCTGCGCGCACAGACGGGAGAGAACATCTTCTGGGGCGGCGACGCTGAAGCCCTGCCCGGATCAAGGGCGGTCAAGAAGTGGTACGACGAGATCGCCGCCTACGACTTCGCCGCCGCCCAGTTCTCACCCGGCGCCGGCCACTTCACCCAGCTGGTCTGGAAGGCCAGCACCAAGGTCGGCATCGCGCGCGTCGCGGGCCAGCCAGGTGAATACTTCGAGACCTACATCGTGTTCGTCTTCGAGGAGCGCGGAAACATGCAGGGCGCATTCGCCGACAACGTCCTGCCCGCCTGAGTCAAGGCCGCCCACCAGCGTCGGGCAAGGGGCCGATCCACGACCTCGCGAAGACTCGCGGTCCGACAGCCAAACCGTGCGAACAGGTCACTCACGGATGCACGGCGCTCGCGGCGGATACCATCCGCCGCGAGCGCCGCCGGGGATCCTGGTTCGAGGACAGCCACTTACGGGCTCAGACTCGCGTACCGTCGCACCTGCTCGGCCCATGCGATGTCGTCGACCGCGAGAAACGGCTCGCCGGCCACGGTCGCGGGGGTCACCCCGGTGAACTCCACGACGTCCCGGTGCAGATGGGACTGATCGGCGTAGCCGGCGTCGGCCGCGACCCGGGCGGCGCCCTCACCCGCGACCAGGCGGTGGGCGGCATGGTCGAAGCGGACCAGCTTCACGGCACGCTTGGGCGCCAGGCCGAGCTGCGACCGGAACCGGGACCACAGGCGCTTACGGCTCCATCCGACCTCGGCCGCCAGCCCTTCGACCCGGGCCAGGCCGCGGTCGCCGACGATGCGCTCCCAGGCCCAGGCCACCTCCGGGTCCACCGGCGGCCCCGCCTCATGCCGGCGGGCGAGCAGCGCGTCCGTCAGCGCGAAGCGATCCTGCCACGACGAGACCTCGCCCAGCCGCTCACGGATCCGGGCCGCTTCCCCGCCCCACAGGTCGTCGAGCGCCACCACGTCGCCGCCGAGGTCGGCCGGGGAGACGCCCAGAACCGCGCGGGCGATCACCGGGGACAGCCGCACCTGCACGCACTCGACGTTCTCACCCCGCGCCCAGACCGCGCCTCCTGACCCGATCCCGGGCCCGGCGACGACGCTTCCCCGCTGCTGCCGCCCGGCGGCGGAGTCCAGGACGGGCGAGCCGGCGCCGAAATCCAGCAGCAGCGTCACGGCCGGGTGCGGGACCATCCGGAGCGCGTCCAGGTCCCGGACGCGGAACCCGGCCATGGTGACACCGGCCACCCGGCTGGGCCGCTGCGGGCACGCGACCTCCCAGACAGCCGAACCGTGCACGAACGTCCGCACCGTCCCATGCTATGCGAGCCGGGGGCGGGAACATTTGTCCAAGCCGCCGGCACGTGCGGGCGGCGACAGTGGGCTCATGACTATTCGTGACGGCGAGCCTCAGGTGAACGGCGACGCCGAGACCTCGACCCTGACCCTGGACGACGGCGACATCCACGTGAGCCAGGACGGCCCCCGCGACGCCCCCGCGCTCCTGCTCATCCACGGGTCCGCCTCCTCGATCCGCTCGTGGGACCAGCTGGTCCCGTTGCTGACCGGATCCCATCACGTCATCCGGATCGACCTGCTCGGGCACGGCCGGTCGGCCAGACCGGCCGACCGCAGCTACGCGACCCCGGACCAGGCCCGCCGGGTCGGCGCGGCGCTGGACCGGCTGGGCGTCGAGCAGGCTACTGTCGTCGGCCATTCCAGCGGCGGCGCGGTCGCCACCGCCCTCGCCGAGCAACGGCCCGACCTGGTGACCGCGCTCGTGCTCATCAACGCCGGCCCCAGCCTGGGCGCCTTCATCCCGTCGGAGTCCGCCGCGATCGCACCCACGCAGTGGCCACCGACCGACGAGCAGATCCGCCAGTTCGCGAGCACCGGTTTCAGCCGCGCGGGCTATCAGGTCCCGCAAGAGCTCCTGGACGAGGTGCGCGCCATGACCCTGCACACGCTCACCGCGACGATGCAGGGGACCAGCGCCTACCTGGCGCAGCAGCCGCTCCCGGACCGGCTGGCGGTCCTCGGCAAGCCGCTGCTGGTGATCTTCGGCGAGGACGACCGCAGATGGCGGTCCGCATCCGCCGCCGACTACCGCATCGTTCCCGGCGCGGAGGTCGAGTTGCTGCCCGGCCTCGGGCACTCGCCCATTCTCGAGGATCCGCCGCGCACCGCCGCCCCGCTCCTGGCCTTCACCACGATCCACGCCGCCGCTCCGGCCGAACGCCGGACGCACGGCGGATGATCCCGGAAGCGGCACCGGGCGGGCCGGGCACCCGGTAGCCGCGCTTGCTGGGACGGCGTCCGGTGGTGGCAGGAGATCGAGGCGGCGGTCTCGCTGCTTGCCGGTGCGCTCCTGGCACCTGCGATGCCGGGAGCGCCGGGTCAGTGCCCGCCGCCGGCCTCAGCCGGCCAGATGGTGGGCGATGGCCTGCTCCCACGACGCCAGGAAAGCCGCGTATCCGGCGGCGAACTCCCGCAGCGTCCGCTCCCCCTCCGGCGAGAGCGCGGTCAGCTCGTACGTCACCTCCACGATGCTGCCGCCCCGCCCGTCCTCCCCCTGTCTCTTCTACACATCTGACGCTGCCGACG
>NZ_VCKX01000316.1 GCF_005889725.1 Nonomuraea zeae
GCAGCGCGCTCATCCAGCAGATGAGCGACAAGAAGATCAACGAAAGCAACAGCAACTGGAGCGGCAGCTACTCGCTGAAGGGCGGCATCACCAACCCTTCGGTGGCGCTCGCCTCCACCCTGCCGAACGTGAACATCACCGCCACCTTCGCCGCCACCGCCGAGGTCGGCGTCTCCTGGTGGCTGGTGCCCGCCGCCTGCGCGCTGGCCTGCGCCTTCATGCTGCGCGCGCTCCCCGAGCCGGCGCGCGCCGTGCCTGAGGCGGGTGCGGCGCAGGGGGCGGCCGGATATCTGGGCGCGGTGCTCAGGCAGCCGTGGGCGCTGCTGGTGTTCGGGCTGGCGTTCGTCGAAGGCGCGATCCTGCTGGGTGCCATGCCGTTCCTGGCGCCCGCGCTGGAGCACACCGGGCTGGACACCGCCGTGGCGGGCCTGGCCATCACCGCGTACGGGCTGGGCCTGTGGCTGCTGTCGAAGCTCGTCAAGCGGCTGTCAGGGCGCTGGCCCACACCTCTGCTGATGGTCGTGGGCGGCGCGCAGCTGTGCGCCGGGTTCGCGCTCGCGGCGGTGCACGTGAGCCTGGCCACCGTGGCCGTCACGGCGCTGCTGCTCGGCGGGGGCTGGTCGTTCCTGCACTCCTCGCTGCAGACCTGGGCCACGGCGGTGGTGCCCGAGGCCAGGGGCACGACGATCGCATTCTTCGCCTCCGCGCTGTTCGTGGGCAGCGCGGTCGCGTCGTGGGCCGCCGGGCCGCTGGCCGAGCAGGGCCGCTACGGGCTGCTGTTCTGGCTGGCCGCCGGGGCGGCGATCCCGCTGACGGCGGTCGCCGCGCTCACCCGGCGCCGCTACGGCGCGCTGCGCGCGGAAAGCCCCCAGCCCCAGCCGGAGTGACCACCGGGCGGGGCCGGCGGCCGTCACTCCCAGCGGAACACGCGCGAGACCAGGCCCAGCGACAGCACCGCCCAGGCGGCCAGCACGGCCAGCGGGCCGAGCGGCAGGGCGGCGCCCTCCACGAGCACCGCGCGCAGCCCGCCGGTCAGCGCGGAGATGGGCAGCACCTCCAGCACCGGCCGCATGCCTTCGGGGAACTTCGACAGCGGGAAGATCACCCCGCCGGCCCCCAGCAGCACCAGGTAGACGAGGTTGGCCCCGGCCAGCGTCGCCTCCGCGCGCAGCGTGCCGGCCATGAGCAGCCCCAGCCCGCTGAACGCCGCCGTGCCCAGCACGATCAGCAGCACCGCGCTCAGGAACGAGCCGTGGGGCCGCCACCCCAGCGCCAGCCCCACGGCCACGATCACCACGGCCTGGATGGCCTCGACGGCCACCACGGCCCCCGTCTTGGCCAGCATCAGCCCGGCCTTGGACAGCGGGGTCGCGCCGAGCCGCTTCAGCACGCCGTAGCGGCGCTCGAAGCCCGTCGCGATGGCCTGGCCGGTGAACGCGGTGGACATGACCGCCAGCGCCAGCACGCCCGGGGCCAGGAAGTCGACCCGCCTGCCGCCGCCGACGTCGATCAGCGGCGCTAGCGAGAAGCCGGTCAGCAGCAGCACGGGGATGATCATCGTGAGCAGGAGCTGCTCGCCGTTGCGCAGCATGGCGCGGATCTCCGCGCCCGCCTGGGCCAGGACCATGCGCGGGAACGGCGCGGCGCCCGGCGCCGGCGTGAAGTCCAGCGCGGTCATCGCAGCTCCCTGCCGGTCAGTTCGAGAAAGACGTCTTCGAGCGTGCGGCGCTCGATCCGCAGGTCGTCGGCCGTGACACCCTCGGCCGCGCACCAGGCCGTCACCGTGGCCAGCAGCTCGGGGCCGACCTGGCCCTCGATGATGTAATGGCCGGCCGGCGACTCCTTGGCCGCGCTGCCCGCGGGCAGCGCGTTGAGCAGCTCCTCCAGCGTCAGCCCCGGCCGGGCCCGGAACCTGAGCTGCCGCTCGGCCCCGGTCAGCGAGGCCGGGCTCCCCTCGGCCACCACGCGGCCCCTGTCGATGATCACGACGTGGTCGGCCAGCCGCTCGGCCTCGTCCATGTGGTGGGTGGTCAGCACGACCGACACTCCCGCGCCGCGCAGCTCGCCGACGAGGTCCCAGCAGGCGTGCCTGGCCTGCGGGTCGAGGCCGGCCGTGGGCTCGTCGAGGAAGACCAGCTCGGGCCGCCCGATGACGGCCGCGGCCAGCGACAGCCGCTGCTGCTGCCCGCCGGACAGCCGACGGTAGGGGGTGCGTACGTGATCGTCGAGCCCAAGCCGCAGCAGGAGCGCACCGGCGTCGAGGGGGCGGGCGTAGAAGCGGGAGACCAGGCGCAGCCACTCGGCGCAGCGCATCGCCGGCGGCACGCCGCCCGCCTGGAGCATGACCCCCACCCTGGGCCGCAGCTCGGGCAGCGCGGGCGCCAGGCCGAGCACCTTGACCGTGCCCGCGTCGGCCTTGCGGAACCCCTCGCAGATCTCGACCGTGGAGGTCTTGCCGGCGCCGTTGGGACCGAGGACCGCGGTGACGGCGCCGCGCTCGGCGCGGAATGAGAGGCCGTCGACGGCGGTCCGGCCGCCGTAGCGTTTGACCAGGTCGACGATCTCGACGGCTGGGGATTCCATGGCCATGAGTTTAGGGACTACGCCACCCGGTCCGGCCCGCAGGTGAGCGTGAGCCGGGCATGGCTGGAAGCATGGCCGGATTTGGACAGGTCCTGACCCGCCCGTTTCCCGGAAAGTGCTGACAGGGAGTGAAAGTCCACCGCAGGGGCGCGACGCTGTCCCTGATCCAGCTGCACGAAATCGGCTAAATATCTGATAACCGGGAATTAGGAGGACCGAATCCTGGTTTGATCCCTCGGCCCTTGTGGGCCGCAAGCCCATGAGGGAAGAGGGGATCACGCATGTCCGTGGCCGATGCCACGTCAGCCGCCGTAGTCACATCCACTGCAACAACCACCGGTGCACCGGCCGCGAAGATACCGGCCGCGCAGATACCGGCCGCGGAGAAGACGAGCGGCCGCCGCGGACTCCTCCTCCTGATCCTCGGGGCACTGTCGGCGATCGGGCCGCTGTCCATCGACATGTACCTCCCCGCGCTGCCCTCGATCACCTCCGAGATGCTCAGCGCGCCCGCCCAGGTGCAGCTCACCCTCACCGCCTGCCTCATCGGCGTCTCCGTGGGCCAGGTGATCGCGGGGCCGGTGAGCGACGTGCGCGGGCGCCGGGTGCCGCTGATCGTGGGCGTGGCCGGGTTCATGCTGGCCTCGCTGCTGTGCGCGTTCGCGCCCTCGGTGCCCATGCTCATCGCCTTCCGCCTGCTCCAGGGCATCCTCGGCGGCGCCGCCCTGGTGATCGTGCGCGCGGTCGTCCGCGACCTCTACGACGGCGCCGCGATCGCCCGCATCTTCGCCACGCTGATGCTCGTCAGCGGCCTGGCGCCGATCCTGGCGCCCATCGCGGGCGCCCAGCTCCTCGCGTTCACCTCCTGGCGCGGTGTGTTCGTGGCGCTCAGCATCGCCGGGCTCGTGCTGCTGCTGGCCGTGCTGCCCGGCGTGCGCGAGACGCTGCCGGCCGAACGGCGTGAGAGCGGCGGGCTCAAGCACACCGTGGCCACGTTCTGGAAGCTCCTGCGCGACCGCGCGTTCATGGGCTCCGCGCTCACCGCGGGGCTGGCGTTCGCGGCCATGTTCGGCTACATCTCCGGCTCGCCGTTCGTGCTCCAGGAGGTGTACGGCGCCACGCCCCAGCAGTACTCGCTCATCTTCGGGCTCAACGCCCTGGCGCTGACCGTCATGGCCCAGGTCGGCGGCCGGCTGTCCGGGCGGGTGCCGCCCGCGCTCCTGGTCCGCATCGGGCTCGGCACCGGCCTGGTCGGCGCCGTGCTGCTGATGACCGCCGCACTCACCGGCCTCGGCCTGTGGGGCATCGTCGGCGGGCTGGTCGTCATCATGCTCGGCCAGGGGCTGACGCTGCCCGGCACCGGCGCGCTGGCGCTGGCCTCGCAGCCCGCGCAGGTCGCCGGCAGCGCCTCCGCCCTGCTGGGCGTGCTGCAGTTCGCGCTTGGCGCGGCCGCCGCTCCGCTGGTCGGTTTGGCCGGATCCGGCTCCGCGGTGCCCATGGCGTGTGTCATGCTCGGGCTCATCTGCTGCTCCGCCCTGACGTTCACGATCCTGGGCCGGGCAAAGGTTAGGTAAGGCTACCCTGCGTGATAAATTCCATCCCGCCCCTGGTCGGATCCGTTTGTGAAGCGGGAAGGAATTACGGCACACTGATGTTGTGAAAAACATGCCCACGATCGAGCCGAGCAGCGAGCGCAGCACACGCGCACGTGTCGCCAGGCTGATCCTTGAGCATGGTCCCGTCGCGGCCGCCGCGCTGGGCGAGCGGCTCGGGCTGACGCCCGCCGCCGTCCGCCGTCATCTCGACGCGCTGCTGGCCGACGGGATGATCGAGCCTCGCACGGTCCGGCCGCGCGGTCAGCGCGGGCGCGGACGGCCCGCCAAGCTGTTCGCGATCACCGACGCGGGGCGCAGTGCTTTCGAGCACGCCTATGACGACCTGGCCGGGAGCGCGCTGCGTTTCCTGGCCGAGCGCATGGGACAACAAGCCGTGTCCGACTTCGCCCGCTCGCAGGTCAGCAGCCTGCTGAGGCGGCTGGAGCCGGTCATGCGGACGGTGCCGGCCGACCAGCGCGTGCAAGTGCTGGCGCAGGCGCTGTCGGCGGAGGGGTATGCCGCCTCGGCCACCAAGGCCAAGTCAGGCGGCGACCAGCTCTGCCAGCATCACTGCCCGGTGGCACACGCGGCTGCGGAGTTCCCGCAGCTCTGCGAGGCCGAGACGGAGGCGTTCGCGCAGCTTCTCGGCACCCCGGTGCAGCGCCTGGCCACGATCGCCCACGGCGACGGGGTCTGCACGACGCATGTGAGCCCGCAGTCGCTGGGTGATTCCGCACATAGAGGCAAGAGCCTTAACGAAGAGAGCAAGGAGACCGGAAGGTGACTGTCACCGACCGCCCGGAGCTGGAAGGCCTCGGGAATTACAAGTTCGGCTGGGCCGACTCGGATGCCGCCGGGTCCGCGGCCAAGCGTGGCCTGTCCGAGGAGGTCGTCCGTAACATCTCCGCGCTCAAGAACGAGCCGGAGTGGATGCTCGACCTTCGGATGAAGGGCCTGCGCCTGTTCGGCAAGAAGCCGCTGCCCACCTGGGGCTCCGACCTCACCGGCATCGACTTCGACAACATCAAATACTTCGTGCGCTCCACCGAGAAGCAGGCCGCTTCCTGGGACGAGCTGCCCGCGGACATCAAGAACACCTACGACAAGCTCGGCATCCCCGAGGCGGAGAAGCAGCGCCTCATCGCCGGTGTCGCCGCCCAGTACGAATCCGAGGTCGTCTATCACAAGATCCGTGAGGACCTCGAGGAGAAGGGCGTCATCTTCGTCGACACCGACACGGGCCTGAAGGAGCACGAGGAGCTCTTCAAGGAGTACTTCGGCTCGGTCATCCCGGTGGGCGACAACAAGTTCGCCGCCCTCAACACCGCCGTGTGGTCCGGTGGCTCGTTCATCTACGTGCCGCCGAACGTCGAGGTCGAGATCCCGCTGCAGGCCTACTTCCGGATCAACACCGAGAACATGGGCCAGTTCGAGCGGACCCTGATCATCGTGGACGAGAACAGCTACGTCCACTACGTCGAGGGCTGCACCGCGCCGATCTACTCCAGCGACTCGCTGCACAGCGCCGTCGTCGAGATCATCGTGAAGAAGAACGCCCGCTGCCGTTACACGACCATCCAGAACTGGTCGAACAACGTCTACAACCTGGTCACCAAGCGCGCCGTGGCGTACGAGGGCGCGACCATGGAGTGGATCGACGGCAACATCGGCTCCAAGGTCACGATGAAGTACCCGGCCGTCTACCTGATGGGCGAGCACGCCAAGGGCGAGACGCTGAGCGTCGCGTTCGCGGGCGAGGGCCAGCACCAGGACGCCGGCTCGAAGATGGTGCACCTGGCGCCCAACACCAGCTCCAGCGTCATCTCCAAGTCGGTGGCGCGCGGTGGCGGCCGCACCTCCTACCGCGGTCTCGTGCAGATCGAGGAGGGCGCCCACGGCAGCGCCAGCACCGTCAAGTGCGACGCGCTCCTGGTCGACCAGATCAGCCGCTCCGACACCTACCCCTACGTCGACGTCCGCGAGGACGACGTCTCGATGGGCCACGAGGCCACGGTCTCCAAGGTCAGCGAGGACCAGCTGTTCTACCTCATGAGCCGCGGGCTCGACGAGGACGAGGCGATGGCGATGATCGTGCGCGGCTTCGTGGAGCCGATCGCGCGTGAGCTGCCCATGGAATACGCGCTCGAGCTCAACCGGCTGATCGAGCTGCAGATGGAAGGAGCCGTCGGCTGATGGGCCTGAACGAGAAGCCCCTGTCGACCCTGCACGAGAAGGCGTCCTACGACCTGGACGACTTCGAGGTCCCGACGGGGCGCGAGGAGGCGTGGCGCTTCACGCCGCTGTCGCGGCTGAAGGGCCTGCACACCGGCAAGGCGGCCACCGCCGGCCACGTGCGCGTGGACGTCGACGCGGCCCCCGAGGTGACCGTCGAGACCGTCGGCCGCGACGACGCCCGCCTCGGCAAGGCGTACACGCCGGCCGACCGGGTCAGCGCGCAGGCCTGGACCAGCTTCGAGAAGGCCACCGTGATCACGGTGCCGCGCGAGGTCGTCGCGTCCAAGGAGACGGTGCTCACGCTCACCGGCTCGGGTGACGGCGCGACCTACGGCCACATCGTGGTCAAGCTGGAGCCGATGGCCGAGGCCGTGGTCGTGCTCGACCACAAGGGCAGCGCCGTCTACGCCGACAACGTCGAGTTCGTCGTCGGCGACGGCGCCTCGCTCAAGGTCGTCACCCTCCAGGACTGGGAGCACGACGCGGTCCACGTCTCGCATCACCACGCGCAGCTCGCCAAGGACGCGACGTTCAGCAGCTTCGCGGTGACGTTCGGCGGCGACCTCGTACGCCTGTCGCCCAGCGTCTCCTACACCGCCCCCGGCGGCGACGCGGACCTGTCCGGCGTCTACTTCGTGGACGCGGGCCAGCACCTGGAGCACCGCCTGCTGGTCGACCACTCGCAGCCCAACTGCAAGAGCAACGTCGACTACCGCGGCGCCCTGCAGGGCGAGGGCGCGCACGCCGTCTGGATCGGCGACGTGATCATCAGGGTCGAGGCCGAGGGCACCGACACCTACGAGCTCAACCGCAACCTCATCCTCACCGACGGCGCCCGCGCCGACTCGGTGCCCAACCTGGAGATCCTCACCGGCGAGGTCGCCGGAGCCGGGCACGCCTCGGCCTCCGGCCGGCTCGACGACGAGCACATCTTCTACCTCCAGGCCCGCGGCATCCCCTATGACGAGGCCCGCCGCCTGGTCATCCGGGGCTTCCTCGGCCAGCTGATCGAGAAGATCCAGGTCGAGGGGATCCGTGAGCGCGTGCTCACCGCGCTGGAGGCGGAGCTCGCCCGATGAGTTTCGAGAAGGTGTGCAAGGTCGAGGACGTCCCCGACGGGGGCGTGCTCGGCGTCGAGGTCGGCGAGACCCCGGTCGCACTGGTCCGGCAGGGCGCGGACGTCTTCGCCCTGCATGACGTCTGCTCCCACGCCGAGGTGAAACTCAGCGAGGGAGAGGTCTACGACGGCACGCTCGAGTGCTGGCTGCACGGATCGTGCTTCGACATCCGCTCGGGCAAGCCGACAGGACCGCCCGCCACCAGACCCGTGAACGTCTACACAGTCAAGATCGACGGCGATGACGTCCTCGTCTCGCTCTCGAAGGAGTCATAACCGTGTCAACCCTAGAGATTCGTGACCTGCACGTCGCCGTCGAGGACAAGGAAATCCTGCGCGGCGTCAACCTGACCGTGAAGGCGGGCGAGACCCACGCCATCATGGGCCCGAACGGCTCGGGCAAGTCGACGCTCGCCTACGCGATCGCCGGTCACCCCAAATACACGATCACCGGCGGCCAGGTGCTGCTCGACGGCGTGGACCTGCTGGAGCTGTCGGTCGACGAGCGGGCCCGCGCGGGCCTGTTCCTGGCCATGCAGTACCCGGTCGAGGTCCCCGGCGTCTCGGTCTCGAACTTCCTGCGCTCGGCCGTCACCGCCGTCCGCGGCGAGGCGCCCAAGCTGCGCGAGTTCGCCAAGGACCTCAAGGGCGGCATGGACGCGCTGTCCATCGACCCGGCCTTCGCCCAGCGCAACCTGAACGAGGGCTTCTCCGGCGGCGAGAAGAAGCGCCACGAGATCCTCCAGATGGAGCTGCTCAACCCGAAGATCGCGGTGCTCGACGAGACCGACTCCGGCCTCGACGTCGACGCGCTGCGCGTGGTGTCGGAGGGCATCAACCGCTTCCGCGCCTCCGGTGAGACCGGCGTGCTGCTGATCACTCACTACACCCGCATCCTGCGCTACGTGAAGCCGGAGTTCGTGCACGTCTTCGCCGGCGGCCGGATCGTCGAGGAAGGCGGCCCGGAGCTGGCCGACAAGCTCGAGGCCGAGGGCTACGAGCAGTACACGAAGGCATCTGCATGACTTCCATCAGCTTGGATGTGGAGAAGATCAGGAAAGACTTCCCGATCTTCTCCCGCGAGCTGCCCGACGGGCGTCCGCTCGTCTACCTCGACTCGGGCAACTCCTCACAGAAGCCCAACCAGGTCATCGAGACCATGCGTGACCACCTGGCGCTGCACTACAGCAACGTCGGGCGGGCCATGCACGTCCTCGGCGCCGAGTCGACCGACGCCTACGAGAACGCCCGCGACAAGATCGCGGGCTTCGTCGGGGCGCCGTCGCGCGATGAGGTGATCTTCACCAAGAACGCCTCCGAGGCGCTCAATCTGGTGGCCTACGCCTTCGGCAACCCCACCAACACCGACCCCCGCTTCACCCTCGGCCCCGGCGACGAGATCGTCGTCTCCGAGATGGAGCACCACTCCAACATCGTGCCGTGGCAGCTGCTCGCGCAGCGCACCGGCGCGACGCTGAAGTGGTTCGGGGTCACCGACGAGGGCCGTCTCGACTTCGACCCCGCGGTGATCACCGAACGGACGAAGATCGTCTCGATCGCCCACCAGTCGAACGTCCTCGGCACCGTCAACCCGGTCGTCGCGGTGGCCGCCCGGGCGCACGAGGTCGGCGCGCTGATCATGCTCGACGCGTCCCAGTCCGTCCCGCACCACCCGGTGAACGTGGCCGACCTGGACGCCGACTTCGTGGCCTTCACCGGCCACAAGATGGTCGGCCCCTCGGGGATCGGCGTGCTCTGGGGCCGGGCCGAGCTGCTCGAAGCCATGCCGCCGTTCATGGGCGGCGGCGAGATGATCGAGGCGGTCTGGATGGACCACTCGACGTACGCGCCGGTCCCGCACAAGTTCGAGGCCGGCACCCCGCCCATCGTCGAGGCCATCGGGCTGGGCGCGGCCGTCGACTACCTCACCGAGGTCGGCATGGAGGCCATCGAGGCGCACGAGCGCACGCTGACGGCGTACGCGCTCGAGGCCCTGCGCGACGTGCCGTCCCTGCGGCTGATCGGGCCCGACTCGCTGGAGCTGCGCGGCGGCACGGTGTCGTTCACGCTGGAGGGCATCCACCCGCACGACGTCGGGCAGATCCTGGACGACCAGTTCGGCGTCGCCGTACGCGTGGGGCACCACTGCGCGCGCCCCCTGCACCTGCGGTTCGGAATACCGGCGACCACACGGGCGTCGTTCTACCTGTACAACACCACGGCCGAGATCGATGCCCTGGTCCGCGGCCTCCATCACGTCCAGAAGGTGTTCGCATAGCCATGATCGGCGAGTCGATGTACCAGGAGCTGATCCTGGAACACTACAAGCACCCGCAGGGGCGGGGGCTGCGTGAGCCGTACGACGCCGAGGTTCACCACGTGAACCCCACGTGCGGCGACGAGATCACGCTCAGGGTCAAGGTGGGCGACGCCGGCAAGATCCTCGACGTCTCCTACGACGGTCAGGGCTGCTCGATCAGCCAGGCCGCCGCCTCGGTGCTGCACGAGCTCACCACCGGCTCGACGGTCCAGGAGACGCTCTCCGTGGTCGACGAGTTCACCAGGCTCATGCAGGGCAGGGGGAAGGTGGAGGCCGACGAGGAGGTGCTCGGCGACGCGGTCGCGTTCGCGGGCGTGGCCAAGTTCCCCGCACGTGTTAAATGTGCGTTGCTTTCCTGGATGGCCTACAAGGATGCTGTTGTGAGGAGTGCTGCCGAATGAGCAAGCCAGTGGAGACTCCTACCGGCTTCGACGGTGAGGCGACCGTCGAGGAGGTCATGGAGGCGCTCAAGGACGTCGTCGACCCCGAGCTCGGCATCAACGTCGTCGACCTGGGCCTCATCTACGGGCTCAACCTCGACCCGTCCGACGGCGGGCAGCCCGTGGCCACCATCGACATGACCCTGACCAGCGCGGCGTGCCCGCTGACCGACGTCATCGAGGACCAGGCCCACTCCGCGCTCGACGGCATGGTCTCCGACGTCAAGATCAACTGGGTCTGGCTGCCGCCGTGGGGCCCGGACAAGATTACCGACGAAGGGCGTGACCAGCTCCGTATGCTAGGCTTCAACGTCTGATCTTTTCTGCTGTTACGGCTGACGTAAAGCGTCAGCCGCTTCAGCGTGCCGAGGAGTGTTTCGGAAGGTCCGGACCCGTCCGGGGAATATCCGATAACATCCCGGCGTTGGCACCAGGTACACCTGACGCCTCATTGCGTGTCTCGCGCCGCCTGCGGCCGGTGCCCCGGTGTATCCCCCTTATCCGACCCGTCTACGTGGCGGGTGTCCTGAACGTGTACGGCCCCCGCCGTACGTCCCGGCTCGTCCTTTCGCAGAAGTGACGCGCCACTTCGACGAAAGGCACGAACTTCGTGACCATGCTTGACGCTGTCATGCCCTCCCTCGGCGAAAGCGCCCCTGAGCCGGGCCCTTCCGAGTTCGAGCTGCTCGGGTTGCCCAAGCCGCTCATCAGCGGGCTGGCCAAGCAGGGCATCGACAGCCCCTTCCCCATCCAGAGCGCGACGATTCCCGACGTGCTCGCCGGACATGACGTCCTCGGCCGCGGCCAGACCGGCTCCGGCAAGACCCTGGCCTTCGGCTTGCCCACCATGGCCCGCCTCGCAGGCGTGCGGCCGGCTCCCGGCCGCCCCCGGGCCATGATCCTGGTGCCCACCCGTGAGCTCGCGCTCCAGGTGCACGACGCGCTGGAGCCGCTGGGCCGCGGCCTCGGGCTGCGCATGAAGGTCGTCGTCGGCGGCATGTCCATGGGCAAGCAGATCGAGGCGCTGCGGCGCGGCGTCGACATCGTCATCGCCACCCCCGGCCGCCTGGGCGACCTGATCCGGCAGGGCGAGTGCTCGCTCGGCGAGGTCGAGGTCAGCGTGCTCGACGAGGCCGACCACATGTGCGACCTCGGCTTCTTCCCCGTCGTCACGGAGCTGCTCGCGCAGACCCCGGCCGACGGCCAGCGGCTGCTGTTCTCCGCCACGCTCGACGGCGACGTCGACAAGCTGGTGCGGCGCTTCCTGCACAACCCGATCACCCACTCCGTGGCTCCGGCGACCTCGCCGGTCGACACCATGGAGCACCACGTGATGCAGGTCACGCGTGACGACAAGTTCGACGTCACGGCCGAGATCGCCAACCGCGAGGGCCGTACGATCATCTTCGTCCGCACCCAGCACGGCGTGGACCGGCTGTGCAAGCAGCTGGCCAGGGTCGGCGTCAAGGCGGGCGGCCTGCACGGCGGCAAGCGCCAGAACCAGCGCACCCGCATCCTCGCCGAGTTCCGCGAGGGCTCGGTCAACGTGCTGGTCTGCACCGACGTCGCCGCCCGCGGCATCCACGTCGACAACATCAGCCTGGTGCTGCACGTCGACCCGCCGCAGGACCACAAGAGCTACCTGCACCGGGGCGGCCGTACGGCCCGCGCCGGCGAGAAGGGCACCGTCGTCACGCTGGTGCTGCCCAACGAGCGCCGCTCGACCGACGCCCTCACCCGGCGCGCCGGCATCCACCCGTTCCGGCTGAAGGCGACCCCTGGTCACCCTCGCCTGGCCGAGGTGGCCGGCGCCCGCGTGCCGAGCGGCGAGCCGATTCCCGTCTGGGAGCCGGACGTCCGCAAGCCGCTGCGCCCGCGCCGTGAGGGCGGTCACAGTGGTGGCGGCGAGCGCCGCGGTGGGCGGCGTGGCCGTCGCGACTTCGACGGCGAGCGCCGTCCGCGGCGGCACGAGGACGGCGACCGTCCGTTCGCCGGTGGCGCCGCCGCCGGTGAGGACCGCCGGCCGCGCCGGCACGCCGACGGCGACCGGCCCTTCGTGCGGCCCGCTCAGGACCAGCCTCGCTCGTTCGGCGACGACCGCCGTCGTGACGGCGGCCGGGCCCGTGGCGGGTTCCGCTCCGACGACCGCCCGATCCGTCAGGACGACCGCGGCCAGCGCGGCGCCGGGGTCCGCTCCGACGGCCCGGCCGCCGGGACCGGCAGCCGGTACGCCGCCGATCGTGGCCGCCCGTTCTCTGGCGATCGCGACCGCGGGGTCCGCTCCGACGACCGCGCGCCGCGAGACGGGTACCGCTCCGGTGGTGGCCGTACGGACGAGCGTGGGAACGGTGGCTTCCGTCGCAACTCGGGCACCCGCTTCGAGCGCTGACCCGCTGATCGACCGCCGACTGCCCGCCGCACCTCCTCATGGGAGGTACGGCGGGCAGTCGCCATTTCCACCCCTCTCGCCTTCCGGGCCTCGCCTTCCGGGCCTCGCCTTCCGGCCTCGCCTTCCGGCCTCGCCTTCCGGCCCCGGATCCCCGGCCCGGCTCCTCCGGGTCTCGCCTCGTGGAGGCCTGATCGGGACACGGGTGGGGACCCCGCGCCGCCGGCCCCTGGCCCTGGAGCTCGAGCCCCGGATCCGGTCCTGATTCCCGGCGTTAGCTCCGGGCCCTGCCTCCGGGTGCTGTCTCCGGGCGTCTGCGGGCGCTGTCTCCGGGTGTCTGCGGGCGCTGTCTCCGGGCCTTGCCCCCGGACCCCATCGCGGGCCCCGTCCCCGGATCCCGGACCTGGCTCTCGGACCTGGCTCCCGGACTCGACCCCCACTGCGGGTGTGGGCTCCTGGCGCTGACGACCCGCTCTCGCACCTGCCCCGAGCTCCGGTTCCTGGGCTCGAATCGGGGCCCGGACCCTCAGCCTCGGTGTGAGGCGTCGTGCTGGGGGACATCCCGACCGCCCGAGCACCTCGGCCGCCCGAACCACGCGTCCGGATCCACACCCACGCCCGGATCCGCGCCTGCGCCTGTGCCCGCATCCGCGCCTGCGCCTGCGCCTGCGCCCGCGCCTGTCGGCTGCGCCCGCACCCGGGTCCGCCCACGGAGCTTAGGCTCTCCGGCCCCGTGTCCCTGTCTCTTATACCCC
>NZ_VCKX01000317.1 GCF_005889725.1 Nonomuraea zeae
GGCCCCTGCCGCCACCGCCACGGCCGCCCCGGCAGCCACTCCCTCAGCCACTCCCACGGCCGCGCCCGAGCCGAGCAGGACCCGCTGATCGGGCACCATACGGTGTCATGAGCTTCGTACCTCCTGGCACCGGCTGGCCCGGCGACCCGGCGACCGCCGCCACCCCGGTCGCCCACGACCCCGCGGACGTGCGCCGCCTCGCCGCCACCAGCACCACCCTCGCGGAGCTCACGGCCGCGCAGTCCGTGTGCCGTGCCTGTCCCCGCCTGGTGGCATGGCGGGAGGAAGTCGCCGAGGTGAGGCGGCGCGCGTTCGCGGACGAGACGTACTGGGGCCGTCCCGTCCCCGGCTGGGGGGCCGAGCACCCGCGGATCCTGCTGGTGGGCCTGGCGCCGGCCGCGCACGGCGGCAACAGGACCGGGCGGATCTTCACCGGCGACCGCAGCGGCGACTGGCTGTTCGCCTCGCTGTTCCGCACGGGCCTGGCCGCCCAGGAGACGAGCACGCACGCGGGGGACGGGCAGCGGCTGATCGACACGCGCGTGGTGGCGTCCGTGCGCTGCGCGCCGCCCGCGAACAAGCCCGAGCCGTCGGAGAAGAGCGCCTGCTTCCCGTGGATGGCCCGCGAGCTGGCGCTGGTCGCCCAGGACGTGCGGGTGATCGTGGCGCTCGGCGGATACGCCTGGCAGGCCATGTGGCCCGCGCTCAAGGAGACGGGCTACGAGCTGCCGCGCGCCAGGCCCCCGTTCGGGCACGGCGCCGAGAGCGTGATCCGGTACGGCGAGCGGCCCGTGACGCTCCTCGGCTGCTACCACCCGAGCCAGCAGAACACCTTCACCGGCCGCGTCACCGCCCACATGCTGGACGAGATCTTCACGAGGGCCAGGTCACTGGCTGTGTGACGCGTTGCACCATGCCCGGATTGGATTCATCGAGAGCGCTTGACGTAAGCTTGTGAATGCTTTCACAAGCACTCCACGAGGGATGGGGCCTCAGGATGAACAAGCACATTTTGATCGTCGGCGGCGGATACGTCGGCCTGTACACAGCGCTCAGGCTGCAGCGCAAACTCCACCGTGAGCTGCGCAGCGGCGAGGCTCGCATCACGATCATCGACCCCCAGTCCTACATGACCTACCAGCCCTTCCTGCCTGAGGCGGCCGCGGGCAACCTCTCGCCCAGGCACATGGTGGCCCCGCTGCGGCGGATCCTGCCCAAGGCGCGCATTCTCAACGGCACGGTCACCCAGGTGAACCACGCCGAGCGCGTCGTGACCTTCCAGCCGGCCGAGGGCGAGCCGCGCCAGGTGGCCTACGACGTGATCGTGATGGCCGCCGGATCGATCTCGCGCACGCTGCCCATTCCGGGCCTGACCGACATCGGCATCGGGTTCAAGACCGTGGGCGAGGCCATCGCGCTGCGCAACCGCGTGCTGCACCTGCTCGACGTGGCCGAGTCGACCGACGACCCGGAGGTGCGCCGCAGGGCGCTGACGTTCGTCGTGGTCGGCGCGGGCTTCGCGGGCGTCGAGGCGCTCGCCGAGCTCGAGGACATGGCCAAGGACTCGACCCGCTACTACCGCAACATCACGCCGAAGGACCTGCGCTGGGTGCTCGTCGAGGCCACGAACCGGGTCCTGCCCGAGGTCGGCCCCGAGATGGGCAAGTGGACCCTGGAGCAGCTGCGCGAGCGCGGGATCGAGTGCAAGCTCGACACCCGCCTGGAGTCCTGCGAAGGCGGCCACGTGGTCCTGTCGGACGGCTCGGAGTTCGACGCCGAGACGCTCGTGTGGACCGCCGGCGTCAAGCCCAGCCCGGTCGTGAACGCCGGCGACCTGCCGCTCGACGAGCGCGGCCGGATCAAGGCCACCACCGCGCTCACGGTCGCCGGCACCACCGACGCCTTCACGGCCGGCGACGCCGCGGGAGTGCCCGACGTCACCAACCCGGGCCAGTACTGTGCGCCCAACGCCCAGCACGCGGTCCGGCAGGCCAAGGTGCTGGCCGACAACATCGTCCGCCGCCTGCGCGGGCAGGAACTGGTCGAATACCGCCACAAGTATGTGGGATCGGTGGCCGGCCTGGGCCTCCACCAGGGCGTCGCGAATGTCTATGGCGTCAAGCTTCGCGGATTCCCTGCGTGGTTCATGCACCGCACCTACCATCTGTCGCGGGTGCCGACGCTGAACCGCAAGGTCCGTGTCGTCGTCGATTGGACCCTGGCCCTGTTCTTCAAGCGAGAGACCATCTCGCTGGGTGAGATGGAGCACCCGCGCGACGGCTTCAGGGCCGCGGTGGCGACGACTCGTCGCTAGCCCAGGCACGGCAGCGCCCCGGTGAACATCGCCGGGGCGTTTTCGGCACCCCTGGCAGCAAGCGGAAGGGGTACCACCGGTGGAGCTCTCAGCGGTGACCGTGCTCGGCGTGGACCGGCCCGGCGTGATCGCCGCGGTCACCGGTTCGCTGGCCGACTGCGGGGTGAACATCCAGGACTCGACCATGACGCTGCTCGGCGGTCACGTGGCGATGATGTTGCTGGTGTCGGGCGAGCTGGACTCCGCCGAGCTCATGAAACGACTGCGCGCTCCCGACCTCGTGGTGACGGCCTCCGCCGTCGAGGCCCGCCGGCACTTCTGCGACGACGGCGGCGGCCTCGGTTACGTGCTGACCGTGCATGGGCCGGACCGGCCCGGCATCATCTCCGCCATAAGCGCGGTGCTCGCCGAGGATGGCGGGAACATCACGGGGATGAGCACCAGACTGACCGGCCGCCTCTATGTGCTGATCGCCGACGTCGAGCTGCCGAAGGAGGTGGACGTGGCGGCGCTCATGCGCAGGCTGGCAGCAGTCGGAGCCGGCCTCGACTCCGAGATCACCTTCCGCCCCGTCGAACCGGACCTGTTGTGAACGAGCGAACCACCCCCTCCGGACCCCAGCCGCCGGAGGGACCCCCACGCGAGACCGAAGACCGGATTCCGCAAGAGATCTCCTACGAGACGGGGGACCGGACTCCGCAAGGGCTCTCATCCGAGACGGGGGACCGGACTCCGCAAGACCCCTCATACGAGACGAGGGACCGGACCCCGCAAGGGCTCTCATGCGAGACGGAGGACCGGATTGCGGAGGGGCCGGAAAGCGAGCCCCGGAGCCGGTTTGCGGCGCGGCCCGAAGGTGGGATTCGGTGCCGCCTGCCCGAGGGGACCGTGCGGGAGGTGCTCGGCGCCCCGCACCCGATCCTGTCCCTCGCGGCCGAGCCGGTGGACCCGCTCGACCCCGACGTCGTGGCCGCCGCCGCCGATCTCCTCGCGACCCTGCGCCACGAGCCGTCCACGACCGGGCTGGCGGCCCCCCAGATCGGCCTGAGTTGGCGGCTGATCGCCTTTGACGCCGGACTCCACCCCAGGAGTCGTTCGTGGGCCGGAGAGCTCGTCGTCGTCAATCCTCGCCTCACGAGCGCCTCCCACTGGGACGACGGCCGCGAGGGCTGCGCGTCCATCCCGGGACTCACGGCCGATGTACGCCGTGCCAGCCGTATCACCGTACGTGGGCATTTGCCAGGCACGGGCGAGCCCGTCACCATCGAAGCGGATGCGTTCGAAGCTCGTTGCATTCAGCACCAACTGGACCATCTGGACGGTCTACTCTTCTTGGACAGAGTGCCGGGAGTGCTATCACTTCACCGCAGACTTCACAGTTGTGACGCCTGATGCGAAGTTGTGCTCCTCGGAAGCATGGTCCGTTTCGTATGATTGCGGCGCCCCCGTAGCCCAATGGCAGAGGCAAACCCCTTAAAAGGGTTGACGTGCGGGTTCGAATCCCGCCGGGGGCACCTGCCATCTTATGCCGCCTTTAGGTCTCTGACCTGGAGGTTTACCGCGATCGTCCAACGGGCCCCCTGCTGCTGTTCTCGGTCGATATCGAGTTGTTATGGACTTGTCGCTGTTCCGGCTGGTTCCCGGGCCCCGGATCCCCGTGCCCGTACCGGCTGAGGTGGGCCCGGGCAGGGCGAGTAAGCTCTGGGACGGCAGGCCATGGACTTGGGATGCGCCCGGAAGGCGGGTTTTGGCGGACCGGATGTTTTCCGTCCCGTTCCATATTGACAACCTGCTGGTTTTCTGCCCTCTATGCCACCAATAGTTTCTTACTGTGAATGGTTGACTACGCTTTACATCCGGCCTTTTCGGAAGTGTGGTCATGAGCCCGGAAAACGCGCTGTGCGCCACCGGCCCCCGGCGCGCCCCGACCGGCGGTGAAGATCCCCGCGAACCCGCCGGATGACCTTGGGAACTCCGCGGCCCGCACGTTCGTTGGGAACGCTGCCGAAGTCCCGAACAGACATCGATCTAAGCGCCAGTTGACCAAGGTGCCGCCAGGCCCCGTAGGCTCGGCGTCACAGGAGGCAGCGATGGAGAGCAAGAACCCCGTATTCAGCAGGTCGCGGCAGCAGGCCGGCGGCTGGGCAGGGCCCGCCCCGTCCCCCGACCAGTTGCAGAACATGTACGACGCCCCGTCGTACGCCGCACCCACCCGGCCCGCGTTCCGCGCCATGACCCTCGACGACGTCGTCGTGCGCGGCTTCATCACCCTCGGGGCGCTCGTCGCGGCCGCCGCCGTGGCGTGGTGGCTCCAAGTCCCGCCGATGGTCGCCATCGGCGCGGCGGTCGTCGCGTTGATCCTCGGCCTGATCGCGTCGTTCACGATGAGCACCAACCCGGCGCTCATCCTCGCCTACGCGGTGTTCGAAGGCGTCTTCCTGGGCAAGATCAGCTCCGTCTTCGACGGCATGATCAGCGGCATCGTGCTGCAGGCGGTGCTGGGCACCGCATTCGCGTTCGGCGCGGTGCTGACCGTCTACTCGTTGCGGATCATCCGCGTCACGCCGAAACTCGTGAAGTTCGGCATCGCGGCCGCGATCGCCGCCATCGGCCTCATGCTCGTCAACCTGCTCGTCGGCCTGTTCAACGACGGGGGGCTCGGCCTGCGCACCGACAGCCCGATCGGCTGGGCCTTCAGCATCGTCATGATCCTGATCGGCTGCTTCTTCCTGCTGCTCGACTTCGACTCGATCGAGCAGGGCATCAAGCAGGGCGCTCCGGAGAAGTTCGCCTGGCAGTGCGCGTTCGGCCTGACGCTGAGCCTGGTGTGGATCTACCTTGAGGTGCTGCGTTTCATCAGCTATTTCACCAGTAGCGACTGATCGTTCGCCCCCGCGTCACCCGGGAGGGCTCCGCCGTAGCGGCGGGGCCCTCTCTGTGTGCGACCGGAAATCTACCCGCCGTCACAAAATGATGCCTGGTTGGGGGGTTGCCATTCGGACTCCGGTGTTGCAGTGTCGAGCAAAGGACCTTTATCCGCGGAGGTGCCCATGTCCTTGAACCACTCACCGGAGACGCAGACGAAGCTCATCGCAAGGGTCCCAACGATAACGGGACGCGAACTCCCCGAGTGGTTCCAAGCCATCGACAACGGCCCGGCTTTCCTGAGGTGTGACGAGCGGGCCAACTGGCTTGCCGACGAGCACGGGCTGACCCACGGCTACGCCGCCGCGATCGTCCACGAGCACGAGCGGCACCGCCGTAACCGCATGGGCTTCATCTAGGCCCAACCATCCCGCGCCCGTGCTCCCAGCGCGGGCGCGTCATCATGGGAGGATGGATCTCGACAAGGCACTTGGTTTCCTCCGCAGCAACCACCGCGCCATCCTCCTGACCCGCCACCGCGACGGACGTCCGCAGATGTCCCCGGTGGTGGCCGGCGTCGAGGACGGGCTGATCGTCGTCAGCACCCGGGAGACCGCGGCCAAGACGCACAACGTACGCCGCGACCCGAACGTCTCCCTCTGCGTCTTCACGGACGCCTTCTACGGGGAGTGGATCCAGGTGGACGGGACGGCCGACGTCCTGTCGCTGCCGGAGGCCATGGAGCACCTGGTGGCCTACTACCGGGGGATCTCCGGCGAGCACTCCGACTGGGCCGACTACCGCGCGGCGATGGCCCGCGAACGCCGCGTCCTCCTCCGCATCACTCCGACCCACGCCGGCCCGGACCACCACGGCTGACCCGTCCCCGCGCCCGTAGCGGCCTCTGACGACGGGACCGCGGGCTGTGGTGCGGGGATGGCCGGCGCGGGGTGAACGCCGCCCCAGGACGTGCCTGGGAGCCGGTCAACCGGGCTCGCGTGGCAGCGGGACACCGGCCTCCGTTTCCCCGGAGGCTCTCGGCCACGTGCGCAGGGCTTCCAGGGAGACCACGGCTCTCCGGACAAGATCGATGCGGATCCTGCCCGGCGAGCCGCGGAGAACGGATCAGGTCAGGCGCTCGAGGATCATCGCCATGCCCTGGCCGCCGCCCACGCACATCGTCTCCAGCCCGATGCTCTTGTCGTGGTGCTGCAGGCTGTTGATCAGCGTGGACGTGATGCGCGCCCCCGTCATCCCGAACGGGTGCCCCACGGCGATCGCGCCGCCGTTGACGTTGAGCCGGTCGAGGTCGATCCCCAGCTCCCGGTAGGACGGGATCACCTGCGCGGCGAACGCCTCGTTGATCTCCACCAGGTCGATGTCGTCGATCGCCATCCCCGCCCTGGACAGCGCCTGCCGCGACGCCTCCACCGGCCCGAGGCCCATGATCTCGGGCGAGAGCCCCGTGACGGCGGTGGACACGATCCGCGCCAGCGGCGTGATGCCCAGCTCGGCCGCCTTCACGTCGCTCATCACGATCACGGCCGCCGCGCCGTCGTTCAGCGGGCAGCAGTTGCCCGCCGTGACGGTCCCGTCCGGCCGGAACACCGGCGCGAGCCCGGAGACCTTCTCGTACGTCGTGCCCGCCCTGGGCCCGTCGTCCTTGCTGACCACGCTCCCGTCGGGCAGCGTCGCGGGCGTGATGTCCTTCTGCCAGAACCCGTCGGCCAGCGCCTTCTCCGCCAGGTTCTGGGACCGCACGCCGAACTCGTCCTGCTCCTGGCGCGTGACGCCCTTGAGCTGGGCGAGGTTCTCGGCGGTCTGCCCCATGGCCACGTAGATGTCCGGCACGTCGCCGTCCTCGCGCGGGTCGTGCCACACGCGGCCGCCCTCGCCGAACGCCTTCGTCCGGGTCAGCGCGTCCAGGAAGGCCGGGTTGTGGGTGTCGGGCAACGAGTCGGAGTTGCCCTTGACGAACCGCGACACGGTCTCGACCCCGGCCGAGACGAACACGTCGCCCTCGCCCGCCTTGATCGCGTGGAACGCCATCCTCGTCGTCTGCAGCGACGACGAGCAGTAGCGCGTCACGGTGGTGCCGGGCACGTTGTCGAGCCCGAGCAGCACCGAGACCACCCGGGCCATGTTGAAGCCCTGTTCACCCCCGGGCAGCCCGCAGCCCAGCATGATGTCGTCGATCGTGGTCGGGTCCAGCTCGGGCACCTTGGCCAGCGCCGCCTGGATCATCTGCACGGTCAAATCGTCGGGGCGGATCTCCTTGAGCGACCCCTTGAAGGCTCGTCCGATCGGGGAACGCGCGGTTGCGACGATGACTGCCTCGGGCATGGGCCCCTCCTTTGTCGACGCTTCTAGTAGAACTATATTCCAGTTCTACTCGCAAGCCTCGCCGCCCCCGGCTTATCCGTACATGCCCGGAGCCGTGCTGGTGTGGTCGTTGACGGCGTGAATGCCGCCCTTCTCGTCACGCCACAGCCGCCACCCGTCCTGGCTCCCGGTGAACCACGCCGGCGGCGCCGCGCCCGCGCCGGCCCGCTTGCCGGTGGCGAGGTCGTACTCGCAGACGGCGGCCGTCGAGTAGAACCCGGGCGCCTGCGCGCGCAGCGCCAGCGGCTTGGGGTCGGTGACGCAGAAGGACCAGCCGCGCTCCTCCTCCACGGGCACGGACTTCCCCGAGACGATGTCGAAGGCCGTGCCCTTGGCGTTGTGCTTGAGGAAGCCCAGCTTGTCCATCCGGTCGGGGAAGGCCAGCCACCAGCCGGACCCCGGCACGTCGGCCGCGGTGACCTGGCCGACCACCCGCCCGGTCGCCGAGTCGAGCCGCGCGAAGCCGCCGTAGGAGCCCTGGCGGTCGACCGGGCGCACGACCGGCGCGTAGCCGGGGCTGCCGCTCGGATAGACGCGTACGACCGACGGCCGCATCCAGTTGATCGTCCCGTCGCCGATCTTCAACGAGAACAGCCCGAAGGTCGAGACCTTCTTCGTCTGGGGATTGGTGTAGGGGGCGACATATCCCACCAGGTCCTCACCCGCCGCGCCGAACGCCCACCCGCCCGACATGTCCAGGCCGGGCCCGAGCGCCTGCTCGATCGGCTGCTGCCACTGCAGCTTGCCGGTCTTGACCTCGTACGACTCGATCATGGGGTTGGCCGCCAGCCGCAGCAACAGGACCCGGCTCGGGTCCGACCACTCGACCTCGGAGATCCCGGGCAGCTTCCACAACGTCTTGCCGGTGGCCGGATCGAGCACCACCATGCGTGCCTTGGCCAGGGCGGTGTGCTCGGACAGGCAGACGTACGGGCCGCAGCGCTGCGGCCCGAACGTCGAATGCACCGGTCTGGTCCACTTCTGCACCCCGGAATGGGCCTCACGGGCCACGAGGGTGGCGTTCCAGCGGCCCTTCTTGGCCGGGTCGAGCGCGACGACCACGCCCTGCCCCTTGCCGGTCTCCACGATCGCGGGCGTGGAGACCCCCATACCGGGCAGGCGGCCGGCCATCGTGGCCGGGTGGGCCCACAGCCGCCGGCCGTCGCGCAGGCCGACGGCGACGGTCTCCAGCGTGCCGTCGGGCTTCATGGAGGTGGTGGTGACGACATCGCCCGCGACCGCCATCCGGCTGACCGCGTTGACCTGGGAGTTGTTCCAGGTGGGAAAATTCGACGTGGCCGCGTCGCTGCCGGAGCAGGCGGTCACGGCCAGGGTTCCGGCGAGAACGAGGGACGGTTTCCACAGAGGCCGGAGCACAGGCAGTTCACTCCAAAGGGGACGGGGAGTGACGGCTCGGGCTCGGAGGGTGACCGCGGTCAGGCGTCGTTGAGCGGCTCGCCGAGCCGGCGGCGGAACAACGTCGCCCACTTCCCGTGCAGGCCCGTCGCCCGTCCGTCGACCCGGGTCGCGGTGACCTCGGTGCCGGGCTCCTCCGCGGCCGTTGCCGCCGCAAGGTAGATCGGTTGCAGTGTTTCGCCACGTGCGGGCTGCGGCTCAGGCCACAGACCCAACGCAGCGCACACTGACGGTAGCACCGCGTAAGCGGCCTGCGCGTAACCTCGGTCACTTGGATGGAAACGATCCGGTCCGAACATTTCTGTCGGATTTGTATCGAACTCCGGCCCCAGGACGTCGGCGAACGCCACCGTCCGGCCGCCCGCGTCCACCACCGCCACAGTCTGCGCCGCGGCGAGCTGGCGGCTCCAGCGCCGGGTCACCCAGCGCAGCGGCTGCGCGATCGGGCGTACGGTGCCGAGGTCGGGACAGGTGCCGACGACGACCTCCGCGCCGGCGTCGCGCAGCCGCCGCACGGCCTTGGTCAGATGCCGTACGGCTGCGGCGGGCGGGGTCTGGGTGATGATGTCGTTCGCTCCCACGAAGATCACCGCCACGTCCGGCCCCATCGCGATGGCCGTGTCCACCTGCTCGGTCAGCTCGGCCGACGGGGTGCCCGACTTGCCCGCGACGAGCAGGTGCACCGGGCGCTCGGCGACGGCGGCCAGGCCGTTCGCGATCAGGACGCCGGGCGTGTGACTGGGGTCGGTCATGCCGAGGCCGACGGAGGTGGAGTCGCCGAGCATGGCCAGCTTGAGCGGCTGCCCGGGGAACTCGCCGCCGTAGACGCCGTCGGAGGGCGGCCCGTCCAGGCCGTGCGGGCGTCCGATGGCCTTGCGCGCCAGCAGCCCCTCGGCGATCAGCAAGCCGTACGCCGTCGCTCCGAGAGCGGTCAGCCCGCCGCCTCCGAGTGCCGCCGCGGTAGCGATCTTGCGTGCCGCGCGCGCCATGCCAGCTGCCCAGACCACGTAGGTGCCCTCCCTAGTCGAACTCGGCGGTAGCGTTTGCTTGAAAACTAGCCGAGGGCCTGCCACCCCCACTGGATCTCGGCCACTGGCAAGCTGATCAAGCTTCGGCAAAGAAGGTGAACACCTCGGTGCGCGTTTACGATTCCCTGGTCGAGCTCATGGGGAACACCCCGCTCGTCCGGCTGCACAAAGTCTCCGCGGGGGTGCCCGCACAGGTGCTCGCCAAGGTCGAATACTTCAATCCAGGCGGCTCGGTCAAGGACCGCATCGCGGTGCGCATGATCGAGGCCGCGGAGAAGTCCGGCGCGCTGCGTCCGGGTGGCGTCATCGTGGAGCCGACGTCCGGCAACACCGGGGTGGGCCTGGCCATCGTGGCGCAGCAGAAGGGCTACCGGTGCCTGTTCGTGGTGCCCGACAAGGTGGCCCAGGACAAGATCGCGGTGCTGCGCGCGTACGGGGCCGAGGTCGTGGTGTGCCCGACCGCCGTCTCGCCCGAGCACCCGGACTCCTACTACTCGGTGTCCGACCGGCTGGCCCGCGAGGTGCCCAACGCGTGGAAGCCCGACCAGTACTCCAACGTCAACAACCCCGACTCCCACTACCACTCGACGGGTCCCGAGCTGTGGGAGCAGACCGAGGGTAGGATCACCCACTTCGTCGCGGGCATCGGCACCGGGGGCACCATCAGCGGCACGGGCCGCTACCTCAAGGAGGTCTCCGGCGGCCGGGTGAAGATCATCGGGGCCGATCCGGAAGGGTCCGTCTACTCCGGCGGCTCCGGCCGCCCTTACCTGGTCGAGGGGGTCGGCGAGGACATCTGGCCGGCCACGTACGACACCGAGATCTGCGACGAGATCATCGCCGTGTCCGACAAGGACTCCTTCAACATGACCCGCCGCCTCGCCCGCGAGGAGGGGCTGCTGGTCGGCGGCTCCTGCGGGATGGCCGTCGTGGCGGCGCTGCAGGTGGCCGCCAAGGCCGCGCCGGACGACGTGGTGGTCGTCCTGCTGCCCGACGGCGGCCGGGGCTACCTGTCGAAGATCTTCAACGACGACTGGATGGCCGACTACGGGTTCCTGATCACGACCTCGGACGAGGGCCTGGTCGGCGACGTGCTGTCGCGCAAGGGGCCGGGGATGCCGGAGTTCGTGCACGCGCACCCGCACGAGTCCGTCAGCACGGCGATCGCGATCATGCGCGAATACTCGGTGTCGCAGCTCCCGGTCATGAAGGAGGAGCCGCCGGTCATGGCGGCCGAGGTGGTCGGCTCCATCGTCGAGCGCGACCTCCTCGAAGCCCTCTACCATGGCCGGCTCTCCTCCGACGACTCGATCGCTGATCATATGTCCGCGCCGCTACCCACGATCGGCAGTGGTGAACCTGTGGCGCGTGCGGTCGAAGCGCTGGAAAAGGCTGATGCGGCAGTCGTGCTCGAAGACGGCAAGCCCGCCGGGCTGATCACCCGGCAGGACCTGCTCGCCTTCCTGGCCAACCACTAGAGGAGCCCGTCAGGGCTTTCTGATCGACTCGATCACGGTGCCGAGCCCGTCGTCGCCACGCCCTTCGGCGACGACGCGCTCGAACAGGCGCTTCAGCGCGCCCGGCACCGTGGTCTCCACCCCGGCCTCGATCAGCGTGTCCACCGCGTGCCCGAGGCCGGCGGCCTGCATGTGCATGGAGTTCGCCGCGCCCGGATAGACCCCGGCGGCGAACTCCTCGGCCAGGATCTTCGCGTAGCCCATCGGGCCGTCGTCGCCCAGCTCGGTGAACAGCGTCTGCGCGTACGGAAGATAGTCCTGCGGGGCGACGCCCGCCGCGCGCATCAGCGCCATGGCGTGCATGTGGGCGGTCAGGCTGGTCCAGAAGACCAATAGCTGGGCCTGGTAGTACACCATCGCCAGGCCCTGGTCCGCGCCCACGTAGGTGAGCTCGCTCAGGGCCCCGAGCAGGCCGGCGTGCCGGTCGAGCACGTCCTTCGGCCCGCTGTAGAACGTGTACGCCCCCGGCTGCCCGATCCCCGGCGGCGGCACCATGATGCCCGCCGTGATCAGCGTGCCGCCGCGCTCCGCCACCCATCTGGCCGCCGTGCGCAGCTCCGCGGGGGTGCCGCTGCTGAGGTTCACCACGGTCTTCCCGTCCAGCCGGGCGTCGCCGAGGCTGTCGTACATCGCCTGGTAGCTGATCTGGCTCACCACCAGCAACTCGCCGTCGGCCGCCGTCCCCGCCCGCCGGGCGCCCTTGGCCACCAGCGGGTCCGCCTTGCTCGCCGTACGGTTCCACACCGACACCTCGTGGCCCGCGGCCAGGAACGTCTCGGCCATCTTCGACCCCATCGGGCCCAATCCGACAACTGTCACTTGACTCATGCCGACACACTCGGGCACGCCGCTACGGAAATCCTTCCGGCCCGCTACGGGTTGGTAGTGGTGTGCTGCGATTCGGGGTGCTCGGGCCGCTGGAGGTCTGGTCGGACGACGGGCTGCCCCTACGCGTGCCCGAGCTCAAGGTGCGTGCCCTGCTGGCCGACCTGATCGCGCACGACGGCGGCCCGGTCTCGGCGGACCGGCTGATCGACGACCTGTGGGGCGAGCGGCCCACCCGCAACCCCGCCGGCACCCTCCAGGCCAGGGTGTCCCAGCTGCGCCGCTCGCTCGGCGGCGCCGCGACGATCGTGCACGGCCCGTCCGGCTACCGGCTGGCGGAGCACGACTCCGACGCCGCCCGCTTCCGCGCCCTCGCCGGCCGCCGCTCCGCCGACCCGCGCGTGCGGGCGGGGGAGCTGGACCGGGCGCTGGCGTTGTGGCGCGGGCCCGCGTACGCCGACTTCGCCGACGCCGGCTTCGCCCGCCCCCAGGCCGCGCGCCTGGACGAGCTGCGGCTCACCGCGCTGGAAGAGCAGGCAGAGGTACGCCTTGAGCTGGGCGAGCATGTGGACCTCTGGGAGCTGGTGGCGCTGCACCCGCTGCGCGAGCGGTTGGTCGCGGCCCACATGAAGGCGCTCTACCGGGCGGGGCGCCAGACCGAGGCCCTGGCCGCCTACGGTGCGCTGCGGGCGCGGCTGGGGGCGGAGCTGGGGCTGGATCCCTCGCCCGTGCTGGCCGGGCTGCACCAGGCGATCCTGCGCCAGGACGCCGGGTTGGCAGCTCCCGTGCCCGCGCCTGCCACGTCTCTGCCCGCGCCCGTATCGCCCCTGCCCGGGCCCGTCTCGCCTCTGCCCGCGCCGCTGACGGACCTGATCGGGCGGGAGGAGGAGCTGGCGGGGGTGCGGGCGGCGCTGGCGGCCTCCCGGCTGGTGACGCTGACCGGGCCCGGCGGGGTCGGCAAGACCAGCCTCGCCCTGGCCGCCGCCCGCGAACTGGCGCTTCCGGAAGCACCCGCCTCGCCCGACGTGGCTGGGCCGGGCGGGGTGGCCTTTCCTGATG
>NZ_VCKX01000318.1 GCF_005889725.1 Nonomuraea zeae
GTGGGCTCGGAGATGTGTATGCGAGACAGGGCCAAGGGCAGCGGGTCACGAGGCAGCGGACCAGAATCCGGTGGACCAGGCTCGCCAAGGGCAGCGGGCACCCGTACGCACCTGTGTCCGGACGCGCACACAGACCGGCGGCCGCGCTCACAGCCGGGCGGCCCTGATCACCCGCCTCCGAAGAAGCATCACCGCAGGGGCCGGCCGTACGCAGCCCGTACCGCGCCCAGAAGCAACGACCGCGCGAAACGCCAGAGCCCCGGAAAAGCAGTGCGCCCCGCACCCACCAGCAAAGGGGGTGCGGGGCGCGCCGGGGACGGTCTACCCCCGGTGGGCCTCGAAGCGGAGCGTGCGGGAGACGCCCACCCGCACTGTCGTGCCCGGCGCGATGGTGACGGGCTCGTTCGGCGGGATGTCGTAGAAGTTGGGATCACCCGGCGGCTGGATCTGGGTGCCGTTGACCGACCCCAGGTCGACCAGGTTGACGTCCCACCCGTCCAGCGCCACCCGCAGGTGGCGGCGCGAGACGGACCCGTCCGGGCTCGTCACCTTGGCGGGCCTGGCCGTGCCGCCGGCCACCTCGGGCGCCCGCTCGGGGTCGCGGCCCAGCAGGTAGTCGCTCTCCAGCGGCAGCGCCGTCCCGTCGTCCAGGACGAGCACGCCGAGCGAGGGCCGCGGGCCCTTGTAGGGGACGAGGGTCCGCTGGACCAGGGCGATCCCGCAGACGGCGCAGTAGGGGACGCGGGGGTCGTTGAAGTGGTCGTTCTTGCAGTCGACCCCGTAGACCAGCGGCCGGTCGCCGTGGTCGGGCTGTTGCTGCTGCTGTTGGTCCTGCGGCGGCTGGCCCGGGTGGTCGTAGTGCTCGGGCGGGCCCATGTGCTGCGGGATCTGCTGGTCGGCCAGGCCGTTGCCGGAGGGCGGGGGCTCGTCGTAGGAGGGGAACTGCTGCTGCTCGGGCTGCTGCGGCGGCTGCTCCTGGCCGTACGGGGCCTGCTCCTGACCGTAGGGAGGCTGGTCATGGCCGTACTGGAGGTCCTGACCGAACGGGGGCTGCTCCTGATGGTAGGGCGGCTGGTCCTGGTGGTAGGAGGGCTGCGGCTCGTGCGGCGGGAGGTAGGACGGCTCCTGCTGGGGCAGGTAGGGCGGCTGGTCCAGCGAGGGAGCGCCGGACTGGGGACCGGACTGGGGGCCGGGCTGGGGTCCGGAGGGCGCGGCCTGGACGATCGGCGGCTGGTCGGCCAGCGGATAGGGCGGGCGCTCGACCGGCTGCTGAGACTGCGGCTGGATCAGGTCGGCTTCCATGTGGAAGGCCGTGGCGGGCATCTCGCTGGTCAGCGGCCTGGACGGGGCAGGGGTGTAGGGCTGGTCGGTGAGGTCGCCGACGAGGCCGCCGCCGTGCACCACGCCGCCTTCGAAGCGGACCGCGGGGTGCGGGGTGCCGGCGCCGGGAAGGCTCAGCTCGACCCGCTCGACCGGGCCGTTGACGAGACGGTCGGCCCACGTCAGCGAGTCGCTGCCGGCCAGCCGCGTCTCGCCTCCCGGGGTGCCGATCGTGGCCGCCGCGGAGCCGCTGACCAGGACGGCCACACCTGCTCCGACGGGACCCGCGACCGCGCACGTGGCCGGGTCGCCTGCCATGTTGGCCGCCAGCACCTGCGCGGCGCGGCGGGCCAGCGCCCGTCCGTCGCCGCCGGACGAGGCCGTCTCGCGCAGCGCGTTGAGCAAAGCCTCGGCGGCGGACTCGTTGGCGTCGCACACCAGCAGCAGCCCGCCAACGTAGGCGACCAGTCCGTCTCCGGGAAGTGGGCGCACCACTCCGAAGCCGTGGTCGGTCATGCGTCCTCCCTCATGACGACCGTGCTGCACTCATCGGTGCCCTCGCTGCGCTCGGTCACTCAACTCTCCTCCCCGGAAGCCGGCGATGTTACGGCACCCGCACTGCCGTGCCGGCCACCAGCCATACGCATACCCAGACGACGAGGCCGTGTCGCGGCCGCCCCGTCTCGATTCGGTGAACCGGTGGACCGCAACAAACCCCGCAACTGTGCAAGTTTGGCCAAACAGCACACTATCGGCCAGTCGTCGCATCGCAGAAATCGCCGGAGTCGGATCCGGCCACCCGAAACTGCTGGACACGACCCTATCCGGGGGCCGCCGCTTAAACGAGTGGGACATTTCAGACGCCGGTGAAAACCCGGTTCACGTCCGCGGTCGCGAGCACGCCGTAGATCTCGCCGCCGCTCTCGACGAGCAGGTATTCGCTGCCCGGCGCCTCGCGCATCTTGTCGATGAGCGGCTCACCCGCCAGGTCGGCCTCCAGGACCATGGAGGGCTCCAGCGACTTGGCGAGGGAGCCGACGTTGATCCACGGGCGGCGGTGCTCGGGGGTGGCCTGGACGGCGGACTCGTTGACGATCGCCAGCGGCGTTCCGTCGTGGCCGACCACGACGAGGGCACCCGCCCGCCGCTCGGTGGCCTGGCGCAGCGCCTCGGAAAGCGGTGTCTCGGCGGTCACCGGGATCGCCCTGCGGGCCAGGGCGCGCGCGTTGACCTGCGGGATCCTGGCCCGGATCTTGGCCACGCGCAGCGACTGCGAGGCGCCGATCCAGATGAACGAGGCCAGCACCAGCGGCCACACCAGGTCCGTGAAGTCGACCGCCTGCCCGCCGGACAGCGCCATCGCGATCGGCGCGACCACCAGGAAGACGGCCAGGACGCGGCCGCCCCAGGCCGCCACGATCGTGCCCGATCCGGGGCTCTTGGTCACCTTCCACACGCCGGCGCGCAGCATCCGGCCGCCGTCCAGCGGCAGCCCGGGCAGCAGGTTGAACACGCCGACGATGAGGTTGGCGAACCACAGCTGCCAGATGAGCACCTCGGGGATGCCGCCGTCGTTGATCAGGTAGATGTCGGCGACCAGGCCGAGCCCGGCCAGCCCGAGGGAGAGCGCGGGACCGGCGGCGGCCACCATGAACTCCTTGCCCGGCGTGGGCGGCTCCTTCTCGATCTCCGACACTCCGCCGAGCAGGTAGAGGGTGATCCTGCGCACCGGCAGCCCGTACCACTTGGCCAGCACGCTGTGCGCGAGCTCGTGCAGCAGCACCGAGACGTAGAGCAGCACCGCGAACACGAACGCCACCGCGTACGCGGCCGTGCTGTCGAGCTCGGGCAGCATCTGGCGCACCCTGGGGCCGAACATCATCGTGATGAAGCCCGCCACGATGAACCAGGTCCACGAGACGTACACCGGAATGCCGAACGGCTTCCCCATTTTCAGACCGGGGAACTCACGCCGCGGGCTCTGCTCGCTCACCGCACTCCTTGACCGTCCATTACGTGCTGTTGCTGCCTTGATGCTACGCGCCCGATCACGCGATCCTCGTTCCGCGGGAGTTATTCTGTCGGGGTCTTGACCTAGAGTGCGGTGCATGACGTTGACCGAGCCGGTGATCATCGGAGCACTTTCCCCGTCTCGGGCGGGCGACTTCATGACATGTCCGCTGCTCTACCGCTTCCGGGTGATCGACCAGTTGCCCGAGAAGCCGTCGCAGGCGGCGGTGCGGGGCACGGTGGTGCACGCCGTCCTGGAGCGCCTCTACGACCTGCCGGCGCCGCGGCGTTCGGTGGAGGCGGCGCTGGAGCTGCTGGAGCCGCAGTGGCGGCGGTTGCTGGCCGACGACCCCCAATATGCCGCGATGTTCGCCGACGACGCCGAGCAGGCGGAGTGGCTCACGCAGGCGCGCGGCATGCTGGAGCGCTACTTCACGCTGGAGGACCCGACCCGGCTGGAGCCCGCCGAGCGCGAGCTCTACGTGGAGGCGGTCCTCGACGGCGGGCTGATGCTGCGGGGCTACGTCGACCGGCTCGACGTGGCGCCGACCGGCGAGGTCCGGGTGGTCGACTACAAGACGGGCAGCGCGCCGGGGCGCGACTTCGAGGCCAAGGCGCTGTTCCAGATGAAGTTCTACGCGCTGGTGCTGTGGCGGCTGCGCGGGCAGGTGCCGCGCCTGCTGCAGCTGGTCTATCTGGGGGGTCAGGGCGAGGTGCTGCGGTACGCGCCCGACGAGGCCGACCTGCTGGCCACCGAGCGCAAGGTGATGGCGTTGTGGACGGCGATCGAGCGGTCGCTGGAGACGGGCGAGTGGCGGGCGCGCCGCAGCCGGCTGTGCGACTGGTGCGACCATCAGGCACTGTGCCCCGAGTTCGGCGGCACCCCGCCGCCGGTGCCCGACCGGCAGCCCGGTGACACGGTGCGCAGCAGCAGGCACCCGGGCGGCCTGGCCCAGGGCCACAGCCGCGCGGCGACCGACGAGCTGTGACACCGAGTTGTGGCCGGGGCTCGTGATCCCGCTCGGGAGCACGGGCGACGCGGCTCACCGGCTGAGGGCGGTGAGGGCGGCGGGCACAGCAGGCAGGTCCGGGGACGGCGGGCACAGCGGGCGGGCCCCGGGGGCTGCGGTAGGGGTGCTTATCCTCCCGAGGTAGGAGGTTACGGGCTCTCACCTGGGCCTACAGTGAAGCGGTGCGCATAGACCGGACCAGGCTCCACGACACGGTGCTCGCCGGGGTGGTGGCCGCGGCGTCGGTGACGGTGTTCGTGCTCTACGGTCCTGGCCGGCTGCAGGCCGAGGGGCTGCCGATCGACGGCCTGCGCGAGCCCGACCCGCTCGGCGCGCTGTTCGTGGTGCTGGCGTGCGTCCCCGTGGCGGTGCGCCGCCGCTGGCCGCTGGCGGCACTGTGCGCGGGGCTGGTGCCGGAGACGCTGCTGACGGTGCTCGGCTACAGCGGCGGCCTGTCCGGGATCTCCGGCCTGGTGCTGCTGTACACGGTGGCCTCCCGCCGCGGGCTGGCCGTGGCGCTGGGCGGGCTGCTGATCGCGCTGACGGCGTACGTCCTCGGCACCGGCGCGGGGCCGGTCCGGGCCGGGACCTGGAGCGATCATGTCGTGGCCGCCATCGTGCTGATGGCGGTGTGGGGCGTGGGGCGGAGCCTGCGGTTGCGCCGGGCGTACCTGGAGGAGCTGAAGGACCGGGCGGCCAGGCTGGAGCGGGCCTACGCGGCCGACACGCGGGCGGCGCGGGCCGAGGAGCGGTCGAGGATCGCCCGCGAGCTGCACGACGTGGTCGCCCACCACGTCAGCGTGATGACCGTGCAGGCCGCGGCGGCGCGCAGGGTGCTGGCCTCCGATCCGGACCTGGCGCGCGAGGCGCTGTCGGCGATCGAGCACACCGGGCGGCTGGCGATGACCGAGATGCGCAACATCGTGGGCGTGCTGCGCACCGACGCCAGGGCGGAGCTGGGCCCGCAGCCCGGCGTGCAGGACCTGCCGTCGCTGGTCGACCAGATGCGGGAGGCGGGGCTGCCCACGCGGCTCCAGATGGAGGGCGACCCGCGGCCGCTGCCCGCCGGGGTCGATCTGGCCGCCTACCGGCTGGTCCAGGAAGGGCTGACGAACAGCCTGCGGCACGCGGGCTCGGGGGCGAAGGCCGTGGTGACGGTCCGGCACGAGCCGCGGGAGCTGGACGTACGGGTGGAGGACGACGGGCGCGGGACAGCCGGGCTGTCCGCGCGGACAGGGCACGGTTTGGTGGGCATTCGCGAACGGGTCGCACTCTATGGTGGAATCCTGAGCATCGGTCCGTTGCCGGGGGGCGGTTTCGAGGTGCGGGCGAGATTCCCGTTGAAGGACGGCCAATGACGATCAGAGTGCTGCTGGTGGACGACCAGCCGCTGCTGCGTACGGGATTCCGCCTGATTCTGGAGGCCGAGCCCGATCTCACGGTGGTGGGCCAGGCCGGCGACGGCAAGGACGCGCAGGAGCAGACGCGGGCCCTGCTGCCCGACGTGGTGCTGATGGACATCCGGATGCCCGGGGTCGACGGCATCGAGGCGACCCGCAGGATCGTCCGGGAGGCGGCGCCGTCGGCTCACGTGCCGAAGGTGCTGGTGCTGACCACGTTCGACCTGGACGAGTACATCGTGGAGGCGCTGCGCTCCGGCGCGTCCGGGTTCCTGCTGAAGGACGTGCCGCCCGATGAGCTGGTGCAGGCGATCCGGGTGGTCGCGGCCGGTGACGCGATCGTGGCGCCGAGCGTGACGCGGCGGCTGCTCGACAGGTTCGCCAAGCGGCTGCCGTCGGCGTACGAGCAGGCCGCTCCCGCGCGGCTCGACCGGCTGACCGAGCGGGAGCTGGAGGTGCTGCGGCTGATCGCCAAGGGCATGTCCAACGCGGAGATCGCGGCCAAGCTCGTGGTGAGCGAGACGACGGTCAAGACGCATGTCGGCAACGTGCTGACCAAGCTGGGGCTGCGCGACCGCGTGCAGGCCGTGGTGCTGGCCTACGAGACCGGGCTGATCACACCCGGCGCCTTGTCCTGACGCGCCGTCATACGACAGCCCGGCGCGTCGTCCCGAGGCGCCTGCCCACGCAGGCCCGGCCCCACGTCGGCCCGTGGCCCACGCCGGCCCGTGGCCCACGTCATCCGAAGGCGCTCACGCGTCAGCCTGACGTGGCCGCCTGGGCGGGCTCGGGGGCGGCCACGTTCTCCGGGAAGTGGCAGGCGACGCGGTGGCCGCTGGCCAGCTCCTCCAGCGGCGGCTCGACCTTCTTGCAGATGTCCTGTGCCTTCCAGCAGCGGGTGTGGAAGCGGCAGGCGGGCGGCGGGTTGAGCGGGCTGGGCACGTCGCCGGTCAGCCGGATGCGCTCGCGCTCCTTGCGGGCCTTCGGGTCGGGCACCGGCACGGCCGACAGCAGCGCGTTGGTGTAGGGGTGCATCGGCGAGGTGTACAGCCGCTTGCGGTCGGCGATCTCGACGATCTTGCCGAGGTACATGACGGCGACCCGGTCGCTGATGTGCCGCACCACGGACAGGTCGTGGGCGATGACGACGTAGGTCAGGTCCAGCTCGTTCTGCAGGTCTTCGAGCAGGTTGACGACCTGGGCCTGGATCGACACGTCGAGCGCGGAGACCGGCTCGTCGGCGATGATCAGCTTGGGCTTGAGCGCGAGCGTGCGGGCGATGCCGATGCGCTGCCGCTGCCCGCCGGAGAACTCGTGCGGGTAGCGGTTGTAGTGCTCGGGGTTGAGCCCGACCAGCTCCAGGATGTCCTGGACGGCCCGCTTGACGCCGTGCTCGGTCTGGACGCCCTGGATCCGGAACGGGGCGCCGACGATGGTGCCCACGGTGTGCCGGGGGTTGAGCGACGAGTAGGGGTCCTGGAAGATCATCTGCATGTCGCGGCGGAGCGGCCTGAGCAGGCCCTGCCTCATGTGCGTGATGTCCTGGCCCTCGAAGACGACCTTGCCCCCGGTGGGTTCGAGCAGGCGGGTGACCAGGCGGCCGGTGGTGGACTTGCCGCAGCCGGACTCCCCCACCAGGCCGAGCGTCTCGCCCTTGAACACGTCGAAGCTGATCCCGTCGACCGCTTTGACGGCGCCGACCTGCCGCTTGAGCATGCCCTTGGTGACGGGGAAGTGCTTCTCCATGTTCTGGACGGACAGGAGCGGCTCATTACCGTTCATCGGCTCGCTCGGCTCACTTCGCTCGCTCACTGAGTCTCCAGCACTGGCTTGATCTCGTTCTCCCACAGCTCCCGCCGCTGCGTCCTGGGCAGGTGGCAGCGCACCAGATGGCCGCCCTCGGTCTCCAGCAGCGCGGGGACCTCGCTCTTGGCCTTGCCCTCGGTCTTGTCGGCGTAGGGGCAGCGGGGGTGGAAGGCGCAGCCCGGCGGCACGTTGATCAGAGACGGCGGGGAGCCCTTGATCGGCAGGAGCCGTTCGGTGGGCTCCCGGTCGAGGCGGGGCATCGATCCCAGTAGACCCCACGTGTAGGGGTGCTCGGGACGGTAGAAGATGTCGTCGGCGGTGCCGTACTCGATGCACTTGCCGCCGTACATCACCAGGATGTCGTCGGACAGCTCGGCCACCACGCCCAGGTCGTGGGTGATGATGATCAGCGCGGAGTTGAACTCGCGCTGCAGGTCGACCATGAGGTCGAGGATCTGGGCCTGCACGGTCACGTCGAGCGCGGTGGTCGGCTCGTCGGCGATGAGCAGCTCGGGGTCGCACGACAGCGCCATGGCGATCATCGCGCGCTGGCGCATGCCGCCGGAGAACTCGTGCGGGAAGGAGTCGACCCGGCGCTGCGGCTCGGGGATGCCGACCCGGCCGAGCATGTCGATGGCGTGCTTCTTCGCCACGGCCTTGGAGACCTTGTGGTGGATGCGGTACGCCTCGATGATCTGGTCGCCGACCGAGAAGAACGGGTGCATCGACGACAGCGGATCCTGGAAGATCATCGCCATCTTCTTGCCGCGCAGCCCGCGTACGTGCTCCTGCGAGGCGCCCACGAGCTCCTCGCCGTCGAGCCAGATCTCGCCGGAGATGTCGGCGCCCTTGCCCTTGTGCAGGCCGAGGATGCCGAGGCTGGTGACCGACTTGCCGGAGCCCGACTCGCCCACGATGCCGAGCGTCGCGCCGCGCTCCAGGTTGAAGGTCAGGCCGTCGACGGACTTGACCAGGCCGTCGTCGGTCGGGAAATGGATCTTGAGGTCCTTGACCTCGAGAAAGGAGCTCACGCCAGCCTCACCCTCGGGTCCACGACCGCGTAGAGCAGGTCGACGATCAAGTTGGCCAGGATGATGAAGGCCGCGGCGACCAGGGTGACGCCCATCACCTGGGGAAGGTCGTTGTTGCTGATGGCGTCGACGGCGTACTTGCCGATGCCGGGCAGCGAGAACGTGCTCTCGGTCAGGACGGCGCCGCCGAGCAGCAGCCCGAGGTCCAGGCCGAACATGGTGAGCACCGGCGTCAGTGTGGCCCGCAGGCCGTGTTTGAACACCACCACCCGTTCGGGCAGGCCCTTGGCCCTGGCCGTGCGGATGTAGTCCTCGGACATGGTCTCCAGCATGCCCGCCCTGGTGAGCCGGGCATAGCCGGCCGCGTACAGGAAGGCCAGTGTCACCCACGGCAGCATGAGGTTGTTGGCCCAGGTCAGCGGGTCTTCGCTGATCGGCACCCAGTCGGCGACGTCGCCGACGAGCCCGAGCTGGTCGCGGAAGATGGCCAGCGAGACGATGCCGGTGAAGAAGATGGGCAGCGACACGCCGGCCAGCGCGATGCCCATCGAGACGCGGTCGAAGAAGCTGCCGCGCCGCAGCGCCGACACCACGCCGGTGGCCACGCCGAAGATGACCCACACGACGGCCGCGCCGAGCGCCAGTGACAGCGTGATCGGCAGCCGGTTGAGCAGGTCGGGCAGCACCGGGTTCTGGGTGACGTAGGAGTAGCCGAAGCAGGGCGCCGGGCAGATCTCGATGCCGGGCCCGTAGTTGCGCTCGACCCCGACGAAGATGCCCTTCACGAAGCGCCCGTACTGGACGATGATCGGGTCGTTGAAGCCCAGCCGGATGGCCGTGTCGTGGATGACCTGGGCGTTCGCCGCCTTGCCGACGTATCGGGAGGCGAGGTCGTCAGCAGACATCCCAGCGAGCCGCGGCACGAGGAAGAAGATGGCGAACGTCGCGATGCTCACCACGAAGAGCAGCATGACGGCGGCTATCAACCGTCTGAGAATGTATGTGAACACTGATCTCGGCCATGGCGGCCGGGCCTTGTGGGCCCGGCCACCGAAGCCTTCACCTGCTTTCGACGAACGTTCCGGCGGGTTTGCCTGGACCGGTTACTACTGGGTGCTCAGCGTGAGGAACTCGTACATGCCCCAGTTCTGGCTGACGAAGACGTTCTTCAGCGTCGGCGGCCGGTAGAACAGGCCGTGCGCCCAGACGTAGGGCAGGATGTACGCGGAGTCCATGACCTGCTTGTCGACCGCTGCCCAGATGGCGTTGCGCTTGGCCGCGTCGGTCTCGCCCGCCGCCTGGTCGATGAGCTCGTTGATCTTCGGGTCCTTCACGCCGAGGTTGGTGTTACCCGCGGGGCGGATGACCCGGCTGTCGACGATCTGCTGGAAGAAGCCGAAGCCCTCGGGGTAGTCGGCGCCCCAGCCGTAGACCATGAGGCCGAGGTTGTTCTTCTTGGCGAAGTCGGGCTTGCCGGCGTACAGCTTGAAGTAGTCACCCTGCGGGTAGCCCTTGATCTCCAGCTTGATGCCGACCTTGCCGAGCGACTGCTGCAGCGCCTCGGCGGTCTGCTTCTCCGCGGAGCGCTCGTTGCGGAAGGAGATCGTGGTGCTGAAGCCGTTGGGCTGGCCGCAGGCGGCGAGCTCTTCCTTGGCCTTCTCGACGTTGCCGGCCGGGGTGGCCTCGACGCCGTAGGGGTCGATCTTCTGGTAGCCGGTCATCTTGGACGGCATGAGGCTGAGCGCGATGTCGCCGCCGGCGTCGGGGCCGCCGTAGGCGCCCTGGATCGCGGAGCGGTCGGCCGCGTACAGCACCGCCTTGCGGCAGTGGATGTTGTCGAACGGCGGCACGTCACCGTTGATGTTGGTGAACCAGGTCCGGTCGATCGGGGCCGAGTCGGCGTACTGCTTGACCTTCTCGTCGGTCAGGACCGTCTTGCGGGCGTTGGCCGCGACACCGGTGCTGTTGACCTTGACGTCGATCTTGCCGGACAGGAGCCGCTGGTCGAGGTCGTCCTCGTTCTGGCCGAGCAGCACCTCGACGGAGTCGTTGAGCTGCTTGCGGTTGGGGTCGGTCGCCGCGTCCCAGTTCGGGTTCTTCACGAGCTCGATGCGCTTGGTGAGCTCGTGCGCCTTGAACATGTAGGGGCCGGTCGAGACCGGGTGCTCCTTGTACTTCGAGCCGGTGTCCTTCGCCTCGGGCACGGGGGCCGTCTGCGAGAGCATGGCGAAGTAGTCGAAACCGCCGTAGGCCTTCTTCAGGTGGAAGACGATCGTGCGGTCGTCGGGCGTCTCGACGGCCTTGAAGTCGTCGAGCTTGCCCTTCATCTTGTACGGGCCCGTGTAGTCGCCGACGTCGAGCCAGTCGTTGAAGTAGGTCGGGCCGCTGGGCAGGATGTCCTTGTCCAGCGAGCGGGCCACGGCGTACTTGACGTCCTTCGACGTGACCGGGGTGCCGTCCTCGTACTTGATGCCCTCACGCAGCTTGTACGTCCACGTCTTGCCGCCGTCGCTGGGCGTGCCGAGGTCTTCGGCCAGGTCACCGACGAGCTGCAGACCCTCCTCGCCCGGCACCGGCTTGAACATCGTCAGCGCGCGGGTGTAAAGACGGGCGAAGTTCCACGAATAGCCGTAGTACATGTCGCCGGGGTCGACCGAGTCGAAGTCACCCGGCATGCCCATCCGCAGCGTGCCGCCCGTCTTGGTGGACGGGTTGACGATCTCGGTCACGCCGGCGTTGTACTTGCTGGCGGGCTTGTCGTCGCTGCCGGTGCCGCTGGTGCTCTTGGCACCGCCGCCACCGCCACACGCGGACACGACCACGGCGAGAGCCGCGGTCACCGCGACAGCCGATGCCTTGGATCTTATCTTCATCGACCTGACACACCCCTTGTATCTAGGAGTTGAGAACTTGCGGAAACTCACGAGGACTAGCGGGCCTTGGGATCGAAGGCGTCCCTGAGGCCGTCACCGAGCAGGTTGAACGCCAGCACGGTGACGAAGATCGCGAGGCCGGGGAAGAGCATGAAGTTGGGCGCCACGTCGTAGTTGTGGACCGCCTCGGCCAGCATGCCTCCCCACGTGGGGGTAGGCGGCCGCACGCCGACGCCGAGGAAGGACAGTGCGGCCTCGAACAGGATGTTCGACGGGATCAGCAGCGTCGAATAGACGAGGATCGGCGCCAGCAGGTTGGGCAGGATCTCCTTGAACAGGATCGTGTGGTTGCGCGCGCCCAGGCTCCTGGAGGCGTCGACGAACTCGCGTTCGCGGAGAGACAGGGTCTGCCCCCGGATGATGCGTCCGATGTAGGGCCAGTTGAAGAACCCGATGATGAACACGAGCAGGCTGATCCTGAGCGTGTCACCCGACATGCCGAACGCCTTGTCCGGGATGACCCCGGCCAGCGCCAGCGCGAACACCAGCAGCGGGAACGCCAGGAAGATGTCCATGAGCCGGCTGATGATCGTGTCGACCCAGCCGCCGAAGAAGCCGGCGATCATCCCGAGCACGGTGCCGAGCAGCACGCACAGCAGCGTCGCGAAGAACGCGATCAGCAGCGAGATGCGGGCGCCGTACAGGATGCGGCTGAACAGGTCCCGGCCCGTGGTGGGCTCGACCCCGAACAGGAAGTCCCAGCTGATGCCACCGAAGGCGCCGAGCGGAGCCTGGATGGCGGGGTCGATCTTCTCCCTGTGCCACTCGGCCGGCGGGTGCCCGAACCACGACACCAGCAGCGGCGCGAAGATGGCGATCAGGATGAGCAGGATGATGACGATGCCGCCGATCATCGCCACCCGGTCGCGCCTCAGGCGCATCCAGGCGATCTGCCCGAGGGAGCGCCCCCGGATGACTGAAGGCTCCGCCCCCTCAAGAACGGTCTCCGGTCCGGCCTCGATGGCCGAGCCCGGAACATCGAGCGGTGCGGTCATTCCAGTTGCCCCCTGGATTCCAGACGACGTCGTCCGTGTCAGCGCGGTCCCGGTCAGGGTAGTGCGCCCATGCGTGGCAGGCCCGCGTGTCGCGGCCCCAGGAGGCAGAATCTATGGCCTGAGCTGGTATGACTAGTCCCTCAGTGCCCGATGTGGCTTAACTGTGATTGACGCGAAACTCATTCGTATCGATCTTGAGGAGAATGTCTACGGCCAGTCCCGGTTGCGTCTCGGAACTGTGACATAGCACGGACATATGCCGGAATCAGCTGATGCCACGGCGCTTGAGCAGCTCCTCGATGTCGGAGAAGTCGTCGTCGGTCTTGCGCTCTTTCTGTGCCGCGACGGCGGGCTGAGGCTTGGCGGCGGCCGGTGGTTTGTTCGCGGAGGGCTGAACTCCGGCGGGCCCGGCCGGTGCCTCGGCGGCCTTCTTCTTGCCCGCGAGCTTCCTGCCGCTGGACAGCTTCCTGCCGCGCATGACACCCGAGACGACGAACAGCACCGCCGACAGCCCGGCCACCGCGATGCCGGCCCACACGGACGGGTTGAGCGCCAAACCGGTCACGAACCCGACGGCGGTCGCGCCGATGGTCCACAACGCGTTGACCGCGCCGGTCAGGTAGGCCGCCAGCGGCAGCAGCGCCCAGGCGCCCACGCGTATGCCGGCCGCCACTCCCCTGCGCCGGAAGGCCAGGAAACTCAGCACCAGCCCGGCCGCGGTCACCCCGACGCACAGCGGCAACCAGGCGATCTGTCCGTTCATCACGCCGCCCCTCGTATCGACTTTCTCTCCATCCTGGCACGCGAAACGGCTTCCGCTCCTCCTCCGGGAGGACCACTTGCCCCTTAGGGGAAGTGATCACGGAACCCGGAGGGGCGAGGGCCGGGCCAGGGC
>NZ_VCKX01000319.1 GCF_005889725.1 Nonomuraea zeae
AGACCCGACCTCCTGGTCGCCACCGGCCCGCCCCGCCCGGGAGGATCGAGCGGCAGGCACCACCGGGGCCCGGCCCCGGCCGCCGTGCGCAGGTCCAGCCCCGTGCGCCGGGGCAGCAGGGCCACCCCTGTCGTCCTCACCGTGGCCATGGCGCTCCTCGTGGCCATCGGCGTGCTCGTGTGGCAGTGGAGCGGCGAGGAGAGCCCTGGGCTGCGCCTGGAGGCCGGCACGGGGCGCTCTGGGGACGAGCTGTTCACCGTTCCCGCCGCGGGCGACGGCACCAACCAGAAGCTCAACGACATGACCTCGGTGGGCCGCGCGGTCGTGGCGGTCGGCAGCGACACGACGAGCCCGACGCCGCGCCCGCTGTTCCTGTTCTCGCCGGACGGAGGCAAGAACTGGCAGCTCGGCCAGGTGAGCGGCGCCTCCTCGCCGACGGTCCAGCGGGTCGTCGGGGGCGGCGGCAAGTGGCTGGCCAGCGGCGGCGACGGGGTCTCGGGCGAGCGCGGCCTGTGGACCAGCACCGACGGCTTCAGCTGGGTGGCCGTGGAGGCGGCCGGGCTGGCCGCGTTCAGGGCCGGCGACCAGATCGAGGACATCGCGCGGACGGGCTCGGGCTTCGTCGCGGTGGGACGTACGGCGGGGGTGGACGGCGGCTCCGGGCCGGCCGCCTGGCGCTCAGCGGACGGCAGCGTCTGGGAGCGCGTCGAGACCAGGGGGCTGGAAGTACGGGAGATCAAGGCCATCGTCGCCAAGGGCGACACCGTCGTGGCCATCGGGCAACCCGCGGAAGGCGAGGGTTCGCGGGTTCTGCGGTCGGCTGACGGCGGACGCACCTGGCAGGCCACCGGCTTCCAGCTCCTTGAGGCCACGCCGCGCGCGGGGACGCTGGGCGTGCTGCCCAAGCGGTTCGTCATGGTGCCGACGCGGCAGCGGACGGTCGCGGGCGACGTACGCGTCTACTGCTCGCCGACCGGCGAGCAGTGGGCGCAGTGCGGCTCCATCGGCGACCTGAGCGGCGACAGCCCCGGCGTGGAGTCGCTGGTCTCCTACCCGTCGGGCGTAGCGGCGATCACGCAGGCCGGGCTCGGGAAATACTCGGTGCTGACCACCACCGACGGGCGCGGCTGGGCCAAGCGGGCCGACCTCGGCGATCTGCAGGGGGCGACGCTGCGCGGGTTCACGATCTCCGACGGCGGCACCCTGTTCGCCGGCGGCGACCAGGCGGCCTCCGACGTCGACAACCAGCTCGTGCTCATGACCGCGCCGCCGCGCGGCTCGGTGTCGCGCGTCCAGCTCGCCGGCGTCGAAGGTCTGACCAGGATCGCGCGCGAGACCACCAGCCTGGCCAGCTTCGAGGGCAGGTACGTCGCGGTCGGCTCGGCCTCCGGCGACGCGGGCCTGTGGACGATCAAGAACTGGCAGAGCTGGAAGTCCATGAGCCTCGGCGGCCCCGGCCGGCAGACGCTGGAGGACGTGGCCCACGGCAGCCGCGGCTGGCTGGCCGTCGGCGGCACCGAGACGAACGTGGCCGTCACCGACCCCCTGCTCGTCACCTCCGGCGACGGCGAGAGCTGGAAGAGGGTGAACGTCACCGGCGACCTGGCCCGCGACGCGAGCCAGCCGTACCTGGAGACCCACGTGGTGGCGGCGGGCAAGCAGGGCTACGTCCTGGCCGGCGAGGCCAGGGACGCGTCGGGCGCGGCGAGCGCCGCCATCTGGTTCACTCCCGACCTGCGCAAGTTCACCAGGTCGAAGAAGCTGCCGCAGAGCGGCGCGGGGGTGCGGATCCACGACGTGATCGCCAGCGGGGACGGGTACGTGGCCGTGGGCGGCTCGGGGAGCGCCGACCAGGAGAGCAGCACGGTCTGGTACTCCGAGGACGGCGTGAACTGGAGCGCGCGCAAGCGCGTCGCCCCGCAGGGCGCCGACTCGGCCGGGCTCCGCCGGATCGCCGCTTACCAGGACAAGCTGGTGGCCATCGGAACCGCCTTGACGGGCGGCTCCCGCCGCGCCTTCGCGGCCGTCTCCGACGACGACGGCTCGACCTGGCAGACGGCCTGGCTGCCAGCGGAGCAGGCGGCGGCCGTGTACGACCTGGCCGCGGCCGAGGAGGGGCTGGTGGCCGTCGGGTGGCACGGCGTGCCCGGCGAGGGCGACAGCGCGGCCTGGACCTCGCAGGACGGCCTGTCGTGGAACCGGATGGCGCTGACGAAGGATCGCCTGGCGGGCCAGGGGACGCAGTGGCTGACGGCCGTGGCCGTGTCGGGGTCGGAGGTCGTGGCGCTCGGGCGGTCCACGACGTACAACGCCGACCACCTCATCCTGTGGACCTCCAGCCTCACGTCCAGCAGATGAACGCGGCGGGCGGCGTCACCTGGCGCCGTCCGGGCCGGGCAGCCAGGCGAGCGCCGGCGGATGGCGTCACCTGGCGCCGTCCGCCCGGCCGGGCAGCACGCCCCAGTCCGTCAGCGTCTCCAGCAGCCCCTCGGTGATCGGCAGCCGCGCGAGCTCGGCGCGGTCGCACCAGCGCACGTCGGCGGCGTCGTCCCCGGCCACGGGCGTCCCGGGGGACACGCTCGCCAGGTAGTCGCGGATCACGTACGTGACCCCGCCGGGCCCCGGGCGGTCCACGGCGCCCGCCAGCCGTCCCACCTCGTGCACCCGCAGCCCGGTCTCCTCAAAGACCTCGCGCCGCACAGCGGTCTCGTCCGTCTCACCCGTCTCCACCCGGCCACCGGGAATGGACCACAGACCCACGCCGGGCGGGCGGCCCCGCTTGATCAGCAGCAGCCGGTCGGCGGCATCGAAGACGACCGCGCCGACACAATTTACGCGCACATGACCAAGATTACGACGAGATAACGAGCAGCGGCCTTGACGCGGCCGTACCGGAGAAAGCACCGTGGGTAGGTGTGAGAGCGGCTCCAACCTGCCCAAGGTGCTTCGGCCCGCTTCACGGGCCCAGTGCGTGGTCGAGCGGGTATCGATGCGACACGCATGGTGACGTCCTGCCGTATCAGCCTCCGTGGCCGCCGACCAGCACGGCGCTGGAGGCGATACGCAAGTCCTCGGTTGTGCCCGTGTGGCTGCCATGGCCGCTGCCGGCGGGCTGGCTGGTGACCGGCTTCGCCGAGGTCGGCGACCAGCGGACGGGGGCCCGCGCCAGCGTGGTCGCCCTGACCGGGCCGTCGCTGACCGAAGGCCCCGCCGATCTGCTGATCATCGCGGAGGAGCCGGGCATCGGGATCGGCGCGGCGTTCTCGGGACTCGACGGTCCCGACCCCGGTGAGGGCTTCGACTCGGGGCCGCCGAACGCCAAGATCGCGGTGCTCGGGCACCCGACCGCGCTGTGGTGCGTGGGCGGGGCCGCCGACCGGGCCGTCTACGCGGGCGAGGCGCTCGGCAACTGGCTGTGGGCCATCGCCTGGCCGGCCGACGCCGGCTGCATGATCGCGCTGTCCGAGCTGTCGCTGCTCGACGCGCGCGACCACGATCTCGACGTGCCGTTCGGCGCGTTCTCACCCAGGCTCGAAGACTAGGTCCCGCGCCCTCGATTCGCGCTCCCGATTCGCGCTCTCATGGAGACGGGCTAGAGTTCGGAGGCGTGACAGCGCGTATCGAGCGAGTGGTGACCGAGGGCCTCGTCGACATCGACGGCACCGAGCACAAGGTCGAGAACAACACCTGGATCGTGGGCGACGACGACGAAGTGATCGTCATCGACCCGGCGCGTGACGCCGAGAAGATCCTTGAGCAGGTGGGCGAGCGGGAAGTGCTGGCCGTCATCTGCACGGCGGGCCTGCCCGACCACGTCGGAGCCGCCATCGAGGTGGCGAGCAGAGACGAGGCCGTGGTGGCCCTGCATCCCAAGGACAAGCCGCTGTGGCGGGAGACCTGGGCGGAGACCTGGCCCGACATCGACGTGGAGGACGACGGCATCTTCGAGGTGGCCGACGTCCAGCTCGATGTCATGGAGACGCCCGGCGTCTCGGCCGGCGGCGTGTCGCTCTACAGCGAGGCGCTCGGAGCCGTCTTCACCGGCAAGGCCCTGCAGGCCGACGGCCCCGGCAAGCTGGGCGGCGAATATCCGGCCCTGGCCGACCAGCTCACCTCGATCGGCGGGCGCCTGTTCACGCTGCCCCCCGACACGCGGGTGCTGGCCGCCCACGGTGACGAGGTCACGATCGGCGACCTGGAGCCCCACTTCGACGACTGGGTCTCCGGCTCGCTGACGCGCACCGACAGCGACGCCGACACCGAGACCGAGGGTCCGCTGACCGACGGCACCAAGATCTCCGGGATCAAGCTCAGCCCCGGCGACGACTAGGGTGCGCTGTCATCTGGAGGCTGGATGAGTTCACCGCAGACACAGCTTCCGCTGGACGGGATGCCGCGGCGGCTCTATTCGTGCACGCCGTCGCGGCTGAACGCCTGGCTCGACTGCCGCCGCCGCTACCGGTTCACCTACCTGGACCGGCCTCAGCCGTCAAAGGGCCCGGCGTGGGCGCACAACAGCGTCGGGGCGAGCGTGCACAACGCGCTGGCCGGCTGGTGGCGGGAGCCCTACGAGCGCAGGACCCCGCTGACGGCGTCCATCCTGCTCACGAACGGGTGGATCACCGAGGGGTTCAAGGACGCCGAGCAGTCGGGCCGGTGGCTGAGCCGGGCCCGAGACCTCGTGTCCGGATATGTCGGCACATTAGATCCGGCTGACGACCCGGTCGGCGTCGAGCGCACCGTCGCCACCCGTACCAAGGTCATCGCCCTGTCCGGCCGCATCGACCGGCTCGACCGGCGCGGCGACGAGCTGGTCGTGGTCGACTACAAGACCGGGCGGCGCCCGCTCACGCAGGACGACGCGCGCTCGTCGCTCGCCCTGGCCTCGTACGCCATCGCCGCCTCCATGATGATGCGCACGCCCTGCCGCACGGTCGAGCTCCACCACCTGCCCACCGGCGAGATCGTCGAGTGGCGGCACACCGACGAGTCACTCGCCCGCCACCTGAAGCGCGCGGAGGAGATCGCCACCGAGGCCGCGGACGCGGACGAGCGCTACAAAACGACCGTCGCCACCACGTCCGCCCGCAAGACCGGCGAACGAGTCTCAGTCGGGCCCGCGGCGGTGCCCGCGGAGATCGACGAGCTGTTCGCGCCCAGCCCCGGCCCGCTCTGCTCCTGGTGCGACTTCCGCCGCCACTGCGCGGAAGGCCAGGCCGCGGGCACCGAGCGCCGTCCCTGGGACGGGCTCGCGGAATAGCGCGGCGGCCGGCCGGGGGTCAGGAGGCCCACCAGGTGCGCAGCGCCGTCAAGGCGGGCTCCGACAGCCAGTTGACGACGAAGCCCAGCAGGAAGGCGAGGATCGAGAACGCCACCTGCAGCACGAGCTGCGCCCTGGACTGGCTGTCGAAGTGCTTGCGGACGACGGCGTCCACCACGCGCGCCTGCTCCTCCGAAAGGGTGACCTGCCGCCTGGCCTCCTCGATCCGCGCGTCGAGGCCGGCGAGCCGGGCGAGCTTCTCCTCGATCTCGCGATCGAGGCGCTCGACGTCGTCGCGGCCGGGCCGTGGTGACGGGCCGGGATCGTCATCCTTCGGGGTGACCTGGGGGATGCGTCGAGGCTTGCCCTTGGGCAGCTGTAGCGTCGGCAGCGGGTACGGGCCCGGCCCGGGCTGCTCGGGCCTCTCGCCCTCCGCCCGCTGCCGGAGCATCCGGATGGCCAGCCGGCCGCCGCCCACGAGCAGCCCGATGACCACAACGCCGTAATAGATCGGCTCGTAGTAGTCGTCCAGCAGCTTGTCCACCTCGGCGCCGCCCGGGTCCATGCCCAGCAGCCCGCCGATGAAGCCGAGCAGCAGGCCCACGACGAACGCCAGGCCCACCAGGACGGCGAGCACGATGCCGGCCCCGGCCGCGAATCCCTTGAGCAGGTCCAGCCCCAGCTCGAAGACCGCGTTCGAGCGGGGCGGGAAAGACGGATCGGGCTCGGGTTCACCCCCAGAAGGCGGAGATGTCGTCATTCCTCCACAGTGACGCTGTTTCGCTGGCGAAACAATGGTTATGGAGGGCATGTGGAACGAGCGGGGCGATTAACGGCGGCGGTGGCGCTCGGCACGCTGTTCAACCCGCTGAACTCCTCGATGATCGCCGTCGCGCTGACCCACATCGAGGCCGAGTTCCACGTCGGGATTGCCGCCGTCACCTGGCTGGCGACGGGCTTCTACCTGACGGGCATCCTGGTGCCGCCGCTGATGGGGACGCTGGCGGACCGGTTCGGGCCGCGGCCGGTGTTCTGCGCCGGGCTGGTCACGATGGCGGTCACGGGGGTGCTGGCCGCGCTGGCGCCGACGTACCCGGCGCTGGTGGGGGTGCGGTTGCTGCAGGCGTTCGGGAGTTGCGCGACGATGCCCGCGGGGATGGCGATCGTTCGGGCCGAGATGTCCGGCGAGGACGGCCGGCCGCCGCCGCGGGTGATCGCGACGATCTCGATGGTGCTCACGGCCAGCGCCGCGGCCGGTCCCGTGCTCAGCGGATTCCTGGTCACGCTGGGCGGCTGGCGGGCGATCTTCCTGGTCAACGTGCCGCTCGCGGCGGTGGCGTTCGCGGTGGCGCTGCGGTGGCTGCCCAAGGTGCGGGTGCGCAGGCCCCGCGAAGCGCTGCTGCCCCGGCTGAGCGGCGGGCTGCTGGCCACGGGCGGCCAGTACGCGCTCGTGAACGTGGTCTTCTACCTCGGGTTCTTCGCCGTGCCGCTGTGGGCGCAGCGCTCGGCGGGAGTGCCCGCGCACGTCGCGGGCCTGCTGGTGCTGCCCATGGCGGGGCTGGCCATCGTCATGACGCCGGTCGCGGTGGCGCTGGCCGCCCGCACGGGGATGCGCGCCCTGCTGGTGCTGAGCGCCGCGCTGCTGCTCGGCGGCTCCTGCCTGATGCTCGCGGTCGGGCCCGTCGGGCTGATACTGGCGGTCGCGGCGCTGCTGGGCGTGGCCTCGGCCTTCAGCCAGTTCGGGCTGAACTCGCTGGTCTTCGTGCACGCCGAGGGACGGGACACGGGGGTCGCGGTGGGCTTCTTCCAGTCGTCCAGATACGTGGGCGCCGCGGTCGCGTCCTCGCTGCTCGGCGTGCTCTTCGACGGGGGCGGCCTGGATCGCGGCGGGTGGACGATGGCCGCCGTGTCGGCGGTCGTGCTGGTGGCGGGCGCGCTCGTGCCCGTCAGGCGGCCGGTGCGGCCGGCCAGCGACGGGGATCGGTCAGGCCCTTGAGCCCCTTGCCGACGTCGTAGCCCGCCGCGCCCAGGCGTTCCCTGGAGGCGTGCAGCATCTTCCGGGTGGCGGGCAGGAACGCGTGGTCGTGCAGAGGCTCGGGGAGAGAGTTCAGGCCCATCCTGAACGCCCTCAGGGCCGCCGTGACGGTCGCGCGCGGCACTTCCGGCAGTGCGCCGTACATCCGCCTGGCCCAGTCGGGCAGCGTGTAGTAGCAGAGCGCGCCGAAGGGGAAGTAGGCGGGCTTGCCCGGTGACAGCCGCCGCAGCTCGCGCGGCAGCCTCGGCCACAGCAGGAACCGCACGGTCGAGGCGGCCTCCTCCGTCACGCGCAGGGCGGGGCGTACGTGCTTGAAGTAGGCGTCCATCTCCGCGCAGGAGCCCGGCACGTCGTCGGGGTGCAGGCCGACGTAGGCGGCGCTCCTGCGTTGCTCGCGGAGGTAGCGGTCGGCCTGGCGCTCGGTGAGCGCGAGCCCGCCGCGCCTGGCCACCTCCAGGTACGAGGAGACCTCCGCGCAGTGCACCCACAGCAGTAACTCGGGGTCGTCCACCCGGTGCGTCCGGCCGGTGTCGGGATCGTGGATGCGCAACGCCTTGTGGATGCCGCGCACCCGCCGGCCGATCTCGTCGGCCTCCTGGGGGCTGCCGAACGTCACCCTGCCCACGAAGTCCGCGGTGCGGCGCAGGCGCCCGAACGGGTCTTCCTGGAAGTTGGAGTTCTGCCAGACGCCGCGCATGGCCAGGGGGTGCAGCGCCTGCAGCATCAGGCCGCGTACGCCGCCCACCCACATCGAACGGTCGAGGTGCACCTGCCAGGTCGCACTCTGGGGCGGCTGGACGACGATCTCTTCGATGCTCGTCATAGTAAGTACATCATTACAGCGTATTGGACCGCGTGTCCAAATAGTGCTTCTCGGCCGCGTTCCAGAACCTGACCAGCGCCGCCGCCGTCGTCTCGGGGGCCTCGACGGCGGGGGAGTGGACCGCGCCGGGCACGACCACGCACTCGGCGCCCAGCCTGGCGGCCATCTCCGACTGCGTCTCCGGCGACCAGCCGTCGTCGTGCTCGCCGTACAGCACCAGCGTGGGCACCTCGACCTGGCGCAAGTCGTCGGTACGGTCGTGCATCGTCAGCACCTGCTCGGCCATGGAGGACAGGCCGGTCGGGGAGTTGGTGAGCAGGCGCTTGCGCAGGAAGTCCACGATCTCGTCGGAGACGTCGTTGGCCAGCGCCTCGGGCTCGAGCCTGTGCTGCCACACGTGCTCCAGGCCCAGGGACGGCACCTCTTCCATGATCTTGCGGCCGTTGCTGGCCCGCTGCCCTTCGATGGCCGCCGGACCCGACCCCATCAGCGTGAACGAGGCGAACTTCGTGCGCCCGTCGATCGCGGCCTCCCTGGCCACCAGGCCGCCGAAGGAGTGGCCCACCAGGTGGACGGGGTCGCCGCCGCCGATGACCTGGGCGAGCGCGTCGACGTCCGCGCCCAGCGCGGCACAGGTGTAGGCGGCCGGGTCGTCGGGGCCGGGGGTTTCGTACTGGCCGCGCAGGTCGATGGCCACGACCCTGCGGCCCGACTGGGCGAGGGTCATCAGGACCGCGATGAAGTCCTCCTTGCTGCCGGTCAGGCCGGGCACCAGGAGCGCGGGCCAGCGCTCAACGACACCACTGACCGGAAGCGCCTCCAGGGCCGCGAAGGTGCCCTGTGGCGTTTCGATCTTTTGTGGTGCAACGCCAGGAGGCAAATCGAGGAATCGCGGCGTACTCACGTGGGGCAACAATACCCAGAGGTCAGCGCCTAGACACCGGCAAGGCGATTACGCTGGTGCGAGTTCTGGGGAGTTGCGAGGTATGCACGACCTCGCATTCCGGCCCTGCGATCAGCGCCGAAGCCCGGCCCGACCGCCGCGAAGGCCCGTGCGAGCCGTGCGAGCCCTGTTGTCCATGTGGGCTGTGCGACCAGGGCGGGGAGGGGAGGGCGTGCGCGCCCCAGATGGTCGTGAAGGGCGCCAAACGGGCACCCGGCGTCTGTGGGTCTCCGGCGAGCGGGCATCAGGCGGGTGGTGCGCTGTGGCGCCTCGTGAGCACCATACGCGTCTCGCCCTCGGGTCCCTCGCTACCGCCCACCCCGCACGGATCGCAGTTTGACTCGCGAAAGAGCCTGGTACGAGACAGGCCCCTGGCAGAAGAGGCGCCTTGGGACGTGGAGTGCGTCCTGGCGCGCGAAAGGCGCGCACCCTTGCCGAGTGCGCGCCCTCTGTAACTGGCTCAGCCGGCGCGACGGCGGTTGCCGCCGCCGCCACCGCCACGGGCCTGGCGGCGCTGCTGCTTCCGTTCGGTCGCGGCGGACGGCGCGATGTCGTCGTCATCCGTGGCCAGGTCCGGCGACTGGAAGATCACCGCGAACGGGCTGGGCGGGACGATCCGCTCCGGCTCCTTGCGCACCGGCGGAGGCGGCGTCGCGAGGAAGCTCGGCTCCGGCACGGACTGCACGACGGGCGCGGCCGCCGCGGCGGGCCGCTCCTCGACGGGCCGTTCAGCAGCGGGCCGTTCCACGACGGGCCGCTCGGCTGCGGGCCGCTCGGCGGCGGACCGCTTGCGTACGGGCCGCTGCGTCGCGGGCTGCTCCGCCACGGGCTGCTCCACCGGAGGCTGCTCCGTCACGGGTGCCGCCTGCTCGATCGGCTCGCGCTCGGTCGTGGTGACGGCGGCGCTCCGGCGGGAGCGGGTGCTCCGGACCGGCGCCTCAGGGGCGTCGGCCGGCTCCACCACGGCGGCGGGAGCCGCAGCGGCGGTCCGGCGGGAGCGGGTGCTCTTCACCGGTGCCTCCGGCGCCTCACCCAGCGCCTGCTCGATCGCCGACGTAGCCGCACCCCTGCGGGTGCGGGTGCGCTTCTGCTCGGTGGCGGCACTCTGGATCTCGTCGGTTGAGAAGATCGCGGGAGCCTCCTCCGTCTTGGCGTCCACCAATTCCACCTCCGGCCTCTCGACGGCTGCGGTCTCCGCCAGCTCCCTGCCCCCGCGGGTGCGGCGGCGCTGACGCGGCGTGCGGGCAGGGCGCGGCTCTTCGCGCTCGTCACGGCGGCGGCCGCCACGCCCGCGCACCCTGCCGGTCTCTCCGAGGTCCTCGATGCGCTCGGCCGACAGCCCCGCCCGCGAGCGGTTGGCGTGCGGCAGAATGCCCTTGGTGCCCTGGGGGATGTTCAGCTCGGCGTAGACGTGCGGCGAGGTGGAGTAAGTCTCCTCGGGGTCGCCGAACTCAAGCCCGAGCATCTGGTTGGTCATCTTCCAGCGGGTCAGCTCTTCCCACTCCACGAACGTGACCGCGATGCCCGTGCGCCCGGCCCGGCCGGTGCGGCCGACGCGGTGCACGTACGTCTTGTCGTCGGTGGGGCAGTCGTAGTTGACCACGTGGGTGACGTCGTCGATGTCGATGCCGCGGGCCGCCACGTCGGTGGCCACCAGCACGTCGATCTTGCCGTTGCGGAACGCGCGCAGGGCCTGCTCGCGCTGGCCCTGGCCGAGGTCGCCGTGAACGGCCGCGACGGCGAAGCCGCGGGTGTCGAGCTGCTCGGAGACCATGTCGCAGGCGCGCTTGGTCTCGCAGAAGACCATGGTGAGCCCGCGGCCCTCGGCCTGGAGCAGCCGGCCGACGATCTCGATCTTGTCCATGCGGTGGACGCGCCAGACCAGCTGGCGTACCTGCGGCGTGGTCTCGCCCTCGCCGCTCTCATGCTCGGCGCGTACGTGCGTCGGGCGGTTGAGGTATTTGCGCGACAGCGCGACGATCTCGCCCGGCATGGTGGCCGAGAAGAGCATGGTCTGCCGCTCAGCGGGGATCAGCTTGAAGATCCGCTCGATGTCGGGCAGGAAGCCCAGGTCGAGCATCCGGTCGGCCTCGTCGAGCACGAGGCTGGTGACCTGGCTCAGGTCGAGGTGCTTCTGCTTGACCAGGTCGAGCAGGCGACCGGGAGTGCCGACGATGACGTCGACCCCGGCCTTGAGCGCCTCGATCTGCGGCTCGTACGCCCGGCCGCCGTAGACGGTCAGGACTCGGGAGCCGAGCTTGCCCGCGGCGGTGACCAGGTCTTCGCTGACCTGCGTGGCCAGCTCGCGGGTCGGTACGACGACCAGCCCGCGCGGCTTCTTGCGGTTCTTGCGCGGCTTGCCGATGCTCTGCAGCATGGCGATGCCGAACGCGTAGGTCTTTCCCGTGCCGGTGCGGGCCTGACCGATGAGGTCCTGGCCGCTCAGGGCGAGCGGGAGCGCCATCTCTTGGATGGGGAACGGTGTGACGATGCCCTCAGTTTCGAGGGCATCGGCGATCTCTGGTGTGACTCCGAGGTCTCGGAAAGTCGTCAGCGTGGCCTGCCTCAGTCTCAAATGAAGGCGGGCCTGCCGGGACCGACGGGCGGAAAAACAGCCCCCGTTTACGTGGGTCCTCGCGGTAGAGCCAGCCCTCTCGCGTCATCGCGACCGCGTACCCGGGGATTCGGGGGGTTATCGGGGGAATCCCCCGAATTAACACAGTGCGGTCGCACTTTCACAGAGCAGTGTACTCGATACCACAACGTTGGCCGAGCTTACGTATGTTCCCGAAGATTCACCGAAGTACGCTGCCCTTTATGAAGGAGTCTCCAGGAGTCGTCGACCTGCTCGGTGTCCTAGCTTACGCGGAGCTCAGCGCCTACGCGCGGATGACGGAGGATGCCGCCACTCTGGCGCCCTCTCTGGCCGACCGCGCGGCGCTGAGTGAGCTGGCCGTCACCGAGTACGCCCATTTCCGCCTGCTGCGCGACCGGCTGGCCGGGCTCGGGGCCGACCCTGACGAGGCGATGTCGCCGTTCGTCGAGGCACTGGACGCCTGGCACGCCCAGACCAAGCCGGCCGACTGGCTGCAGGCGCTGGTCAAGACGTACGTGGGGGACGGCATCGCGCTCGACTTCTACCGCGAGGCGGCCAGGCACCTCAATCCCTCGATCGCCGACCTGGTGGACGAGGTGCTGGTGGACGGGGGGCGCTCGCAGTTCGCGGTCGAGCGGGTGAGGGCCGGGATCGAGGCGGATCCCACGGCGGCGGGGCGGCTGGCGCTGTGGGCGCGGCGGCTCGTGGGGGAGGCGCTCAGCCAGGGTCAGCAGGTCGCCTCGGCGCGGCCGGAGCTGGCGCTGCTGCTGGTGGAGTCCGCGGGGGAGGGCCAAGCCGATATTTCCCGACTTTTCGCGACTTTGACAGAGGCGCACGGCAAGCGCATGGCGGCCATGGGCATCTGAGCCGGGTCTGGCCATAGAGCGGCGCGAGGGCACGAACGGTTGTACCGTGCCAGCATGAGGGCCTCGCGCCGCTACGGCAGTTCCTTGACCAGATGTGGGCCGAATCGCTGGACCTCGCGCGCCGTGCTCCGAAGGGAGAGCGCCGGCTGTCCGACCAGCGAGCCGACGAAGGAAAACGTCCTCAGGCGCCGACCACCCAGAGGTTGTCAGCTCGGACGGCCCCGGATCCGCGGCTGAGCCAACCCGTCGTGCGGACCGGCCCACCGACGTTCGCACCGGCAGCAGAACGCGCCTTCGCGCTTGCACCCGGGGGTGGCGCGCTCGACGAGGGCGCCGGGCGATGCCGGGCGATGCCGGGCGATGCCGGGGGAGGCGCCCTCGACCAGGGCGCCGGGCGATGGTGGGCGATGCCGAGCCTTGCCTGACCCCGCCTGCCGACCTCGCCGTGGATATCTTCCGCGGTCTCAGAGGCGCCCTCCGCTGCCCTGCCGAGGACGCCGCCTGCCGGCCTCCGGCGGGCCCTTCTGCTACCCCACCGAAATGCCGCCGTCTACGCCTGCTGAGACGCTGCCGCCGGCCCCGCCGGGTCTCTCCTGCTGCCTGCCGCGAGGGTGTCCCTGTTGCACAGCCAAGTGCGCCGCATGCTGCCGGCTGAGGTGACACCGGCTGCGGCGGCGGAGGCTTTCCGACTGCCAACCGCCCGAGAGGCTTTGCGGTGGGAGCCGGCCGTAGCGGCGGCGTCCTGGCTGGCGGGCGGTGGTGCTCTTGGGTGGCGGTGCTCTTGGGTGGCGGTGCTCTTGGGCGGTGGTGGG
>NZ_VCKX01000031.1 GCF_005889725.1 Nonomuraea zeae
GGATCCGGGGCGGGTGGTGATGTACCGGGGATTACGCCTCGAACGCGGGGATGTGCTGGGGTTCTTCCGAGTCATCTACTTCTTCGTGGAATCCCTGGCCGCACTGGCCCGCGTCCCCGCCGATCCCTGAGGGCGGCGGTGACCAGGCGGCCGCCGCTCACCCTCCAGACGGCCGACGTGTTCGGCCGCTCCGCTGGCCACCGTTCGCCTCCCACTCGGTCGGCGTGCCTGCCGTGACGGCGGGCGGCCACGCGCGGGTCAGCGGGCATCTCCCTGGAGGTGCTCCGTCGGTGGGTGGTGCGCCGCCGGCTTGCCGTACGAGCTAGCTGGGCTGTGCGGGTTTTCACCAAGCCCGCGCAGTGCCTCGAACCATACGCAGGTCCAACCTCAAGCCGGCCCAGCGCACCATCCGGAAGCCCCTGGGGGATCGACCCGAAGGTCAGCCCAGCACATCGCTCGGAACAGTGCGCGGGATCGGCCTCGGACCGACCCAGCACACGCCCCGGAACGTGCGCGCGTTCGGTCAGCCTCGGCCCATCGCGAGCAAACCCCCCGGAAACGTGTGCGGGTCGGCCCTGGGCGGACCCGCACACCTTCGGAACGGAGGGTGCGGGACGACCTCGGGCCGACCCCACACCATCGGAGCCGGACGGGGGCGGATCAGTCGCGGTGCAGCTTCCGGTACGTCACCCGATGCGGGCGGGCGGCGTCGGCACCCAGCCGCTCGACCTTGTTCTTCTCGTAGTCGGCGAAGTTGCCCTCGAACCAGAACCAGTTCGACCCTTCCTCCCACGCCAGGATGTGGGTGGCGATGCGGTCGAGGAACCACCGGTCGTGCGAGGTGATGACCGCGCAGCCCGGGAAGTCGAGCAGCGCGTTCTCCAGCGACGACAGCGTTTCGGTGTCGAGGTCGTTGGTGGGCTCGTCGAGCAGGAGGACGTTGCCGCCCTGCTTGAGGGTGAGCGCCAGGTTGAGCCGGTTACGCTCGCCGCCCGACAGCACCCCCGCCTTCTTCTGCTGGTCAGGGCCCTTGAACCCGAACGCCGCGATGTAGGCCCGCGACGGCATCTCCACGTTGCCGACCTTGATGTGGTCGAGCCCGTCGGAGACGACCTCCCAGACGTTCTTGGCCGCGTCGATGCCGCCACGGCTCTGGTCCGCGTAGGAGATCTTGACAGTGTCGCCGACCGTGAGAGAGCCGCTGTCGGGCGTCTCCCCACCCGTGATCATGCGGAACAGGGTCGTCTTGCCGACGCCGTTGGGGCCGATGATGCCGACGATGCCGTTACGGGGCAGGTCGAACGTCAGGTCCTCCATCAGCAGCCGGTCGCCGAAGCCCTTGCTGAGCCGATCCGTCTTGATCACCGTGGTGCCCAGGCGCGGCCCCGGCGGGATCTGGATCTCGTCGAAGTCGAGCTTGCGGTGCTTGTCGGCCTCGGCCGCCATCTCCTCGTAGCGCTGGAGACGGGCCTTGCTCTTGGTCTGGCGGGCCTTCGGGTTGGAGCGGACCCAGTCGAGCTCGTCCTCGAGGCGCTTCTTCCGCTTGACGTCCTTCTGCCCCTCGACCTTGAGCCGCTGCGCCTTGGCCTCCAGGTAGGTGGAGTAGTTGCCTTCGTACGCGTATGCCCGGCCCCGGTCGAGCTCCAGGATCCAGCCCGCGACGTTGTCGAGGAAGTAGCGGTCGTGGGTGACGGCCAGGACTGTCCCGGCGTACTTCTCCAGGTGTTGCTCCAGCCACTGCACGCTCTCGGCGTCGAGGTGGTTGGTGGGCTCGTCGAGCAGCAGCAGGTCGGGGGCCTCGAGGAGCAGCTTGCACAGCGCGACCCGGCGGCGCTCACCACCGGACAGCTTGCTCACCTCCGCGTCGGGCGGCGGGCAGCGCAAAGCGTCCATGGCCTGCTCAAGCTGGCTGTCGAGATCCCAGGCGTTGCGATGCTCAAGCTGGTCCTGCAGCTTGCCCATCTCTTCCAGCAACTCGTCGCTGTAGTCGGTGGCCATCTGCTCGGCGATGTCGTTGTAGCGCTGGAGCATCGCCATCGTCTCGGCGACGCCTTCCTGCACATTGCCGAGGACGGTCTTCTCCTCGTTGAGCGGGGGCTCCTGCTGGAGCATGCCGACCGTGAAGCCGGGCATGAGCTTGGCATCACCATTGGACGGCTGCTCCAGGCCGGCCATCATGCGGAGCAGCGTCGACTTCCCGGTGCCGTTCGGCCCCAGGACACCGATCTTGGCTCCGGGCAGGAACGACAGCGTGACGTCGTCAAGGACAACCTTGTCGCCATGCGCCTTGCGCACGCGCTGCAGCGTGTAGATGTACTCCGGCATGTCCTCTAGCTTAGGGGCTCCCAACCCAGGCTTCCGCCGCTCCTCCCGACTAAGCGGACGGCTCTTCGCGAGTCAGCGGAGGGCGTACGACCCGGCGGCCCCGGCAGACACCGCCGGACACAGCTCCCGTCACGCCCCCTCCTGTCCCTTTCGCTGTCCCTTTCGCTGTCCCTGAGTCCCTCGCCCCTCGCCCCTGTGGCTGTCGCCCGCTCTACCCTCACGAACAACGTCAGCCCCTGGCTTCCGGCGCATGTGTGATGGACAGCACGGGCGCACCTGGGCAACTCAGGTTAATCAGGACGTCCCAGGAGCAGGTCAGAGGCCGTGTCCTTTCCCTCGCTGGCCGACCAGGACTGGCCTTCTGACCGCAAAGAGCAGGTCAGAAGTGGCGTAATCACCTCGCGGGGCTAACCAGGACTGGCGTCCTGACCGCGAAGAGCGGGGGCATTGGGTGGCGCCACCCCCTCGTAGGGCAGGTCAGGAGTGGCCTTCTGACCTCGCAGGGCCGACCGGGAGCTCTCCCGGAGCCGCCCTGATCTCGCGGGGCCGACCGGGAGGTCCCGCAGAGCCGACCTGACCTCCCGGGGCCGACCCGGAGCTCTCCCAGAGCCGACCGGGAACTCTCCCAGAGCTGACCTGACCTCGCAGGGCCGACCCGGAGGTCCCGCAGAGCCGACCTGACCTGACCTCGCAGAGCGACCCCGGGAGGTCCCGCAGAGCAACCCCGGAGACAACGCCTTAACCCCACAGAACGGGTCATGGGCGGCATTCCAACCTCACAGAGCAGACCAGGGGTGGTGTCCATTTCTCTCGGAGTCGGTCAGGGGGTGGTGTCCTTGGGGAGAGAGCGTGGGGGTGGGGGTTGCGCCGTGGGGATGCAGACGCGGTCCCGGCCCAGCTCCTTGGCCCGGTAAAGGGCCAGGTCGGCGGCGGCCAGCAGGTCGATCAGGTCATCACCGTGCACGCTCATCAAGGCACCTCCCGCCGAGATGGTGACCCTGATCAGGGTGTCGTCGGCGGGGACAGCCATGTGGCCGATGTGGGTACGCAGGCGTTCGGCGACCCGGCGAGCCTCGTGGGCGTCGGCACCGGGCAGCAGGACAACGAACTCCTCTCCCCCGAACCTGCCCACCACGTCATAGTCACGTAGCTGGCTGCGCAATGTGCTGGCCACTCCGACCAGAACCTGGTCGCCGACCAGATGCCCGTGGGCGTCGTTGACGCGCTTGAAGTGGTCGATGTCGATGATCAGCAGGGCCAGTGCCTCTCCCGTGCGGCGCGCCCGGACGATCTCGGTGTCGGCCTCGCGTTGCCAGGCAGCGGCGTTCAGCAGGCCGGTCTTGGCATCCGTACGGGCGGCGGCCTGGAGCTGGGCGTGCAGGAGGCTACGTTGCAGCAGCACCACCGGCGGCAGCGCGAGCACCAAGAGAGCCAGGTTGAGACCGCAGCCGATCGAGACCGTGACGCCCAGGCAGAGCTCGACGATGTCGAGCAGCACGCTCTCCCTGTCCCACAGAACCTCCCGCCAGGGCATGTCAGGGTCGGCGGTGTGCGCGGCGATGGCGATGAGGCCGATGTTGAGCAGGGAGAAGAGCACGGCTGCCACCACAGCGAAGGTGATCGGCGCGCCGCTTCCCTTGGACAGCACCCACGGGTCGTCCACGAGATGGTGGAACATCACAGAAGCAGTGCATCCGGCCAGGCCGATGGCGGCCGAGCTGAACACCCGGCGGTAGAGGACCGTCGCTCTCACGCGTATCTGGAGCAGGACCTGGAGCACGATCGGCGCGAAAAGGGCATAGATCGGCGGCAGGAGCAGCGCCACCGGCAGCCACCAGGCCGACAGCAGATCCCGCGAGACTCCGGCCGGGACGCCCAGGCGTCTGGTGGCCTCTATGCAGACCATGCCGCACCCCATAAGGGCGGCAAAGGTCAGCAAATCTCGCAGGCGGAAGTCGGTGGACATCGCAAAAAGCAGAATCGCAAAGAGATCAAGAGCGACTATCGCGCACAAATAGACCACGAGCGGGCGACGTTGCCCAAGCAACGGCCAGCGCCCGGCCAGTGTTGACACAGCGTCGCGAGACTTGACCGAGGCGTGACTGGTCGCCGCCATCTCGTCTCCTCCCTGACTAACGATGTGTAACACAATAATTGCGGAGTGTGCGATGCGCGATGGGAACCGATACGTTGGCAGTGACCACACCTGCTCAATCCGTGAGCGGGCCGTGATGGAAAGGAGCAGCCATGGTTCGGGGCGTGGTATGGACCTGACAGGTGCTCTAGCCATCTGACACGGCGACACACCATCGGCCGCCCTCGGGGTGACATAGGGATTTTGGCCGGTGCCCCCCTCCCCCCCCCCTTTCGACTCAGCCTTCTGCCGCTTCTCCGGCTCCCTTCGCAGCCCATCCCTTCGCGGCTCGTGCACCTTCCGGCTCGTCCTCGGCATCTCCCCTTCGTTCCGGGTCGTCTGCCTGGCACTTCTCCCGCTCGCTCCCCATCGCGGGGCTTCTCTGCGCATCGCCTCCCTGCGCATCGCCTCCCCGCGCATCGCCTCCTGTCGCGTCACATGGCCGCACGCTCCGTCGCATCACATGTCCGCGCTTCCCGTCGCGTCGGCTGTCCGCGCGTCCCGTCGCGTCGCGAGTCCGCGCGTCCCCTTGCATCGCCCGTCCGCACGTCCCGCCGCGTCACATGTCCGCACGTAACGTCGCGTCACATATCCGCACGTAACGTCGCCTCACCTCGCCGTACAAGACCCGATCCCCTGCGGCAGGTCCCATCGCGCTCATCCCACACCGCTTCGGCGCGTCCCCGTCGCTCTGTGCGCCGTCCCCGCCGGCTGCCCCTCCGGCCGAGCCTGTGGCTTCGCTCCTGCTGAGCGACCCTTTTGCCGATGCCAGGCCGGGCTTTCGTTCTTTGGACGCTGCCAGCACCTGACTGCGCGACGCCCCCTGGACACTCGCCTTCGTGGTGCCCGCCCTTAGAGTGCTCACCTTCGGAGTGCTCACCTTCGGAGTGCCCGCCCGTGGGGTGCCCGCCTTCAGGGTGCTCACCTTCCGGGTGCCCATCCTCGGGGTTCCCGCCCTTCTGGGTGCCCATCCTCGGGGTACTCGCCCTTCTGGTGCTCCCTTTGGTGTGCTCCACCTTGGGAGTGCTCGCCCCCGGGATACTCGCCCTTCAGACGGTCCCCCCTCAAGGTGCGCCCACTTGGGAGTGCTCGACCCGGTTGTTCGCCGGGTTGTGGAGAGGGCGGCGCGGTGGCCCTCTCCACCGGTGCTTACGCCGCTACGCGCTCGTCAGCCAAGCCAGCCTGCTCGGCATCGCCGTCTCCCTCGGCGCCTCCAGCGCGAATGGGGTCGAGGTCGTCGGCGCCCAGGATGCGTACGGTGTCACCGTCGCCTCCCAAGGTGAGGATGTTGCCGCCATCCGGTCCCGTGGCACGAGTGTCACCGCCGCCCAGTTCCAGGGCGTTGGGGTTATCGCCTTCCGGTCCTGAAGCGTGAATGCTGTGGCTGTCCGGTCCCAAAGTGCGTACGGTGTCGTGATCGGCGCCTGGATGAGCCGTGCCGGGTGCGCTCTCTTGGCGGGCGAGGGGCCGGAACGTGCGTGAGCCCATCGCCCAGTCCCGGGTCTCCTCGTCGAGCTGGTCGCGCATCTCCTTGCTCATCGATCCCGCCCCGCCGGCCCGGTCCGGCTTGGTGAAGACACCGCTGCCCCAGCGCAGGTCGTGCCCCACTGCGCTGGCTTCGATCTCGGGCACGAAACGGCGGTCGCCCTCGGCGCCGAACTCACGGATGCGTAGTTTGCCCGACACGACCACCGGGTGGCCGGCACGTACTGAGGCAGCGACGTTGTCTCCCAGGGTGCGCCAGCAGCGGACCGTGAAGCAGACCCGATCGCCGTCGGTCCACTGCCCCGTCCTCTTGTCGAAGTAGCGATGCGAGCTGAACACCTTCAGCGAAGTGACCTTGCTGCCGTCGTCAAAGCTGTATTGCCGTGGCTCTGCTGCGACGTTGCCGGTGAGCGTGATGTAAATGTCGTTCATCCCGTGCCTCCCATGCGGCGGGCCGGCTGCCCGCGACCTGGGACTACGGTGCCGCGCGGAGGATGGGTGGCGAGCGTTGGAACGCGGTTCTGTGGATGAGCGCCCTGCCGTGGGCGGGGGTTGTGGACGAAGGCCCGCCCGACTGTCCAGTTCGCAACAACTGCCCAGATCGCAACATACGACAGCACGCCCATGGGACACCCGTCGCCGCGCGCTGACAAGCCGATGCGAGGTCCATCGCCACACAGTGACGAGCCGACGCGACGTGTATCCCCGCACGCCGACACGCCGGCGCCTCTGCATTCCCGCACGCCAACAGGCCGACAGGACAACGCGCATCGCCGCCCGTCAACGCACTGGCGCAACGTGCGTCGCCACGGATCGGTGCATTGGGGGTGCCCCGCATCACCGCATGTCGGCGGGCTGGGGCGAGGTGTATCACCGCATGTCAGGCGGACTGGGCGCCCCGTATCACCGGGCGTCGGCGGACTGGGCGCCCCGCATTACCGCACGCCGGCAGGCTGGACGCCCCGCGTCACCGCACGCCGACAGGCAAGGGCGACGTATATCGCCGCACCAGCCAAGCCCGTGGTGGGTCAGACCGACAAGTCCCGCATGGCCGTGTAGAACGCGTGGTGCCGGCCCAGCTCTCGCTCGACCGGCTCGACGACCATGGTCGCCGACACCGCCCCGACCCTGCGGCGCATCTCCCGTTCCAGTCGCTCCCGCTCCCGGGAGGCGCCCAGCTCGACGAAGTTGCGGGACGCGATTCCGGACAGCGCGCCCAACCCCAGGACAGAGGCCATCATGAGCCCCACCCACGGCAGCGTCGCGGTGTCCCCCAGCAGCTCGAGCGAGGCCGGGAGCTGGCCGGGCATGAGCAGGCCCACCGCCAGCCAGGCGATCCCGGCCACGAACGCGGCCACCAGGAAGTATTGCCACACCTTGAGCACCCGCCACCAGCCCGGCACCCGGTCGAGCTGCGGCGCGACCTCCGTGAGGTCCTCGGTCAGCGCCTGCGGGAGCTGACCGGAGCGGGACCTGGCCGCCTGCTGGACAGCCGTACGCCACACCGGGCTCATCCCCATGGACAGCCCGTCGGCGAGCGCCTGCACGGCGTTGGCCACCTCGGCCGACTGCGCGCTCACCGAGCTGGTCGAGATGCCGCGGATCTCCTCGCTCACATCTTCCAGGCGCAGGCTCTTGAGCGGGTCTGAGCGGAATTTGGCGAACCACCGCGGGTACGGCCAGCCGACCCACCGGCTCGACCGCTCCGCGTAGACGTTCTCCATGGCCTCACCCACGGCCGGTACGCCCACCGCGTCGCACAGCGCGTCCGTCAGCCCCATTCTGCGGGCCTCGTCGACCGACGAGGGAGCCGACAGCGCCTCGCCCAGCGGCATCGCCTGGCTGAGACGCTGCTCAAGCCGGTGAAGGTCGGCTTCGAGCTTCTGGATGGCGGCGCGCCTGCGAGCGACGGCGGTGGCGACGACGCTCTTGAGGCTCTCGACGCCCCGGCCGGTGAGCGCCGAGGTGGGAACCACGCTGGGGTGTTCGACGCCTTCGCGGCGCAGCAGGTCGTTGAGGTCGATGACCAGCTCGGCCAGCTCCTCCGCGGTCAGCCGGTCGGCCTGGTTGAGGGCGAACACGGTCACCGCCTCGTGCCCCGCCAGCTCCGTCACGTACCGCCGGTGCGTGGAGGCGTCGGCGTACTTCTGCGGGTCGAGCACCCACACCACCAGGTCGGCCAGCCCGATGAGCCGGTCGGCCTCGGTGTCGGTGAGCGCCCTGATCGAATCGTGGTCGGGCAGGTCGAGCAGGATCAGCCCGTGGAGCTGGCTGTCGCCCTTGTCGAGCGCGCTGGCTCGGGAGAACCGGTGCCGCCACTGGATCTGCAGCCAGTCGAGCAGCGGCCCCGCGCCCTCCAGGCCCCACACGCAGGCGTGGGTACGGGCGGTGGTCGGCCGGCGTACGCCGGTGGGCGACAGCTCCAGCCCCGAGATGGAGTTGAACAGCGACGACTTGCCGCTGCCCGTCCCGCCCGCGAGGGCGACGACGGTGTGCTCCGACGACAGCTTGAGCCGGTCGCCCGCACGCAGCAGCAGGCTGTTGGCCTCGTTGAGCAGCTTCTTGTCCAGGCGCCCCGGACCCAGCTCCACCACCTTGGTGAGCGCGGTCAGCTTCGGCGCGAGCCCCGGCTTGGTGGTCGTGGTGGTCATCGAGCGACCTCGAGGTTGTACGTTGCCTGGTAGAGGCGGGTCGCGACAGACTCGTCGGGAATGCCCGCGGAGTCGAGCGCTTGCACGTAACGCATGGCTTCCTCGTCGAACAGCATGCCTATCCTGGCTCGCAGGTCACTGAGCGCCTTGGCGCCGATTCCGCGCAACGACTCCGCGCCCAGCAGGGCGGTGACCAGCCGGTGCGGCACTCCTTCGCCGTTGGCGCCGCTGAACATCGCGACCGTGAAAATGAGGGACAGCGAATCGGGGTCGAACGACACCAGCTTCGACACCGACCGCTTGGCCACGCCTTCCGTGCGTACGAGCTCGCTCAGGTGCTCCTGCCAGGAGGCGATGGCGCGGTTGGTGAGGCGTACGAGATTGTCCGAGGGCCGGTCGAGGCCCTCGGCGAGGGTGGCGCCCAGCTCCGAGCGGTGCCGCCAGCGCGCGACCACCTCCTCGGTGGCGCGGTTCGCGGCGGCGACGATCACCGATTCGAGGCCCGTACGGATCGCGGCCTTGAAGGCCAGGACGCGCTCCGGCGCCTGCTTGGCCGCCCGGCCGCGCTTGCGCAGCTGCAGCGAGCGCATGAGATCTCCGGAGCCGGCGAAGTCCTGCCAGCGCGCCAGCACCTCGCCGTGGAGCAGCGAACCGTTCTTCGACGCCTTGTCGATCTCGCTGAGCGCGCCCAGGAAACAGGTCTCCACGTCGCTGCGCAGCTCCGCCCTGAACGCGACCTGCCCTTCCAGGTGCCTGGCCAGCGCGGGTACGCGGGTGCGGAAGCTGTCGAGCACGCCGTTCAGGGTCTCGCGTACGGCCTGCGCCCGGCGCTCCTCGTCCACCGAGAGCTCGGCCAGCCAGAGTCGCAGGTCGGTGACCTCGCTGTCGGGCAGCCTGCCGTCGGTGACCTTCGCCTCGTTGATGACGAACCTGTCGATGTCGCCGAGCCCGTATTCGGTCAGCATGCGGACGAAATGCTTCAGAACCACGTCGGCGGACTTGGGCTGCACCCGCGAGAGCACGATGGCGAGCCGGGCGCCGCGCTCCTTGGCGAGCCGCAGCAGGCTCCAGGCCGGGGCGTCGGCGTAGCGGGCCGCCGTGGTCACGAAGACCCAGAGGTCGGCCGCGTCGAGCATGCGGTGGGCGACGTCGTGGTGCTCCTCCACGACCGAGTCGATGTCGGGGGTGTCGAGCAGCGCGACGCCCTGGGGCAGCTTCTCGGTCGCGACCACGACCATGCTGCGCATCCCGGCCTCGGGCGAGGGCTTGTCCACGCGTTCGAGCCCGCCGAGCAGCGCCCCCTCCTCGAACCACTTGCGGTCGTCGGGGTGGCAGGCGAGCACGGGGGTGCCGGTGGTCGGGCGGCGTACGCCGGTGCGCGAGACGGTCTTCTCGGCGAGGGAGTTGACCAGGGTGGACTTGCCCGCCCCGGTCGAGCCCGCGATCACGATGAGAGCGGGGGCGGTGTTGGTCCGCACCCGGGGCAGTACGTAGTCCTCCAGTTGGGCCAGCAGGTCGGCCTGCGCGCTCCTGGCCTCGCTCGCACCGGGCAGGTCCAGGCCGAAGCGCAGGTCGGCGACGCTTTCACGCAGGGTGTCGAGCGCCGCTGTGAGCGCCTCCACGGCTTGCGGCGGCAGCGCCTCCGACCTGCCTGGCGCCGGGCGCTCAGCGCCGCTGCCGACGCCCGCCTGCTCAGCGCCGCTCCCGGCTTCTGCTCGCTCCGCACCGCCGCCGGCTTCCGGCCGCTCTGCGCCGCCGTCGGCATCCAGGGGCTCTACACCGTCGGCCTCCGGACGTTCTGCGCTGCCGTCCACCTGCTCGTGCGACTGGGCGTCGGCTTCAGGGTCGTCCTCGGGCGACGGTTCGCCGGACGGCTCGGGCTGCTCGCCAAGCTGGCGCCGAGCGGTTGGCTCCTCGTCGTCCGGCTGCTCCTCGACCGCCTGCGGGCCGGTCAACGCCTCGTCGGCCGGCTCGTCGTCCGTCGGCTGCGCATCGCCCGGCTCCTCATCGGCAGGAGCCTCCTGCTCGTCTCGCGGCTCTTCACCGAACGACTCCGCGCGGGACGGCTCCGCATGAAACAGGTCCACGCCGGAAGGCTCCGCGCCGGACGACTCCACCTCGACAAGCTCCACGTCGGTGGGCCCTGCGTCGGTGGGCCCTGCGTCGGTGGGCCCTGCGTCGGTGGGCCCTGCGTCGGCGGGCTTCCCCTCGACGGGCTTCTCGTCGGCGGGCCCCGCGTCGAACAGGTCCACGTCGGCAGGCCCGGCGCCGAACAGGCCCTCGCCAGCGGTCTTCGCGTTGGCAGGCCTCGCGTCGAACAGGCTTACGCCGGCAGGCCCCTGATCGGCGGGCTTCTGGCCGGTCAGTCTTTCGCCGGTGATCTCCTCGCCGACCGCCGCCTGGTCGTCGGCGTGCTCGGCCGCCGCGCCCTGGGCCGCCCGCTTGGCCTGCTCACCGGCTGTGGCGCGTTCCGTAAAAGCGGCGCTCGGCGTCGCCTCGTCCGACCCGGTTTCGGCGGCGGCACGCGCCGCACGCGCCTCCCGGATCGCCTTCGCGGCCTCCGCCGCGTGCACGGCCCGTCCGGCCAGGGTCTGTCCGGGTGAGCTCTGTCCGGGAGGGGTCTGCGGTGCGCCCGGCCCGCCCAGCGAGGCGGGCTTCACGAAAAGGGAGGGCCGCTCGGCGGCCTGCGGCTCCTCGGGCGCGGCGGGCTCCCGCAGGGCCCTCGGCTTCTCGAAAGCCGAGAACGCCTCACTTCCGGCAGCCGGAACGGGGCCCGAAACCGGCGGCCGACCTGCCCGGGAAGCCTGAGGCCGCCTCACCTCCAGCGCCGGCGGGCGCTCGGCGGCCGGCGACCGTCTGGCGCCCAGAGCCGGCGACGACTCGGGTGACCGCCCGGAGTCGGCGGCAGCCGGGTGCCCCGCAGCGGAGCCAGGCGAGCTGCCCGCGCCGGAGCCGGCCGGGCCGCCCCCGCCGGAGGCAGGTGGCTCCTCGGCACCGCCCGAGGCAGCGGCCGGTGGGTCGTCAGCGCCGTCCGAGACCGCGGCCGGGTCGTCGCGGGCGCCGCGCGCGTCCACCGCCTCCGGCTCCCCTCGGACGCCCTTGGCGTCGAAAGCGTCGAAGGCGTCGTCATCCGTCACCGCACGGAAGCTCAACGTCTGCTCCCCAGGCGACTCCGGTCGCCCGTCATCCATGGCCGTATTCACGGCAAGCGCTCCGCTCGAACCATCTCGACCTCCTGGCCGACCCTCACGACGTCACCGACGATCACGATCGCCGGCGGCCGGATCCCAGCCGCGGACACGCGGTCGGCCACGGTGGAAAGCGAAGCGGTGACCGCCCGCTGGGTCGGAAGAGTACCGTCCTGTACCACCATTACGGGAGTATCCGGGGAACGTCCGTCTCGAAGGAGTGCCTCGGCCACCTTCGCCAGCCGCTCGACGGCCATCATCAGCACCAGCGTGCCCTGGGAACGAGCCAGCCCGGGCCAGTCGACAGTGGACTTGGGGTCGTCGGGCGCCACGTGCACGGAGATCACGTGGAACTCCTGGCTGACCCCCCGATGGGTCACCGGCACACCGGCCGCGGCGGGCACCGACACGGCGCTCGTGATGCCCGGCACCACCAGCACCGGGATGCCCGCCTGGGCGCAGGCGATCATCTCCTCGCCGCCGCGCCCGAACACGAACGGGTCGCCGCCCTTGAGCCGGACCACGAACTTGCCCTGCCTGGCGCGGTCCACGAGCAGCTCGTTGATCGTCTCCTGGGACAGCGAGCGGCCGTAGGGCACCTTGGCAGCGTCGATCAGCTCGACGTCGGGCGCGAGCTCGTCGAGCAGGCTGCGGGGCGCGAGCCGGTCGGCGACGACCACGTCGGCCTGGGCCAGGAGCTGGCGGCCGCGTACGGTGATCAGCCCGGGATCGCCGGGGCCGCCGCCGACCAGGGCCACTCCGACCGGTTTGGTGCGGTTGCGGCGGGCATCGACGGTGCCGTCACGCAATGCCCCGACGACCGCGTCCCTGATGCCGGCCGCCCGGCGCGGGTCGCCGCCCGCGGTGACGGCCACGCTGATCTCGTCGACCCGCCCGGTGGCGGGCGTCCAGGCGGCCGAGGCGTCCTTGTCGTCGGCTCGCACGCACCACACGCGTTTGGCCTCCGCCTCGGCGGCGACCGCCGTGTTGACGGATCTGTCGTCGGTGCAGGCCTGTACGAGCCAGGCCCCGTCGCAGTCGCCGACCTCGTAGGGGCGGGCGTGCCAGGTGACCCGGCCCGCCGCGATCAGGTCGTCGAGGGCGGGCGTGACACCCGGCGACACGACGGTGACCTCCGCACCGGCCTCTAGCAGCGCGGGAACGCGCCGCTGGGCGACACGGCCGCCACCCACGACGAGGACCCGGCGGCCGGAAAGCCGCAGGCCGAGGAGGTAGGGGCCCATGGGGGGAATCTCCCGTTCGCGAAGGTTGTGTTAAGAGGTAAACCTACCGGCTCTCACTGTGTCATTTGCTGCGCACACGTTAACGCCCGTCGAGAAGCGGCTGCCGGGGATCCCAGCGAGGCCCGCCCTCATCGTCCTTACGGCGTCTGGCCATCGCTGACAGAGCCTCAAGGATAACGCGGTTCCCGAGGTAGGCGGTGATGTCCGCGTGATCGTACGGTGGCGCCACCTCGACCACCTCCATGCCGGCCACGGGCAGCTCGTAGCAGATCCTGCGCACGGAATCGAGGAGCTGCCTGGCCGACAGCCCGCCGGGCTCGGGCGTGCCGGTGCCGGGCGCGTGCCCGGGGTCGCAGACGTCGATGTCGACGGACAGGAAGATCTGGTCGCACTCGTCGAGCGCGATCCCGAACGACTCCGTCAGGCACTCCTCCAGGCCGCGGGCCACGATCTCGGTCATCTCGTAGGAGCGCATGTTCTGCTCGGCCATCCAGCCGAGCGTCTCGGGCTCCGGCCAGTAGCCGCGCAGCCCGATCTGCAGGAACCTGTCGCCGCGGATGGCCCCGGACTCGATGAGCCGCCGCATCGGCTGGCCGTGGCCGTAGAGGTGGCCGAACGCGATGTTCCCCGTGTCGGCGTGCGCGTCGAAGTGGATCATCGAGGTACGGCCGGCCGCGTGCGCCCTGGCGGTGCCGCGGGCGTCGGGCAGCGCCACGGTGTGGTCGCCGCCGAGCACCAGCGGGATCGCCCCCGAGGACGCGATGCGGTGCACGGCCTCCTCGATGGCCGCCAGCGAGCCCTCGACGTCGCCCGAGTAGCACTCGACGTCACCCGCGTCCAGCACCCGCAGGTCCTTGAGCGCGTCCACGCGCAGCGCCAGGCTCGGCCTGGAGCCGTCATGGGGCAGGTAGCAGGCCTGGCGCAGGGCCATCGGGCCGAACCTGGCGCCCGGCCTGTTCGAGGTCCCGCCGTCGAAGGGGGCGCCGATGATCACCACATCGGCGTTCTCGTAGCTGGCGGGGTCGCCTACGTCGCAACGGTCCACGCCGAGGAAAGTGACATCCGGGCCGTACATGGGGCCGTAACGGGACACTGCCTCACCTCCAGTGTCCCCATCATCACACGGGCTTTTCCGTCACTCCCGCCGAGTCGAACGTGGCCACGTCGTGCATCACGCGCACGGCCGCGCAGACCATCGGGTGGGCGAGCAGGCCGCCGGTGCCCTCGCCGAGCCGCAGCTCCAGATCCACCAGCGGGCGCAGCCCGAGATGGGTCAGCGCGGCGGCGTGGCCGGGCTCAGCCGAGCGGTGTCCCGCCACGCAGTGGTCGGTCACGGCCGGGTCCAGGGCGGCGGCCACGAGCGCGGCGGCGCCCGCGATGACGCCGTCGAGGATCACCGGCACGCGGGCCGCCGCGCCGCCCAGGATGAAGCCGGCGAGCGCCGCGTGCTCGAACCCGCCGACGGCGGCCAGCGCCCGCAGCGCCTCGCTGGGCGGCGAGCCCGAGTCGATGAAGCCGACGAGACCGTTCACCCGCAGGGACTCGCGGACGATGTCCACCTTGCCGTGGTACATCGCGTCGTCGATCCCGGTGCCCCTGCCGGTCACGTCGGCCGGGTCCTTGCCGGTGAACACGGAGATCAGCGCGGCCGACGCGGTGGTGTTGGCGATGCCCATGTCGCCGGTGATCAGGCAGCGCGCGCCCTCGGCGATCAGCCCTCTGGCCACGACGATGCCTGCCTCCAGCGCCCTGACCGCCTGGTCGACGGTCATCGCGGGCCCCTGGGAAAGGTCGTCGGTGCCGTGCGCGATCTTGCGGATGACCAGGCCGGGCGCCTCGGGCAGGTCGGCGGCGACGCCGACGTCCACCACGGTCACCGTCACGCCCGCCTGGGCTGCGAAGGCGTTGGCGACCGCGCCGCCGGCCAGGAAGTTCGCCACCATCTGCACCGTGACCTCCTGCGGCCACGGGCTGACGCCGCGGGCGTGCACGCCGTGGTCGGCCGCGAAGATGGCCAGCGCGGCCGGCTCGGGCATGGGCGGCGGGCTGGCGCCGGCCGCCCCCGCCAGGCGGATCGCGACCTCTTCCAGCACGCCCAGCGAGCCGCGGGGCTTGGTGAGACGATCTTGGTGTGCGCGGGCCTCGGCGAGCGCCCGCGGGTCGGCGGGACGGATCGCGGCGAGCGTCTCTGCCAGCACGGCAACCTCCACTTACGGTACGAGTTGGAGCGCTTCCTCATATCGGTCGATCACGACGTCTGCCAGGATCTCGCAGTCGCCGATCACCTCGGCGCATCGGATGTCGAGGTCGGGGTGCCCGGCGCCGTAGGCCAGCGCCTGCGCCCACACGCGTTCGAGCAGGCCGCCCGCGAACAGCAGGTACGGCACCACGATCACGCGCTTGGCCCCCAGGCGCCGGCAGCGCTCGAGCCCTCCGGGAACCCCCGGCGGGGTGACCGACACGAACGCGGTCTCGACCGTCATGAAGTCGTAGGCGTGCGTCTCCCAGAACAGCCGGGAGACGCGGTGGATCTCGGCGTTGGCCGCGGCGTCCGTGGAGCCCTCGCCGACCAGGACGACCGCGGTCTCCCCCGGCTCGACGTGCACGGGATGGTCCTCGACCGGCAGCGAGTCGACGGCGCGCAGCCGGGGCCTGGCGCCGGCCAGTTCGAGCGCGCGCGGCTTGAGTATCTCGGCGGCGGCCTCGTTGAGCCGCTCGGCCAGCAGCGCGAGCACGCGCGGGTCGGGGCCGAGCGGGCGGCCGTAGTCGTACATGAGGGTGGGGTGACGCTGCTGTTCGAGCGCCATCGCGGCGGGGGCCTCCTCCACCATGCTGCTCAGGCTGAGCGGCAGGGCCACCAGGCGGTGGTGCCCCCTGGCGACCAGGGAGGCGACGGAGTCGCTCAACCGGGGCGTGGCCCGCTCCAGGTATCCGCCGGAGACGTCGGCGCCCGTCTGGTCGAGCCGGCAGCGCAGCCGGTGTACGAACCTGCCGAACTCCGCGGCGTAGGCGTCGTCTTGTGAGCCCTGCCCGATCAGCAGGAGCGGCGGCTTCATTGTGAGCGATTCTCCGGTGCACTAGACAAAGTCACGCGAGGATAACCGATGCGCACCGGTAGGGAACAGGTCACGCTGTGTGCGCAGGCGTCGCATGCACCACGAACACGGGGTCAGAGGCGCTCAAGGCGTGCGAGCCGTCGGGGTCGAGCGTGAGCCTGGAGGCCAGGATCTGGGTGCCCTCGCCCCGGTAGCCCTGCTCGCGCAGCCGGGCCAGCACCGAGGAGACCTGCTCGATCTTCTTGACCGTGCACACGAGCGTGCGCGGCCTCCGGGCGGCGCAGGCGACGACCACGTCAGGGCCGCCGCCGCCCACGTAGACGGCGTCGGGCTCGGGCAGCGGCTCCAGCGCGGGCGGCGCCTGGCCCCTGGTGAGAGCCACTTTGACGCCGTGGCGGAGCACGTTGGCGCGCAGCTCGGCGCAGAGCCGCTCGTCGCGTTCGACGGCCATCACGGCCGCGCCCATCCTGGCGCACTCGACGGCGATCTCGCCGGCGCCCGCGCCGACGTCCCAGACCAGGTCGCCGAGCCGCGGTCCCAGCTTGGCCAGGATGAACGCCCTGACCTCCGCCGGGAGCGCGTTCTCGAACGGCAACGCCCACTCGGCGGGACCCGGCTGCGCGCCCGCCACCCAGCCGGGCTCCTTGGGCTGGTGCAGCGGGTCGACGACGAGGACCACGTCAGGGTCCTTCCACGGCCTGGTCGTGGCCTCGCCCATGCGGCTGTGCGTGACCCGCTCGTCGGGGCCGCCGAGGTCCTCGCAGACGATCAGCGCGCGCGGCGTGGTCGGCGCCAGCTCCCTGGCGATCTCGCCGGGGCCGACGCCCGGTGCGACGAGGAGCGCGACCTTGGGGTGCGCGCGGCAGGCGTTCACGACCCGGTTGAGCTGGGCGGGGCCGGACGGGGCGACGACGAGCGCGTCCTCCCAGTTGAGCCCGGCGCAGGCGAAGGCGCGGGTGACGAGCGAGGTGGCGGGCAGCACGTCCGGGTTGAGGCCGTGTGAGCGTAATGTGCGCACGACGCCGAAGAAGCCGGGATCGCCCTCGGCGAGCACGACGGCGGGGCCTTCGCCGTGTTCGAGATGGTCGTCGAGCGCCTGCAGCAGCGCCCCGTCGGCCGCGGTCGGCGCGGCGAGCCTGAGCTGCCCCAGAATGGCGTCGGGTCCCACGACCAGCCTGGCCTCGTGCAGCCGGTCCACCGCCCTGGCCGAGAGCTCGGATCCGTCCCAGCCGACCACCGTGATCATGCGCCTCACCGTCCTCACCTCAAGGGTGACGGCTGCGGAGTGCTTTCACAAAGGGGTGCGAAGGTCAGGACGGCATGTCCTGAGGCCGTGAACGCCACGCGCGCTCAGGGCAGGTCGGCCGGGATGAGGCTGTAGACGACCAGGTCCTCGCCGCCGAGACCGGCGCGGGCGACGCCCTCGCGCAGGAAGCCGGCCTTCTCCGCGACCCGCTGGGAGGCCACGTTCCCGACGACCGCGCGCAGCTGGATCCTGGCGAACCCCTGCTGCTCGAACATCCAGCGGGCGATGGCCGCCACCGCCTCGCCCGCGTAGCCGTGGCCGCGGGCCCAGGGCGCGGTCATGTACCCGACCTCGGCCGTCCGGTTGTCCCAGTCGAGATCCCTGAGGTCCACGTTCACGGCGTATCGGCCGGTCTCCGACACCTCGCCGGTCCAGCCGACGCCCGCGCCCCTCGTCCGCATGCGTTCCACATGGTCGATGTAGGCCACGGCGTGCGCTTCGGTGTAGTCGCGCGGGACGCCCGCCTGGGCCTGGGTGAGCGGGTCCGCGCAGGTGGCGGCCAGGTGGGGGACGTCCGCGAGGGTGTGGGGGCGCAGGAGCAGCCGCGGGGTACGCAGCTCCGCCCTGGGCACGGAGTCGGCGGGCGACCGGCTGTCGTCGCGCAGCAGCCCGAAGATGACCAGGTCGTGCGGGCCGTCCACCTCCATGACCGCGTCGCGCAGCACGCCCTCCCAGGTGAAGCCCGCTTTGTGGGCCACGCGGAGCGAGGCCAGGTTGTCCAGGTTGGCCGTCAGGTCGATCCTGCGCAGCCCCGCGGTCTCGAACGCCCAGCGGGTCAGCCCGCGCACCGCCTCGGTGGCGAAGCCGCGGCCCCGGTAGTACGGGTGCACGCCGTACCCGACCTCGGTGGTGCGCGTGCTCCACGAGGTCTTGAACAGGCTGATGGCGCCCACGATCAGGCCGTCGGCGTCCGTCATGGCCAGGTGCACCCCCTGCCCCGAGCGGCTCAGCTCATGCACGCCGCGCGAGAGCCACTGGGCGATGCCCGAGGTCTTGGCGGGAGCGCCCGGCGGGAGGAACCGGACGCCGGACTTCACGATGGACCGGATCCTGGGCGTGTCCCGGGGGCCGAACGGCCGCAGTGTCAGCCGTTCCGTGGCGATGTTCACATCGAGGTCGAACACGGTCGGCAGGGTACACAGCGGCGATGTTTGCCCACGAAAGCGGGGGTAGGGGCGCCTTTGAGAGGAGTGAGGGAACTATGGAACGTGGGAGCGACAAGCACAACCCCCGCTTGGACGATCAGCAGAAGCATGAGACCGAAGGCCTGATCCGCGGCGGTGGCACCACGCACGCCGAGGAATGGAAAGAGCCCGAGGCCATGCCCGCGCCCGGCGAGGAGTCCCTGCAGTCGTACCCCCCAGGACACGCACCCGGCACACCCGAGGGCATCACGGCGGAAGGCGTCGACGTCCGGAGCGATCTTGCCAAATGGCTCAGCGATGCCCATTGGCCTGCGTCCAAGGACGAGCTGGTGCGACACGCCGAGCAGGTGGACGCGCCCGACCCGGTGGTGAGCATGGTGGACTCCCTCCCCGATCGCCGCTACGCCAACGTGGCGGAGGTGGCCAAGTCCCTCGGCCTCGGCGTGGAGAACAGGAGGTGGTGAGCGGTGCGGCTCGACTTCATCAGGCCGCTGTACGAGCGGCGGGGCCCGTACGCGTCGGTGTACCTGGGCGCGCTCACCGGCGCTGAGCGGGTGACGCACTGGCACAGCGTGCGCGACCAGCTCCACCGGCTCGACCACGTCGACAAGGCCACGCTGGAGGCCCTGGAGGAGGAGGCGACCGAGGCCGCCGCGGGGCGGGCGCTGTTCGCCACGCACGGGGACGTGGTGCTGGCCGAGTCGCTCGAGCGGCCGCCGTACGAGCAGGCGACCTGGTCGCCGTTGCCGCACATCACGCCCATGCTCATGCAGCGCGGCGAGAACGTGCCGCACATCCGCGTCATCGTGGACCACGCGGGGGCGGAGGTGACGGTGTTCGGGGGCGGCTCGCCGCGCAAGGCCACCGTCGAGGCCGAGACGTGGCCGCTGCAGAAGACCGCGCAGGGCGGCTGGTCGCAGAAGCGGTACGAACGCGCCGTGGACGAGACCTGGGAGCGGAACGCGGTCGCCGTCGCGCACGAGATCGACGAGCAGGTACGCCGCATCGGCGCCGAGCTGGTCGTGGTGGCCGGCGAGCCGAAGTCGCGCTCGTACCTGCTGCACCATCTCGGCACCAAGTCCGCGGACCGGGTGATGATGGTCGAGCACGGCAGCCGCGCCGACCACGGCCAGTTCGAGGAGGACGTGGAGCGAGCGCTCGACGACTGGCTGGAGCGCAGGCGCGCCGAGCTGGTCGAGCGGCATGCGGAGTCCGGGGGGCCCACCGGGATGTCCAGGGTGGCCCAGGCCCTGCGGGAGGGCAGGGTGCACGCGGTGCTCTCGCCGGGCGAGCTCGCGCGCAGGGTGTGGATCGGCGAGAACGGCGGCACCCAGGTCGCCACCGACCCGGCCGAGCTGCGCCGCTGGGGCGTGGCGGAGCCGATCGCGGAGCGCTCGGACTCCGCCCTGGCCAGGGCCGCCGCGATGACGGACGCGGAGCTGTGGTTCACCGACCGCGTCCCGGACGTGGCGGCCGTGCTCAGGTACTGATGATCACTTCGAGCGTCCTCGGGCCGTGCACGCCTTCGACCCGGTTCAGCTCGATGTCGCTGGTGGCGGAGGGTCCGCTGATCCAGGTGAGGGGGCGCGCCGGGTCGAGCCTGGCGATCGCCTCGGGCACGCCCGCGACGATCTGATCGGCCCTGACCACGCACAGGTGGTAGTCGGGGACCAGGGTCTGGGCCCTGGTGCCCTGGCCGGCGCCGTGGTCGAGGACGATCGTGCCGGTCTCGGCGATGGCCACGGCGCAGCTCGTGATCACGCCGTCGGCGTCGTCCAGGCCGCCGGCCTCGTCGAGCGAGCCGGGGCCGGCGAAACCGTCCGGGACGATCATGCGGCGGTCGCCGGCGCACTCGGCGATCCTGGCGGGGACGTCCGCCGCCGGGATCACGTGCACGATCGCCCGGTAGTCGTCCACCCGCTCGGCGAACAGGCCGACCAGGTCCTCGACGTGCCGTTCCGTCCGGTAATCGCGTGGGATCTCCACGTCGTCCGCGCCTGCGACCGCCGTGGCGATCCTGGCGAGAATCTCCTCACGCGCGCTCATTCCGCTCCCACCAGTCTCTGAAGGATTCTTCCGGGATCTCGGGCAGGTCCCTGGTGTCGGTCCACGCCGACAGCGGCCCCGGCAGGCGTCTCGGCACCAGCTTGCGCAGGCGGGTGGCCGCGCGCTGGGCCTTGGCCAGCCGTTCGTGGTCGTTCAGAATCCAGCCCGCCACCTTCATGCCGGCCCGCTCGGCCGCCGCGTGCGGGGCCTTGGCCCGCAGGTCCACCAGCACCTCGGGGATGTCGATGGCGACCGGGCACACGTCGTAGCAGGCGCCGCACAGGCTGGAGGCGAACGGCAGCGAGGCGTCCAGGTCCGAGGACATGCCCCTGAGCTGCGGGGTGAGGATCGCGCCGATCGGACCCGGATAGACCGAGCCGTACGCGTGCCCGCCGGCCCGCTCGTACACGGGGCACACGTTCAGGCAGGCCGAGCAGCGGATGCAGCGCAGCGCCTGGCGGCCCACCTCGTCGGCGAGCACGTCGGTGCGGCCGTTGTCGAGCAGCACCAGGTGGAAGTCCTGGCCTTCGACCGCGCCCGTCCACATGCTCGTGTAGGGATTCATCCGCTCGCCGGTGGAGCTCCTCGGAAGAAGCTGGAGGAACACCTCCAGATCCCGCCACGACGGCAGCAGCTTCTCGATCCCGACGACGCTGATGAGGGTCTCGGGGAGGGTCAGGCACATGCGGCCGTTGCCCTCGGACTCCAGGACGACCAGCGTGCCGGTCTCGGCGATCATGAAGTTGGCGCCGGAGATGGCGACCTTGCTCTTGAGGAAGCGCTCGCGCAGGTGCAGCCGGGCCGCCTCGGCCAGGGCCGGCGGGTCGTCGGTCAGGTTCTCCGGGACCTTGGGCATCTTGTCGAGGAAGATCTCGCGGATCTCCGACCTGTTGCGGTGGATCGCGGGGACCAGGATGTGGCTGGGGAAGTCGTCGCCGAGCTGGACGATCAGCTCGGCCAGGTCCGTCTCGTACGCGGTGATGCCCTGCTCGGCCAGCGCCTGGTTGAGGTCGATCTCCTGCGTGGCCATCGACTTGACCTTGACCACCTCGGTCTCGCCGGTGGCCTTGACCAGCCCCGCGACGATGCGGTTGGCCTCGGCCGCGTCCCTGGCCCAGTGGACGGTGCCACCGGCCGCGGTCACGGCCTCCTCCATCCGGATCAGATAGCGGTCGAGGTTGCGCAGCGTGTGGTCCTTGATGGCCTTGCCGGCCGCGCGCAACTCCGGCCAGTCGGGCAGCTCGCCGACGACGCCGGCCCGCTTGCCGCGGATGGTGTGCGTGGCCTTCCTGAGGTTGTAGCGCAGCTGCGAGTTCTGTACGGCCGCCGCGGAGTTCTCCGGGAAGCTGCCGGGCATGCCGAGAAAGGTCGCGCTCATTGGGCCTCCTCCGTCGCCGCGAGGATCTCGGCCAGGTGCATCGTCCTGACTCCGCTCTTCTGGCGGCTCAGCGTGCCGCCGATGTGCATCAGGCACGAGTTGTCGGCCGCGCACAGCACCTCGGCGCCCGTGTCCAGGATGTTGCGGGCCTTGTCCGTGCCCATCGCCGCCGAGACCGCGGGGTTCTTGACCGCGAACGTGCCGCCGAAGCCGCAGCACTCCTCCGCGCCGCCGAGGGGCACCAGCTCCAGGCCGCGGACGTTCTGGAGCAGCCTGGTGGGCCGGTCGCCCAGGCGCAGGCCGCGCAACGAGTGGCACGTCGGGTGATATGTCACCCGGTGCGGGAAATATGCGCCGACGTCATCAGTCTTCAGGACGTCGATCAGGAACTCGGACAGCTCGTACACCCTCGGCGTGAGCTCGGCGATCGCCGCCGCACCCTTGCTGCCCGGCTTGGCCAGCTTGGGGTACTGCTCGCGCACCATGGCGGCACACGAGCCCGACGGCGCGACGACGGCGTCATAGCCGGCGAACACCTCGGTGAAGTGCCGCGCCAGCCGTACGCCCTCCTCGCGATAACCGGTGTTGACGTGCATCTGCCCGCAGCACGTCTGGGCGGCGGGGAAGTCCACGTCGCAGCCGAGCCTGCGCAGGAGCGACACGACGGCCTTGCCCGTGCCGGGGAAGAGCGTGTCGTTCACACACGTGATGAACAGGGCGACTCGCACGACTCTCCTTCCAAGGTATGGTCTGACCACTGTATGGTCAGACCATACCTAACACCATCCTTTCCGGCCACCACGAGGGAGGCTTCGTTGGACGGCAGCGGCTGGCGGCCCGTCAAGCGAACCCGGACGTTCGAGGACGTGCTCGCACAGATCGAGCGGCGCATCGCCGAGGACGGCCTGACCGTGGGCGACCGGCTGCCCGCCGAACGCCAGCTCGCCGAGCAGCTCGGTGTCAGCCGCTCGTCGGTACGCGAGGCCATGCGCGTGCTGGAGACCCTCGGCGTGGTGTCCTCGCAGGTGGGCCGGGGTCCTGACGCGGGCGCCGTGCTGACCTCGCGGCCCGACTCCGCGCTGACGGACCTGCTGCGGCTGCACCTCGGGCTGGCCAACCTGGAGATGCGCGAGGTCATCGACACCCGGCACATGATCGAGCAGTGGGCCGCCGCGCAGGCGGCCGCCGCCGGGGCCGACACCTCCGAGCTCGCCGCCGCGCTGGCCGGGATGGACGCGGCCAGGACGGCCGAGGAGTTCGTGGAGCACGACACTGCCTTCCACTGCGCGATCGCGGACGCGTCGGGCAACCGGCTCATCGCCGCCATCATGCGCTCACTCCGCGACTCGATGCGGAAATATTCGGTCGAAGCGGTGCGGCGCCTGGGCGACACGTCGGTCCTGCGGGCCGACCACGTGCGCATCCTCCAGGCCATCGGCGGCGGGGACGCCGACGACGCCGTACGCGCCGTGTCCGACCATCTGGCCCACGCCTATCCGTCACTGTTCGATCGCTGACGTCCGGTCACCGGCGCCGGTCACTGGTGGAGGTCGGCCTGCCGGCAGGTGGGCCCCGAGCAGGCCGCCATCGCCGCCAGCCGCGTCTGGAGATTGGCCAGCAGCACGGGATCGGCGCTCGCCGCCAGGTTGTGCAGCTGGTAGGGATCGGTGCTGAGGTCGTAGAGTTGCGTCTCGCCCGTCTCGTAACGCACGTACGTGTACCGGTCCGTCCGCAGGGCCTGATACGCCGGCACCGGCGTCTGGGCGGCCGACGACCTGTTCGCCGGCCGGCTGAACTCGACCAGCACGTTCTTCCGCCACTCCGCGGGCGGCCTGCCCCGCAGCAGCGGCGCCAGCGACCGCCCCTCGGCGAACGGCGCCGCCGTGGCCCCGCCCAGCTCGGTGAACGTCGGCGCCAGGTCCACGGTGGCGCCCATCTGGTTGATCGTGGCGCCTGCCTTGATGCCCGGCCCGCGCACCACGAGCGGCACCCTGATCGCCTCCTCGAACGGAGTGGTCTTGCCCTGCTTGAGGCGGTGCGTACCGAGATGGAAGCCGTTGTCAGAGGTGAAGAAGATGTAGGTGTTGCCGAGCTTGCCCGACTCCCGCAGCGCCTGGACCACGGAGCCGACCAGGTCGTCCACGCCGAGCATGGCCCGCAGCCTGGCGCGGTAGCGCTCGTCCACGCCTTCCAGGGCGGGCCCGGAGAGCTGCGGCCTGCTCCGCAGCCAGAGCGGCTCGGCGCTCACGTCCTCCTGGTTGAACGACGGCGTCCGCGGCGCCATGGCCGTCGGGAAGGCGCCGGCGTGCCGGATGGCGGGATTGGCCGGATTGTGCGGGCCGACCGGCGCCAGGTAGAGGAAGAACGGCGTCTGCGACCCGGCGATGAAGTCGCGGGCCTTCTGCGCCAGCACGTCCGACAGGTAGTCCCGCTCCGACCAGCCGTAGTCGAACAGGCCGCCGTTCTCGTTGAGCCGGTAGCCGTACTCCTCGTAGAGGGCGTGCACCGGCACGTCCCACTGGTTCCACCCCGGCGGCACGTACGTCTCGTCGGCGGTGCGCCCCGGATAGTGGTTGAGGAACTTGCCCATGAGCCCGGTGCGGTAGCCGGCCTGCTGCATCCAGGTGCCGATCGTGGAACGTTCCAGATCCAGCGTGTGGAAACGGTCGAACCCGCCTTCCGGCGCGGTGTTGGTCAGCACGCCGTGACTGTGGACGTACTGGGAGCGCAGGATCGACGCCCTGGACGGGCAGCACCAGGAGTTCGTCACGAAGAACCGGTCGAACGAGGTGCCCTGGGCGACGAGCTCGCGCGTGATGTTCGGGAAGTACGGCAGCGTGCCGCTCTCCAGGTCGTCGGCCATGATGAGCACGATGTTCGGCCGGGCATCGCCGTTGGCCATAGTCGACTCCGCCGCCGGCATCAGGAGAACCAGCAGGCAGGCGAGTCGACAGAGAGCCTTGACCACAGAGTGTGACTTCCCCGGAAGGTCCTCCATTGACACTTAGGACCGCCTCCGCCGTAATAGAACTTAATTCGGGAGGTGTCCTATGAAACTTGGCCTCAATCTCGGCTACTGGCAGCGGCACGGCGACGACGCGACCGAGTCGGTGCTGGCCGCCGAGCGGCTCGGCTACGACTCGGTGTGGACGGCCGAGGCGTACGGCAGCGACGTGTTCACGCCACTGGCCTGGTACGGAGCGCGTACGAGCCGCATCAAGCTGGGCACCTCCATCGCCCAGATCTCGGCCAGACCGCCCGTCACGACCGCCATGACCGCCATGACCCTCGACCACCTCACCGGCGGCCGCCTGCTGCTCGGCGTCGGCGCCTCGGGGCCGCAGGTCGTGGAGGGCTGGTACGGCCAGCCGTTCGCCAAGCCCCTGGCCAGGACGCGTGAGTACGTGGACATCATGCGCCAGGTGTGGCGGCGCGAGGAGCCGGTCACCAGCGACGGCCCGCACTATCCGCTGCCGCTGTCCGGCGGCCTCGGCAAACCGCTCAAGCTCATCACGCATCCGCTCCGCCGGGAAATCCCGCTCTATCTCGGGGCGGAGGGCCCCAAGAACGTCGCCCTGGCGGCCGAGCTGGCCCAGGGCTGGCTGCCGTTGTTCGCGTTCCCCGCCAAGATCGAGGAGATGTACGGCGAGGCGCTGTCCGGCGCCGCCGAGGGCTTCGACGTGGCCGCCATGGTGATGGTGGTGATCTCCGACGACGTGCGGGCCGCGCTGGACGGGGTGAAGATGATGCTCACGCTCTACATCGGCGGGATGGGGGCCAAGCAGCGCAACTTCCACGCCGACATCATCGGCAGGATGGGCTACGCCGAGGCCGCCGAGCACATCCAGGCCCTCTACCTGGCCGGACGCAAGGACGAGGCGTTCAAGGCGATCCCGGACGAGCTGGCCGACGGCATCTCGCTCGTCGGCCCGCCCGGCCGGATCAAGGAACGCCTCGAGCTCTGGCACAAGAGCCCGGTCACGAGCCTGCTGGTGATGGGCCCGCGCGACGAGCCCTCGCTGAAACTGGTCCGCGACCTGGTTCTCGGCTGACGGGCCCCATCGACAGGCTCGATCGAAGGCTCGGCTGACGGCACCGGGTCAGTCGGGGCGGGGCGCCGGGTCGGCGGTGACCGACCGCAGCAGGGGCCTGCTCAGCGCGCCCGCCCCGATCACCCCGGCGAACCCGGCGACCACGCAGCCCACCAGCGTGATCACCCCGATCGCGCTCACCGAGCCCAGCATGAACGGCAGCCCGCAGAACACCCCCACCAGGATCGCCCCGCCGCCCATCACGGTCAGCGGGATGAGCGTCTCCGCGCGCCTGGCCCGGTCCAGCACCTCCAGCGGCGTGCCCGCCAGCCGCAGCAGCCCGTACGTCTGCCGCCGGTCCAGGACGGACGACGCCGCCGTGATCCCCGCACTGGCGATGGCCACCAGGAACGACACCGACAGCACCACGATCGTCCCCACCCGGACGTCGGCCAGGATCTGGGTGCCGAAGCGCTGGTCGTCGGCCTCGCTCGTGGGCGTGCGGCCGGGCACGATCCCGGCCAGCGCGGTGCGCGCCCGGTCGATGACGGCCGGATCGGCGCCGCTGCCCAGGGCCGCGACGACGACGTTCTTCGAGAACTTCACGGTGGCCGGGACCCCGGCCGCCGCCAGCCGTTCGCGGGCCTGCCCGCTCACCTGCGCCACCTGCCCGGCCGGCGCGGTGACGCGGAGCTGGGGCGGCGCGGCCCCGTCGCCGAACACGCCCGGGCTGAGCAGGCCGAGGAAGCCCGCCACGAAGCCGGTCATGGCCACGCCGCTCACCGTGCGCCAGGCCGAGCGCGGATCGTCCACCAGGCGGCGGCCCGCCAGCAGCCGGGCGGGCTTGCGCGCGCCGGCCGCGGTGATCCGGCCGATCAGCCCGACCACCCACGGGCCGGCCAGGTTGATGCACAGGAAGGCCAGGCCGAGCGCGACCGCGATGATCGCGACGCTGGATCCCCTGCTCAGCATCGGGAAGACGGCCAGCACGGCCAGCAGGGCGACCACCCGGACGAACCGCATGGCGGGCGGGGTCTCCCGCTTGGCCACGCCGAGCGGGCTGACCACGACGCGCCGCAGGCCCACCACCGCCGACAGCCCCACCAGCAGCGGCACCGCCACCAGCACCGCGGCCAGGTACAGCGGGGCGGGGAACAGGTCGGAGACGAACCACGGGCCGCCCTGCATCTCGATGCCGGACAGCGGCGGCACGGCCAGGGCGAAGGCGGCGGCCCCCGCGAGCGCCCCGGCCAGCGCCACGATCACTGCCTCCGCCACGGTCATCCCGGCCACCTGGCCGGGCGTCGCGCCGATCAGCCTGAGCGCGGCCAGCCGCTGGTCGCGCCTGGCCACCGTGAGCCGGGCCGCGGCGCCGCCGAAGACCAGCAGCGGCACCACCATGAGCACGCTCGCGATGAGCGTGAGCACGCGGTAGGCCTCCGCGTCCTCGCTCGGCGTGCCCGCCAGGCCGGACACCTTGACCGGCGGCTTGGCGATGATCCAGTCGTCGCTGCGCGGCGCGGTCATCTCCGGGGCGGCCGGCTCGTGACCGACGACCGCGACCAGCTCGTCCGGATGGACCAGCGCCGCCTCGCCGAGCACGCCCGCGGGATCCGGGTAGCGCTTGGCGAGCTGGTCGGCGGGCAGCTCCTTGGCCAGCTCGGCCAGGGCGGGCGACAGCCACACCTCGCCGGGCGCGGGGAAGCGCGGCATGCCGGGCGGCGCGGGCGCCGGGCCGAGCGCGGCCAGGTCGACGACCGTGATCGCCTGGTCGCGGACGAAGTCGTAGCGTTGCGCCTCGATCGCCACCGCATCCGCGCCGGACCGCGCTGGTACGGGGTTGCGCCAGGCGCCGCGCTCGGCCCTGGCCTCGAAGGCGGAGTTCGCGGCCACGGCGAACAGCAGCAGCGCCGTGGACACGGCGACGGCCCCCAGCGTGAGCCAGGTGCCGAGCATTCCCTTGCGGCCTCCGCCTCTGAGCAGCCGCCAGGCCAGGCCGAGGTTCACGCGGGCACCCCGCCCGCGAGAAGCCGGCCGTCGCGGACCTCGACCGTGCGGTCGCACCAGCCGGCCACGTTCGGGTCATGGGTGACCACGATCAGGGAGGCGTCGTTGTGCCTGGTCGCCTCCACGAGCAGGCGCATCGTGTCCTGGCCGGTGCGCTGGTCGAGCGCCCCCGTGGGCTCGTCGGCGAACACCACGGCCGGCCTGCTCACCAGCGCCCTGGCGATGGCCACCCGCTGCGCCTGGCCGCCGGACAGCTCGCCCGGCCGCCTGGACTCCATGCTCTGCAGGCCGAGGGGCGCGAACCACTCGCGCGCCTGGTGTACCGCCTGGGCCCGCGCCACGCCGCCCAGCATGAGCGGGAGCGCCACGTTCTCCTCCGCGGGCAGCTCGGGCAGGAGCTGGCCGAACTGGAAGACGAAGCCGAAGCGGGTGCGGCGCAGCGCGCTGCGCTTGCGCTCGCCCATGGCGTCGATGCGCTGGCCGAGCAGGTGCACCTCGCCCGCGTCCGGCTTCATGATCCCGGCCAGGCAGTGCAGCAGGGTCGACTTGCCGGAGCCGCTGGGGCCCATGATCGCCACGGCTTCGCCGGCACGTATCGCGATGTCCACGCCGCCCAGGGCGACCGTCTGCCCGAACCGCTTGGTCAGGGCTCGTCCAACAAGCACGTCGTTCATGGCGTCCAGCCTCGCGGCGGCGCGGGGTCCGGCGGATCGGCCGTGCGACCATAACCGCCTCGGCCGAACGGCTGATCCTTAGAGTTGGGACCGTGACTATTCGGGTTCTCATCGCCGACGACCAGCAACTGGTGCGCACCGGCTTCCAGATGATTTTGGACGCTCAACCGGACATGGAGGTCGTCGCCGCGGTGGCCGACGGCGCGGAGGCGGTGTCCGAGGCCCGGCGGCTCAGGCCGGACGTTTGCCTGCTCGACATCCGGATGCCCAAGCTCGACGGGCTGGAGGTGACCAGGGTCCTGGCCGGGCCCGGGGTGGAGCACCCGCTGCGGGTGGTCATCGTCACGACGTTCGACCTGGACGAGTACGTCTACGGCGCGCTGCGCTCGGGCGCCACCGGCTTCCTGCTCAAGGACAGCGGGCCCACGCTGCTGATCGAGGCCGTCAGGGCGGCCGCGGCGGGGGACGCGCTGGTGTCGCCGTCGGTGACCGTACGGCTGTTGCAGCACCTGGCCCAGCCCCGGCGGGCCGCGCCGCCGGCGACCGACCCGCTGACCGACCGCGAGCTGGACGTCGTGCGCCTGGTGGCCAGGGGACGCACCAACCAGGAGGTGGCCGGGGAGCTGTTCGTGTCGCTCTCGACCGTCAAGACGCACCTGGGCAGCATCCAGGCCAAGCTCGGTGTCCGCAATCGAGTTGAAATCGCAGCTTGGGCGTGGGAATCCGGCGTGGTGAGCTGATTAACAGCGGGGCTCGCGGGATACAAGTGAATCAGAGCCTCAGCGCATGGCCCGGGGGGAGAACAACGTGCGCTACACCCAGACCCTGCCTACCAGAGCCGCCTCCGCCGTATATGTGGCGCTTGCCGCCCACGTGGTCTCCCTCGCCGCTCTCGTGATCTTCGAGCTGTCCCGCGGCCGCCGGCTCGCCGCCCAGCTCGCCGCGTTCGGCGGCCGGCCGCAGGGCGCGGACGCTGAGGCGGTGGTAGGGGCGGTGACGACGTTCGCGGTGCTGATGATGCTGGTGGCGGGCACCTCGATCGCGGCGGCCGCCGCCTACGTGACCTGGCTGGTGCGGGCCAGGCAGGCCAACGACCGCTCGGCCGCCTCCGGCCCGGTGGCGGCCGCCTGGCTGATCCCCGGCTACAACCTGGTCGCGCCCGCGGTGCTGGTCGACGAGGTGTGGCGCGGCACCAGGCCGCCGGCCGGGCAGCGGGGTCGCTGGCTCGCGCTGCTGGCCGGGTGGTGGCTGAGCTGGCTGGCCACGCTCGCGCTGGTCACGATCCGGCTGCCGCTCGACGCGTCCGCCGGTGATCTGACGGGGGTGGGGGTGCCCGAGCTGGCCTGCTCGGCGGTGGCCGCCCTGCTGTGCGCGAGCACCGTACGCGAGCTGACCCGGCTCCAGCTGGCCGCCCGCTCCAGCCGGGCCGAGCCCGAGGCCGTACGCGCCTTCTCGCCCCATCCGTCCACGGGCACCACGCCGATCGGGCACACGGGCTAGGACGGGCTAGGACGGGCTAGGACGAGCTAGGCGGCCGTCGGGCCCGAGCTGCCCTGGCTGGCGTGCCAGAGCTTCCTGGGCGGCTCGGCGATGGCCGGGCCGAGGTCGGAGTAGGGCGAGAGCCGGTAGCCGTTGGCGTACTCGATCTTGCGTCCGCCGACCCCCGCGAGCTCCTCGGGAGAGCGGGTGAGCACGGCGCGGACCGCCTCGACGCCCTGGGCGCGCCACAGCGCGTCCAGGTCCGTCAGGTTCCAGCAGTCGACGGCGCGCATCGACACCGCGCGGGTGCCCGTGCGCCGGACCACCCCCTTGGCCAGCACGAGCCACGAGCCGAACACCGTCGCCGCGCACCGGCCCTGCACCGACTCGAAGAACGTCAGGTCGATCGGCCCCGTCGAGTCGTCGAGCGTGGTGAAGATGACGCGCTGGCCGGAGCGCACCGCCGGGGTCTGCGTCGCCACCTTGACCCCCGCCACCAGCACCTCCGCCCCGTTGCGCTGCGCGAGCAGGTCTCTGGACCTGACCACTCCGAGCGCGTCGAGCAGCTCGTCGTGGAAGCTGATGACGTGCCGGCTGATGTCGATGCCGAGGATCTCCAGCTCGGCCTCGACCATCTCCGTCTCCGTCATCTCGGGCAGCTCGCCGGGCGGCAGGTGCTCGCTGAAACCCAGCGGGAGCTGCACGGCCGGCTGGGCGGCGGGCCGCGAGGACAGGTCCAGGTGCGAGGTGTAGCGCTTGGACTTGCGCGGGCCCGCCCGCACGCCGATCGCCGAGGCCCGGTCGAGCGCCCCGACCTGGGCGATCAGGTCGCGCCTCGTCAGCTCGCCCGGACGCCATCGAGGGCCGCCCGGGTGCAGGTCGTGCAGCGCGTCCAGGCCGCCGACCTGGACGATCCGCTCGATCGTGGGCCGCGAGGGCCGGGCCCGGTCCCAGAAGTCGGCCAGCGACGTGTACGGCTGCCCGGCGACCATGCGCTCGACCTCGGCCTCGCTCACCCCCTTGATCGCCGAGAACGGCACCCGCAACGCGTACCCCCTGCCGATCTCCCCGATCTTGAAGTCTCTGACCCGGCGCTGCGCCTCCGCCGGGGAGGAGCCGCCCAGGGCCGAGGCGCGCACCCGCACCTGGACGCGCGGCCCGAGCCGCTCCACCCGCCAGTCCTTGCCCGACTTGTTGATGTCGAGCTGCAGGATCTTGACGCCGCACTGCCTGGCCTCGTCGATGATGACCCGCGGCGGGTACATGCCGGGCTCGTGCGTGAGCACCCCCGCGAAGAACGCCGCCGCGTGATGCCGCTTGAGCCACGCCGACTGGTACGTGGGCAGCGCGAACGCCGCCGCGTGCGCCTTGCAGAACCCGAACGCCCCGAACGCATCCAGCACCTGCCAGGCCCGCTCCACCGCCGCGTCGTCGAAGCCGCCGGCCTTGGCCAGGGGCACGAACGTCTTGCGCACCCGCGTCCGCCCCTCCGGCGTGGCCAGCGTGCGCCGCAGCTTCTCGGCGAACGACAGGTCCCGTCCGGTCATCACCGAGATGATCTTCAGCACCTGCTCGTGGAACACCACGACGCCGTGCGTCTCCTTCAGCGCCTCCCGCAGCCTCTCGTGCGGGTAGTACGGCTGCCGCCACCCGTGCCTGGCCTCCAGGTAGGGGGTGACCATGTCGGAGTTGACCGGCCCCGGCCTGAACAGCGAGATGTCCACGATCAGGTCGTGCATCCTGCGCGGCTCCAGCTTGGCGACCAGCTCCCGCTGCCCCGGCGACTCGATCTGGAAGCAGCCGAGGGTGCGGGAGGCGCAGATCATGTCGTAGGTGTCCTGGTCGTCGTGCGGCACGTACTGGACGTCCGGGTCGCCGCCCTGCTGCGCGTCCAGCTCCACCACGACGTCGTCCACCCGCTTGATCTCGCTCAGCGCGTACGCCAGGGCGGACTGCATCCGCACGCCCAGCACGTCGAGCTTGAGCAGCCCGGCCTCCTCCACGTCGTCCTTGTCGAACTGCGACATCGGGAACTCCAGCATGCTGCGCTCCACCGGCGTCCTGTCGTGCAGCCCCGAGTTGCCGATCAGCACGCCGCACGGGTGCAGCGCGATGTGCCTGGGCAGCCCGTCGAGCTTCTCAGCCAGCCGGAACACCCGGTCCAGCCCGGCCTCCCCCAGCCGGCTCTCGCGCAGCTCCGGCAGGTCGTTCAGGGACGCGGTGATCTGCCTGGCCCTGATGTGCGGGAACGCCTTCGCGATCGCGTCGATCTCGTGCGGGGGCAGGCCCATCGCCCCCGCGACGTCGCGGATGGCGCTGCGCGCCCGGTAGGTCTCCATCATCGACACGCAGGCCACCCGCGCCTCGCCGTACCGCTCGAAGATGGCCTGGTAGCAGTCGAGCCTGCGGGCGGACTCGACGTCCACGTCGATGTCCGGCAGCCCGATGCGGCCCTCCGAGAGGAAGCGCTCCATGAGCAGGCCGTGTTCGAGCGGGTTCACCTCGCCGATGCCGATGAGGTAGTTGACCAGGCTGCCCGCGCCCGAGCCGCGGATGGCGCAGCGGATGCCCATGCCGCGGATCATGTCCGTGATGCCGGCCACGGCTATGAAATATCCGGACAGGCGCTTCTTCTCGATGATGGCCAGCTCCGCCCTGAGGCGTTCCCTGGCGTCGCCCGAGCGGCCGAGCCCGCGCCTGAGCAGCCCGTCCTCGACCCGGTGGCGCAGCAGCGGCACCGGGTCACGGCCGATCTCGGGCAGGTGCAGGTTGGGCGGGTCGTTCTTCAGCGCGAGCAGCTCGGCCGGCTCGATCGAGCACGCCTCGGCCAGCCGCCTGGTGGTGAGCAGCAGCCGCGCGACCCGCTCCTGGTCCGCGCCGCAGACCTTGGCCGCCACCTGCCACATCTCCTTGGTGCTCTTGAGATAGGCGTGCGAAGTGGTGCGTTCCAGGTGGCGCGGGTGCAGCGGGACGAGCTGGCGGGCCGCGTCGAGCACGTCGCCCACCTGGTGGTCGGCCGGGTCGAGGTAGCGGGCGGCGTTGGTCAGCACGGCCGGCACGCCCATGGACTCGGCCAGGCCGAGCATGCGGACGGCCGTGATCGCGTCGCGGAAGCCGTACTGGTCGACCAGCTCGATCACCACGCCCGGCACCGCGGAGCGCCACAGCCCGAGCAGCGTCCTGGCCTGCTCGTCGCGCCGCGCGGCCACCGCGCGGCCCACGTCGGACCGGGGGCCGAGCAGCACCACGAGGCCGTCCTCGTCGCCGAGGCCGTACTCGCCGCCGCGCCCCTCCCCCGGGCCGCCCGCCCATTCGCCGACCAGCTCGCGGGTCACCTTGGGCGCGCCGCGGTCGCCGGCGCGGTGCGCGGCCGTGACCAGGCGGCACAGCCGGGACCAGCCGCCGGAGCGGGCCAGCACCGTGACGCGGTCCTCGGCCTCGGGTCCGGTCCTGGGCCTGGGCGTCTGGATGCCGGGCACCGGGCTGAAGGGCGAGGCGGGGGCGTCGAGCGCCAGGTTCACGCCGAAGACCGGGGCGATCCCGGCCTCCGCGCACGCCTGGGCGTGCTTGATCGCGCCGTAGAGCCCGTCGCGGTCGGTCAGCGCCAGGATGTCCATCCCGTGCTCGGCCGCCCGCTTCACCAGCGCCTGCGGGAAGGCGGTGCCGTAGCGCATGGAGTACGCCGAGCACACGTTGAGGTGCGCGAAGGGGGGCGCCATCAGTCCCACGCCCGCAACAGCAGCCAGCCGTTGCTGGCGGTGTCGTATCTCAGCTCGTACGAGCCCGGCTCGCGCCCCGGGCTGGCCTCCACCCGCCAGAACTGGCGCTCGCCGGGATCTCCCTCGCCGGTCTTCCACCACTCACGCGCGACCACCCAGTGGTCGAGGACGTTGCGAACGAGATAGAGCCGGTCGCGCCAGACGAACTGAGTCGGCTCCCCGTCCCTCGTCCACACCTCTATCGGATCGCCATAGAGTCTGCTCAAGTCGCTTCTCCCCGCGGCTCTGGTCCGTATGCTGAGCCACCCGGGGGAAGACGGGTGCTTATGACTCGAACATATGTTCTCAGCCCCCGAAACGCAAGTCGCCCGCCCGCCGGACGAGCGGGTTGGCGCCGATCGAGTTGCGGATGCTGAAGGTCACGCTGCCTGCGCGGTAGCGGTCGTCCGACGACTCCACCGGCCTGCCCTCGTGCGTGGTCGTGGTCCTGCGCTGCCGCAGGAGCGGGCTGCCCCGGCGCACCCCCAGCAGCCGGGCGTCCTGCGCGCCCGCGGGGACCGCGTCGATGAGGTGCTCGCCATAGGCGAACACCAGCCCGATCGAGTCGTACAACGCCTCGGTGACCGACTCGCAGCCGGCCGGCAGCCCCTCCACGGCCCCGGCCACCCACCCGGCGTAGACCGTCCGCTCGACCAGCACCGGCTCGCCCTCCAGCGAGCGCAGGCGCAGCACCTCCAGCACCTCTCCCGGGCCGAGCCTGGCGGACTCGGCGCCGCTCGCGCGCCTGCGGCGCTGCTCGATCACCTGGCCGCCGAAGCGGTGGCCGTTGGCGCGCGCCCACTGGGCGAAGCTGTGCAGCTCGGCGAAGCTCTGGCTGCGCGCGTTGCCGAGCACGATGCGCCTGGCCCCCTGCCGGGAGCCGACCAAGCCCTCGGCGGCCAGCACGGCCACCGCCTGGCGCACGGTCCCGCGGGCCGCGCCGAAGCGCCCGGCCAGCTCGGACTCGCTCGGCAGCTGGGAACCGACCGGATGCGCGCCGGCGAGGATCTCATCCCGCAGCTCATCAGCGATCCGTTCATAGCGGGCAACCATCCCCGACCCTTCCAATTCACGAAAGAGCAATATTTATGCGACTTACTAGTGCTCGCTTGTTTGTACAAGTTCCCCTAAGTTCTTTCCACACCCCCTGGAAAGTGGAGGCGTCGTGTTCACACCTCGCGCCCGTTCGGCCGGCGTTGTAGCAGCCCTTACCGTAGTCACCGCGGCCTGCGGCGCCGCCCCCAGCACCCAGCAGACCACCCAGGCGTCGGAGGGCGGGGTGAACGCGGCGACCGCCGCCTCCGCCGCCGACTTCGGCGGATTCGACAAGCTCGTCGAGGCGGCCAAGAAGGAGGGGAACCTGCACGTCATCGCCCTGCCCCCCGACTGGGCCAACTACGGCGAGATCATCGAGAAGTTCCAGGCCAAGTACGGCATCAAGATCGAGAGCGAGACCCCCGACGCGGCCAGCGCGGACGAGATCAACGCCGTGAAGACCCGCAAGGGCCAGGACCGCGCCCCCGACGTGCTGGACCTCGGCCAGTCGTTCGCGATCAGCGGCGCCAAGGAGGGGCTGTTCGCCCCGTACAAGGTGCAGACGTTCGACAAGATCCCCGAGGGGCAGAAGGAGGCCACCGGGCTCTGGGTCAACGACTACGGCGGCTACGTGTCCATCGGCTGCGACGCGAAGAAGATCGCCACCTGCCCGACGAGCTTCGCCGACCTGCTCAAGCCCGAGTACAAGGGCAAGGTCGCGATGAACGGCAACCCGACCAAGTCCGGCTCGGCCTTCGCCGGCGTGTACGCGGCCTCCATCGCGAGCGGCGGATCCTTCGCCGACATCCAGCCCGGCATCGAGTTCTTCAAGAAGCTGAAGGACGCCGGCAACTACAACCCGGTGGAGACCACGCCCGCCACCATCGAGAAGGGCGAGACCCAGATCAGCATCGACTGGGACTACAACAACGCCGCCTACGCGCCCCAGATGACGCCCAAGGGCCTCGACTGGAAGGTCAACGTACCCACCGACGGCAAGTACTTCCAGATGTACGCCCAGGCGATCAACAAGGACGCCCCGCATCCGGCCGCCGCGCGCCTGTGGCAGGAATACCTCTACAGCGCCGAGGGCCAGAACCTCTTCCTCAAGGGCTTCGCCCGTCCTGTCCTGCTGCCCGTCATGACCGCCGACGGCACCGTGGACAAGGCGCTGGCGGAGAAGCTGCCCGCGGTGGAGGGCACGCCCGAGTTCCCCACGACCGAGCAGGTGGACGCGGCCAAGGCCAAGCTGGCCAGCGGCTGGGACGCCGCCATCTCGGGATGACCCGCTCCCGTTCGAGGGGCTGGCTGGGCGCGCTGCCGCTGCTGGCGTTCTTCGCGTTCGTGTTCGGCGTCCCCGCCATCGCGCTGGTGGCGGGGGCGTTCACGGCGCAGGGGCGGCCGAGCCTGGCCAACCTGTCGCAGAGCCTGCAGGGCGGCTACCTCACCGCCATGATCGGCAGCGTCAAGCTGTCCGCGGTGGTGGCGCTGCTCGGGGCGGTGCTGGGCACGTTCCTCGCCTACGCCGTCGTGACCTCCCGCTTCACCCTGCTGCGCGAGGCCGTGCTGACGGCCTCCGGCGTGCTGGCCAACTTCGGCGGCGTGCCGCTGGCCTTCTTCTGGATCGCCACGCTCGGCAACTCCGGCGTGATCAGCGGCCTGGCCGGGCTCCCCTCGGGGGCGCTGTACACCTTCTGGGGCCTGGCCGTGGTCTACCTGTACTTCTCGGTCCCGCTGATGGTGCTGGTCATGGCGCCGGCGCTGGACGGGCTGCGGCCGCAGTGGCGCGAGGCGGCGGCCAACAGCGGCGCCACCGCCTGGCACTACTGGCGCTTCGTGGCGCTGCCCGTGCTGACGCCCGCGATGCTCGGCGGCGTGGTCCTGCTGTTCGGCTCGGCCTTCTCCGCGTACGCCACCGCGAACGCCATGGTCGGCACCGTCGTGCCGCTCGTCACGCTGAAGATCGCCAGCGCGCTCACCGGAGACGTGCTGATCGGCTACGAGAACATCGCGCTGGCGCTCAGCCTCGACATGGTCGTCGTGGCCGGGCTGGTGATGGCGATCTACCTGCCGCTGCAGAAGAGGAGCTCCCGATGGTTGCACTGACCGGCCTGGAGCGCGTCTCGGGGACCGCCGCCCGGCCGAGGGTGTGGCGCGGGGTGGTGTTCCTGCTGGCCGCGGCCTATTTCCTCATCCCGCTGGGCGCTTCGCTCTGGTACACGGTCTACACGCCGACCGCCGGGGTCTCGCTGTCGGCCTACGGCGAGCTGCTGACGGCCGAGGGCTTCATCCGCTCGCTGGCGCTGTCGCTGTCGCTGGCGGCCGCGACCATCGTGCTGGTGCTGCTGCTCGCGCTGCCCGCGATGCTGGCCGTACGGCTCTTCGCGCCCCGGCTGCGGCCCGTCATGGAGGTGCTGTGCACGGTGCCGCTGGTGGTGCCGCCGATCACGTTCGTGGCCGGGATCGGCACGTCGCTGCGCAACGGGACCGAGGCGCTCGCGCCCACCCCGTTCTGGGGCACGCTGATCGCGATGCAGGACCCGGCGTTCCCCGTGGTGCTGGTGCTGGCGTACGTGGTGCTGGTGCTGCCGTTCGTGTACCGGTCGCTGGACGCGGGGCTGCGCACGATGGACGTGCGGACGCTGGTGGAGGCGGCGCGCAACCTGGGGGCGTCGTGGCCGTACGTGCTGGTGCGGGTGATCGTGCCCAACCTGCGCTCGGCGCTGGCCAGCGCGTCGTTCCTGACGCTGGCGCTGGTGCTGGGCGAGTACACCGTCGCGAGCCTGCTGGGCTACGAGCCGTTCGCGGTGTGGATCGTGACGGTCTCCGGCTCCAAGGGCCAGCTCTCGGTCGCGGTCTCCATCCTCAGCCTCCTGCTCATCTGGCTGCTGCTGCTCGCCGTGTCCACCATTTTCGGGAAGGAGAAGGGGAAATGACGGCATCGGTGGAGTTCCGCGGGCTGCGGCGGGTGTTCGGCAAGACCGTGGCACTGGACGGTTTCGACCTGACCGTCTCACCCGGCGAGTTCGTCGCCCTGCTGGGGCCGTCGGGGTGCGGCAAGACGACCGCGCTGCGGTGCGTGGCCGGGTTCGAGCGGCCGGACTCCGGTGCGGTGCTGGTGGATGGCCAGGACATCACGGACGTCCCGGCCAGCAAGCGGGACGCGGGCATGGTCTTCCAGTCGTACTCCCTCTTCCCCAACCTGAACGCCCGCGACAACGTCGCCTTCGGCCTGCGCGTACGCAAGGTGCCCGTGGCCGCGCGGCGGGCGAAGGCGGACGAGCTCCTCGAACTCGTCGGCCTGCCCACCCACGCCGACCGCTACCCGCACCAGCTCTCCGGCGGCCAGCAGCAGCGCGTCGCCCTGGCCCGCGCGCTCGCGCTGGAGCCGCGCGTCCTGCTGCTGGACGAGCCGCTGTCGGCGCTGGACGCCAAGGTGCGGGTGGCGCTGCGCGAGGAGATCCGGCGGCTCCAGCTCGACCTCGGCATCACCACCATCTTCGTCACGCACGACCAGGAGGAGGCGCTGTCCATCGCCGACCGGGTGGCGGTGCTGCGGGACGGGCGGCTGGAGCAGGTGGGGGCACCCGCCGAGGTGTACGACCGGCCGGCCACGCCGTTCGTGGCCGAGTTCGTCGGCACCATGAACCATCTGGCCGGGCGCGTCTCCGGGGACCAGGTCACGGTGCTCGGCCAGCTCCTCCCGCTGGACGGGCCGCCTCCCGCGGATCCGTCCGTGGACGTGCTGATCCGTCCGGAGGCGGTGCGGATCGTCCCTGCGGCCGACGGTCCCGCCGAGGTGCTCGCCGCGTCCTTCCGCGGCTCCTCGGTCCGGCTCAGGGTGGCCGTGGAGGGCGGCGAGGTGCTCGCGGACGTGCCCGGACACGAGGCGGCCCGGCTCGGGCCGGGGGCGCGCGTCACGGTCCGGCTGGTGGAGCGCCCGGTCCTGGTGGCGGCGCGCACGGTCACGGTCCCCGTACCCGTCATCGCCGCCGATGCCGTCTGACCTCGCGGGGCTCGCCGCCGTCCTGCTGGACATGGACGGCACGCTGGTGGACACCGAGGGGCTGTGGTGGGAGGCGGTCGCCGACGTCGCCGCCTCTCTTGGGCGGCCGCTCGGGCCCGCCGACCTTCCCCACGTCCAGGGGCGGACGATCGAGGACGTGGCACTCCACCTGCTCCGCCCCCACCCCTCCACCCCTGCCCGGACGGGCTCGGCGGGGTCGGCCGGCTCGGCCGGGCTCGTGGAGCGGCTCACCGGCGCGTTCGCCGACCGGGTCGGGCGGGAGGTGACGATCATGCCGGGCGCGCCGGAGCTGCTGGCCGGGCTCGCCGCCACCGCCATCCCCACCGCCCTGGTCAGCGCCTCCCCCCGGAGCATCGTGGAGCTGGTGCTGCCGCGGCTGGGGCACGCGTTCGACCTGGTCATCGCCAATGAGGACACCTCGCGGGGCAAGCCCTGGCCGGACCCCTACCTGGAGGCGGCCCGGCGGCTCGGGGTCACGCCCTCGCGATGCGTGGCCATCGAGGACAGCCCGGCCGGGATCGCCGCAGCCAGGGCGGCGGGGTGCCGGGTGCTGGTCGCGAGCCCCGAGAAGGGGCTTCCGTCGCTGCGCTCCATACGCGCGTGGAGAGCCGGTCACGAGGGATCCATGGATGAGCCGGCTCGAATTCGTCAGCCACGAAACTTCTGAGCCGTCGGCCGCGCAGGATCCTGTCCGGGAAGGGCGGGTGCCGCCAGGCCTGCGGCAGCGGGCCTGGTGTAGGTAAGCTTGCGCGGCGTGAACGGTGAAACCTCCCACATCGGGCGCTACAGGTTGCTGAGCGTGCTGGGCCGGGGTGGGATGGGCACAGTCCATCTCGCCGAGGACCCTGCTGGGCAGCGGGTCGCCGTCAAAGTGATCAACCCGGAGCTCAGCCAGCACGAGCAGTTCCGCATGCGCTTTCGCAGGGAGGCCGATGCGGCGCAGCGGGTGCGCAGGTTCTGCACGGCCGCGGTGATCGAGGCCGCACTCGACGGCGGGCAGCTCTACGTGGTGACCGAATACGTGCCGGGGCCGAACCTCGAGGAGGCCGTACGCCAGTCGGGCCCGCTGCGCGGCTCCAGCCTCGACGCGCTGGCCGTCAGCGTGGCGACCGCGCTCACCGCCATCCACGGAGCCGGTGTGGTGCACCGGGATCTCAAGCCGTCCAACGTGCTGCTGTCCCCCGTCGGCCCGCGGGTGATCGATTTCGGGATCGCGCGGGCGCTCGACACCCTCGGGGGCGTCACGGGCACCGGCGAGCTGGTCGGCACGCCTCGCTACATGGCTCCGGAGGTGCTGCGGGGCGAGCCGGTGTCGCCGGCCTGCGACGTGTTCTCGTGGGGCTGCCTGGTGGCGTTCGCGGCGAGCGGACGGGCGCCCTTCGGGGGCGACACGCTGCCGTCGATCGTCTACCAGGTGCTCAACACCGAGCCGAAGCTGGACGAGGTCGAGCCCGGCCTGCGCGAGCTGGTCAGGGCCGCGCTGCAGAAGGATCCGGCCCTCCGGCCGACCGCTCAGCAGCTGCTCGACCACCTCGTCGGGCGCTCGGCCGCGCCGGAGCAGGCGGCGCACACCGTACAGGTGGCCTGGCAGCGCGCGACCACGCCGTTCACCGGCGTCGCGCCCGGCGGGACCAAGCGGCGTGGCAAGCTGATCGGCGTCCTCGCGGCGGCCACGGCGGTGGTCGTGGTCGGGGCCGTGGCCACCTGGGCTGCGCTCAGGCCCGGCGGGCCGCCCGAGGACCTGGCCGTTCTCTATCGCGAGGACTTCACGCAGACCTCCGGCGGCTGGAACGGGATCTACGATGCCGACGAGAGCGCGAGCTACGGCTACCGTACCGACGGGACGTACGGGCTGGACGTGGAGGACGGGTACGAGGAGCGGCGGACCAAGGCTCCCATCCCCTTCCTCATCGCCACCCCGACGACCACGCCGGACCCCTCTGCCACGCCCACGCCGATGCTGCCCTCGTCCGTCGTCGTCGCCGCCACCGCCGAGGTGAAGAAGTCGACCGGGACCGGCGAGTACGGCATTTACTGCCACAACTCCGACAATGACGACACCTATTACGAGTTCGCCCTCGACACCACCGGCAAGGCCCGGATCCGCCGGATCGTGAACGGGTCGGGCGGGACGCTGGCCCAGCCCGTACAGGTGGACGGGCTGCCCGGCAAGGCCAGGATCGTGGCGTCGTGCGCGCAGTCCGGGTCCTCCGTGCGGCTGACGATGTGGGTGAACGATCGGCAGGTGCACGAGGTGGATGACCCGAACGGCATCGGCAACGGGTATGTGGGGGTGTTCGCGCGCACGCCCAAGGGCAGCGAGTCGCTGCTGAAGACCACGTTCGACGACTTCGAGCTACGCGGCCAGAAGGAACCCTGACCCGAGCTCTGGCCACTGACCGGCTATCGTCCGGCCACGGAATCCCGTCCTGTCCGGCCACGGGATCCCCGTCCTGTCCGGGTTCGGAATCCCCGTCCCGACCGGGTACGGGACCTCCTTCCCGACCGGATACGGAGCACCCGTCCCGACCGGCCACGGACCCCTGGCCGGCTCCCGGCCTGCCTACAGGACGCCGGCGCGGGCTGCGGCGAGTGCCGCGTCGGCGGCCCGGTCGGCGTCCCGCTCGGTCACCGGCTCGTGCGCGACGAACAACCGGTAGTAGACCGGGGCGACCGCGACCCTGATCACCTCTCGCACATCGATGACATCGGGCAGCTCACCTCTCGTGATCGCCCGCCGCACCACCTCAGCCGACTGCTCGTGGCGGGCCACGAAGAACTCGTGCAGCGCCCGGGCCGCATCTGCGTCCTGTACGGCGGCCGCCACGAACGCCGCCGACACCGGCCCCAGCTCCGGATCGTCGAACCCGCTGCGCACCAGCTGGACGATGCCCCGCAAATCGCCCTCGATCGAGCCGGTGTCGGGGATCGGCCACGGCTCGTCCTTGGCCAGTTCGAGCGCATCGGAGATGAGCCCCGCCACACTCCCCCAGCGCCGGTAGACGGTCGTCTTGTGCACGCCTGACCGCTCGGCCACGTTCTCGACCGTCAAACCCCTGAAGCCGTGCTCGGCCAGCTCGCCGAGCGTGGCCTGCCGTACGGCGTCGCGCACCCGCGCACTTCGCCCGCCTGGCCGCTTGTTCGATTCCAAAAACTACTCCAGTTGCGTTAACGTCGCCTGCGTGGCACAGTAAAGCTACAACAGTTGCGATTGGAGTTCCATCCTGATCAGCCTCAAAAGGGTTTCCAAGTCTTACGGCGAGCGGGCCGTCCTCACCGACGTCAGCATGTCGGTGGGGCCGGGCGAGCGCGTGGGCATCGTCGGCGAGAACGGCTCGGGCAAGTCCACACTGCTGCGGCTCCTCGCCGGGATCGAGCGCCCCGACGACGGCACGGTCACCGTGCCTGAGGACGCCGGCTACCTCGGGCAGACCCTCGAGGAGACGCTCAACCTCCCGCACGGACGAGCGCAGGACCGCCCGTACGACCACATGAACGACCGGACGCAGGACGGCTCATACGACCGTGTGAACGACCAGACTCTGGACCGCCCGTACGACCGTGTGAACGACCGGACTCAGGACCGCCCGGACGACCGTGTGAACGACCAGACTCAGGACCGCCCGGACGACCGGACACAGGACCTCCAGTACGCCTGCTCGCACGAACGAACGCCGCACCCGGCACACGACCGGACGCACGACCTGTTGCACGAGCAGGCGCACGGCCTTTCGCACGTGCACGAGCAGACGCACGACCTGCCTCACGTGCACGGACAGGGCCACGACCTGACGCACGCGCGCGGACAGTCGCTCGATTCGCCTAGCTCGCATGAGCGGACGCCCGGCCCATCGGTCGACCCGGTGCTCGGCCACACGGTCCAACAGGCGATCGACGCCGCGCTCAGTGACCTGCGCGCCATGGAGCGCAGGATGCGGGAGCTGGAGTCCGACCTTACCGACGACGTCATGGACGAGTACGGCGAGTTGCTCACGGCGTTTGAGCTGCGGGGCGGCTATGAGGCGGACGCGCGGGTCGACAAGGCGTTCCACGGCCTCGGGCTGGCCCACGTGGGTCGGGAGCGGGTTCTGTCGAGCCTGTCGGGTGGCGAGCGGGCGCGGCTTGGCCTTGCCTGCGTGCTGGCCGCCGCGCCCCGGGTGCTGCTGCTCGACGAGCCGACCAACCACCTGGACGAGTCGGCGCTGACCTGGCTGGAAGACCGGCTGCGCGAGCACAGGGGCGCGGTGGTCGTCGTGTCCCACGACCGCATCTTCCTGGACCGGATCGCCACGGCGGTGCTCGAGGTGGAGGAGGGCTCCATCACCCGCTTCGGCGGCGGCTACACGGGCTTCCTCACCGCGAAGGCGGCGGCCAGGGCGCGCTGGGAGCAGTCGTACGCGACCTGGCAGGAAGAGCTGCGGCAGTTGCGGGAGCACACGGCCACCACCGCCCATCGAGTGGCGCCTGGGCGGGTGATGCGCGACAACAACAAGATGGCCTACGACCGGAACGCGGGGCGGGTGCAGAGCTCGGTGGCCAGCAGGGTGCGCAACGCGTACGAGCGGCTGCGCAGGCTGGAGGAAAACCCAGTGCCGAGGCCCCCGGACCCGCTCCGCTTCCACGGCACGTTCACCAGCCGCCCGGAGGACTCGCACACGACCGGCAACCCGCGGGAGCACTCGCGCGCACCCCGCAACCGGCCAGAGGCGTCGCGCACGTCCGGCAACCAGCCAGAGGAGTCGCGCACGTCCGGCAACCAGCCCGGAGACTCGCTGTCGCTCGGCGGCCGTCCCGCAGAGTCGCACACGTCCGGCGACCGGCCCCAAGAGTCGGGCCCGCTCGGCGGCCGTCCCGAAGAGACGCGCACGTCCAGCGGCCCTTCCGAAGAGTCGGGCCCGCTCGGCGGCCGACCCCAACGGTCGGGCACGCTCCGCAGCCGACCCGACGACTCGGGCACGTTTGGCGGCCGGGCAGCGGCTTCGCGTGCGCTTGTCGAGTTGCGCGACGTCCAGGTCGGCGACCGGCTGTACATTCGCTCGCTGACCATCGGGAGCGGTGATCGGCTGCTGGTCCGTGGCGCCAACGGCGCGGGCAAGTCCACGCTGCTGCGGACCATCGCCGAGCATGCTCGCGGACGGGTCGGCCACCTGTTGCAGGAGGACACCTTCGACCCGGACCTGACGGTGCCGGCCGCCTACGGGTACGGCTACCCGGACGAGCGCAGGGCGGCCCTGCTGCGCACCGGCCTCTTCAAGGCGCACACGCTCGACCAGAAGGTGGGCGCGCTGTCGGTCGGGCAACGGCGCCGCCTGGCGCTGGCCCGGCTGCTGGCGGGCGAATACGACCTGCTCCTGCTCGACGAGCCGACCAACCACCTGTCGCCGGTCCTGGCCGAAGAGCTTGAGCAGGCACTCGCCGACTACCGTGGCGCACTCGTCGTGGTGTCGCACGATCGTGCGCTCAACCGGCGCTTTCGAGGAAACGAAATCCAGCTCTCAGGGGGACGCATATGCTGACCATGATCGACGAAGGCGCACCGTACGGCATCGCGGCCGGGCCCGATGGGGCGCTCTGGTTCACGCTCGTTCACCAGGGGCGTATCGGCAGGCTGGTGCCCGGACAGGACCCGGAGATCCATCAACTCGACCCGGCCGACGGGTTGCCGACCGTGATCACGCCTGGGCCCGACGGGGCGATGTGGTTCACGGAGTACAAGGGCGGGCGGGTCTGCCGCATCACCGCCGACGGGCAGGTGACGGCCTACCCGACGAGTTCACCGTACGGGCTCGTCGCCGGCCCTGACGGCGCCATGTGGTTCACCCAGATGGAGCCGGGAAGGATCGGCCGCATCGGGCCCGACGGGATCCTGACGGCGTTCGATGTGCCGGTGGAGGGTGGCATGCCCTCCTTCATCGCCGCTGGTCCCGACGAGGCTCTCTGGTTCACCCTCAACCAGGGCAACGCCATCGGGCGCATCTCGTTGTCGGGCGAGGTGAGCGTTCATCCCCTCCCCACGGAGGGGGCCGCGCCGGTCGGGATCACGTGCGGGCCGGACGAGGCGCTCTGGTTCGTCGAGATCGGTGCGGGCCAGGTCGGGCGGATCGACACGTCCGGCAAGATCACCGAATTTCCACTCCCGGACCGGGCCGCTCGTCCGCATGCCATCATCACGGGTCCGGACGACGCCCTCTGGTTCACGGAGTGGGGCGCCAACCGACTCGGCCGCATCACCACCGACGGCGACATCAAGGAATACCCGCTCCCTGAGTTCGGGACGGTTGAGACGGTCGGGGAGGGCGATGGAGCGGCGCGTAAGGCCGAGCCGCACGGGCTGACAGTGGGCCCGGACGGGGCGATCTGGGTGGCTTTGGAGGCGGGCGCCCTGGCCCGGATCGCTGGAGCTTGACCCGTCTGACCGCGACTGATGTGTGGGACACACGCATGAGCCGCACTTGTCCTCGAGAGAGCATGAGGAAACACGTATTTTAGGCACCCCCACGTGTCGGGCATTGGGGCGAGGGGAGGAATGCCCCTGCAAACGTCGCCCGTGTGAAAGGGATGCCGCCGTGGGCCAGGATGCCGATGTGCTGATCGTCGTACCCGCACCCCAGCAATTCCAGAACGCCACCGGCATCTCCTGGTGCACGGCTTCCGACGGCGACTCGGGATTGGTCATCACCGGTTTCAGCGAGGACGGAAAAGAGGTGGGAAACCTCACCGCTGCATTCTCGGGCGGCATCACGCTGGCCATCGCCGAAAACTCCGAGCGGGCCACGCTCACGGGGAGCATCTCGGCGTCAGAGGAGTACGGCTACGAGGTGGACGGCCAGGAGGTCGGGCAGTGGGGAAGCTTCGTCATCCAGAGCAGCCAGGCCGAGGGTAATCCTGCTTTCTCGGAACTCCTCCAATCCTGGGGTCTCCTGGGCGATGCGTTCATCACCGTTGGATATGCGCTCAAGAATGGCGGCACAGGCGGTGGAAACACGCAGCGGGTCTCTTGCCGGGCTCTTGCCACGGGAATCCTTCTGGAAGGCGTCAGATATATCGTCGACGCGGGCAATAATCAGGAATGGGGCAGGATAGGGGATGCCACTCTCGCCTACCTCGGCAACGGTTGTGGCTCCGTCTCCACGTGAGAATGCGGGACGGGTGGCGCGCGGCGCCGACCAGCCCAACTGGTGAACAGGTGAACGGCTGACCGACCCACGGCCCGACGGCCCGACGGCGAAGCGGTCGGTGACGGGCGCGCCGAGCGCCGGGGGCGGGTGGCACATGCGGGCGCAGGCGGAGTTGACTAGGGGCATGCATGCCATCACCATTTCCGCCCAGGGCGGCCCCGAGGTACTCAAATACGTCGAGCGACCCGACCCCGTCCCCGGCGCCGGGGAGATCGTGGTCGACGTCGCCGCCAGCGGCGTGAACTTCATCGACATCTATCACCGCTCCGGCGCATATCCCCTCAGCCTGCCCACCACCATCGGGTCCGAGGGCGCCGGCACCGTCTCCGCGCTCGGCCCCGGGGTGCAAGGGGTCGCCGTGGGCGACACCGTGGCCTGGGCCAGCGTGCTCGGGAGCTACGCCGACAAGGCCGTCGTGCCCGCCGACCGGGCCGTGCCCGTGCCGGACGGGGTGCCGGCCGAGGTGGCGGCCGCGGCGATGCTGCAGGGCCTGACCGCCCACTACCTCACCCACTCCACTCACGAGGTACGCGCGGGCGACCAGGTGCTCGTGCACGCCGGAGCCGGCGGCATGGGGCAGTTGCTGGTCCAGCTGGCCAAGCTCAAGGGCGCCAAGGTCTACGCCACCGTCTCCACCAGCGAGAAGGAGAAGCTGGCCCGCGAGGCGGGCGCGGACGAGGTGCTGCGGTACGAGGACTTCGCCGAGGCCCTGCGCGGCAAGATCGACGTGGTGTACGACGGCGTCGGGGCGGCCACGTTCGACGGCGGGCTGGAGGCGCTGCGCCCGCGCGGCCTGATGGCCCTGTACGGCGCCGCCAGCGGCCCGGTCCCCCCGATCGACCCCCAGACGCTCAACAAGCAGGGCTCGCTCTTCCTCACCAGGCCCACGCTCGTCCACTACATCGCCGAGCGCGCCGAGCTGCTCCAGCGCGCCTCCGACCTGTTCGGCTGGATCGCCTCGGGTCAGCTCGCCATCAACGTCTCGCACCGCTACCCGCTGTCCGAGGTACGCCAGGCGCACGAAGACCTCGCGGGCCGCCGGACAACCGGGAAGCTCATCCTCATACCCTGACCATCATGGACATCGCCGGATCGATCTGGTCGTTCGCCGCCGTGGTGGCGCTCCTCACGCTCACCCCGGGCCTGGACACGGCCCTCATCCTGCGTACGTCGCTGCTGGCGGGCCGGCGCCCGGCCTGGGGCGTGACGCTGGGCATCCAGCTCGGCACGCTCGTCTGGGGCGTGCTGACCGCGGCGGGGCTGTCGGCGCTGCTGGCGGCCTCGCAGACGGCCTACGACGTCCTGCGCTGGGCCGGTGCGGCGTACCTGGTGTGGATGGGGTTGCGCATGCTGCTGGCCAAGGACGGCGCGGAGGGCGTGCCCGAGCAGGAGGCGGTGGGGTTCGGGAAGGGGTTCACCCGCGGGCTGGTCACGAACCTGCTCAATCCCAAGGTCGGGGCGTTCTACGTGGCGATGCTGCCCCAGTTCATCCCGGCCGAGGCTCCGCACGCGGTCATGGGGCTGCTGCTGGCCGGGGTGCACGTGGCCGAGGGGCTGGTGTGGAGTGTTGTGCTGATCGGGTTCGCGTCGCTGATGAGCGGGTTCCTGCGCACACGGGCGGTGCGGCGCTTCCTCGACCGCCTGACCGGCGTGGTCATCGTCGGTTTCGGCGTCCGGCTGGCGCTCACCGACGGCTGAGCCCCCCACGCTCACCGACGGCCGAGCCCCCGCCCCGTCGTCCCGCTTGCGCTCACCGACGGTTGAGCCCCGCGCCGGCGTCCGATCGGCCCTCATCGACGGCCGGCCGAAGCCCCGCCGGAGCCCCACCGAAGCCCCACCGCCGGTCGGCGCACGTCCGGCAGCGGTCTCAGGAGGAGAAGCCGGCGGGCCAGCCCAGCAGGCGGGCGCCGAGGACGGCCGTCTCCAGGGTGAAGCGCTGCGTCGGGTCGTCCGGCGAGAAGCCGGTCAGGCGGCGGATGCGCTCCAGCCGGTACGTGACCGCCCGCGGGCTGAGCCCCAGCCGCCGGGCCGCGGCCGTCTGGTTGCCGTGCGAGGCGAAGATGGCCTCCAGGGTCTCCAGCAGCGGCTCGTGCCCGCCCCGCGCCCCCAGCAACGGGCTCAGCACGCTCGTCACCAGATCCTCGATGGCGCTCCTGTCGCGCAACAGCACGGGGAACACCAGCAGGTCGGCGGCCTTGACCACGTCGATCTTGAGCTTTAGCCCGTCGGCCAGCTCCAGCGCCTGAGCCGCCTCCCGGTACGACGCCACCACACCGCCCGGCCCCCGGTGCGCCCGTCCCACGCCGACCCGCCACCCGGCCGGGAAGCGGGCGCGTACGTGATGGGTGAACTCGCCCACCGCGGCCGGCAGGGTCGCGGGCGCCACGCAGACCAGCAGCCCGTCGCGCACGGCCACGAGCACGTTGTGCGAGCCGAACCTGGCGATCAGGTCCCGCTCGATCCGCTCCTGGTCGCCTTCGCGCAGGCCCCTGGCCACGGCCACCACGTACGACTCGGCCAGCCGCAGCCCGAAGTGCTCCGCCCGCTCGGCCAGCCGCTCGGCCCGCCCCTGGAGCAGGTCGTCCACGAACTCCCTGCGCGCCGCCTCCTCGGTGCGGATGGCGACGAGCTGGGCCCGCTCGTACCCCTCCATCAGCGCCGACACCGCCTTGCGCAGCGCGGGCAGCGCCCCAGGCAGTCCCTCGCCGTCCGCGAGCGCGCCGTCCACCAGCAGCCGCAGCGGGATCCCGAGCTCGGCGGCCCGCGTGCCCGCGGCGCGGTAGGCGTCGAGCGCGGCGCGATCCGGTAAGCGCCCGGTCGCGGCGGACTCGGCCAGCACCTTGCGATGCCCGCCGAGCAGGTCGGCGGGCATCTCGGAGATCGCCATCACACTCCCACGTCGCGCCTGTCGAACGCGAGGACCGCAGTGAGCGCGAGCACGGCCGTCGCCCCCGCCAGGACAAGGTAGTCCCCCACCGGCAGCCCCTCGTAGAGCGGCCTGCCCTCGGCGTAGTAGTGGAACGGCGAGATCCACTTCAGCCACGAGATGGCGTCGACGTCGCGGCCGATCGTGACGACCATGTAGCCGGCCACCACCCACACCCCGACCACGGCCGAGGCGACCAGCCGCCGCCCGGTGGCCGCGCCGACGGCCAGCGCCACGGTGCCGAACAGCAGCCCGAGCAGCAGCACCCCCGTGTGCGCCGCCAGCATCCGGTCGAACGGCACCCCCATCTCGACGGCCTGGCTCATCGCCCACGCGACGGCCAGGGTCACGCCGGCCACCACGAGCATCCCCGCCACCAGCGCCGCGAACCTCTCCAGCACCAGCCGCCGCCGGTCCACGGGCAGCGTGACGATCAGCTCCAGCGTGCCGGTCTCCTCAGGCTGCGCGATGGCCCGGTTGGCGAGCAGCGTCGCGCACACGATGAACAGCACCGGGACGAAGAGCTGGTAGACGACCGACTGCAGGTAGCCGGCGCCGCTCACGAAGTCCTGGAGACCGCCCATGAGATCTTTCAGGGCGCCGGGGAACTTGTCCATGGCGACCTGGCCGTAGGTCTCGGGGTTGAGCTTGACGCTGGCGTACGTGCCCAGATAGAGGCACATGAACAGGCTGATGCCGACGGACCAGAGGATCAGCGCCCGCCGGTTGTCACGCAGACTCTTGGCGATCATGGTGCCGCTCCTCGTCGCTGTAGTAGGTCAGGAAGATCTCCTCCAGGTCCGGCTCCGCGCTGACCATGTGCACCACGGTGAAGCGGGCCGCCGCCTTGATCAGCGCGTCCGGGCGCCCGTCGATCGTGCAGTGCACGCTGGCGCCCTCCACGCGCAGGTCGCGCACGCCGGGCAGGCTCTCGAAGGCCGCCCGCGGCACCGGCGCGTCGAAGTGCAGCTCGACCCGGCGCACCGCCTTCTCGCGCAGCGCCGCCACGTCCTCCACCGCCACCAGGCGGCCGGAACGTACGATGCCGACCCGGTCCGAGACGCTCTCGACCTCGGCGAGCACGTGCGAGGACATCAGCACGGTACGGCCGGACTTGCGCACCTCCCTGACCAGAGCCAGGAACTCGTGCTGCACCAGCGGGTCGAGCCCGCCCGTCGGCTCGTCCAGGATCAGGAACTCCGGCTCGTGCATGAACGCCTGGATCAGCCCGACCTTCTGCTTGTTGCCCTTGGAGAGCTTGCGCATCTGCACCGACAGGTCGGCGTCGAACCGCTCGGCCAGCTCGTGGATGCGGGACTCCGGCACGCCGCCGCGCACCTGGCCGAGGAACCGCAGGTAGTCCCTGGCCCGCTCGCGGCCTTCGAGCGCCAGCTCGCCCGGCAGGTAGCCGATCCGCGCCCGGACGGAGGAGTCGCGCGGGTCCGCGCCGAGCACGCGTACCGTGCCCCGGGTGGGCCTGATCACGTCGAGCAGCAACCTGAGCGTGGTGGTCTTCCCCGCGCCGTTCGGCCCGAGATAGCCGAAGATCTCCCCCGGCTGGATCTCCAGCGTGAGATCCTCCAGACCTCGGCGCCTGCCGTAATACTTGGTCAGCCCTTCGGCTTGCACCACTGCTGTCATGGCGGCATCGTCCCGCGCGCCGGGCGGCCCGTCACCGGACGGGTTCGGCAGGCTGCCGATGGCTTTGCTTCCGGGACGCGGCAAGGAGAGGGTGGGGAATGTGGAGACCGCGTTCGTGCTCGGTGGCGGCGGCGTGCTCGGCGCTCACGAGGTGGGCATGCTGCAGGCCCTCGACGAGGCGGGCATCAGCCCCGACCTCGTGGTGGGCACGTCCGTGGGGGCGCTGAACGGCGCGCTCATCGCCGCCGCCCCCGCCGAGGCGGTGGACCGGCTGACGTCCCTGTGGCGCTCGGATGTCGTCCGTACGGCGTTCGCCGGCTCCTGGGTCGCCCGATTGTCCACGCTGGCCAAGACCCGTACCCATCTGCACCCGATCAGCCCGCTTCGCGAGCTGCTGAGCAAGACCGTGCGGGTTTCCCGGATCGAGGAGCTGGAAGTGCCGTTCCAGTGCGTGGCGGCCTCGGTGGAGCGGGCGGCGGCGCACTGGTTCACCGAGGGGCCGCTGGTGGACGCGGTGCTGGCCTCGTGCGCGGTGCCCGGCCTGCTGCCGCCCGTGGTGGTCGGCGGCGAGCACTTCTACGACGGCGGCCTGGTGCACAGCATCCCGATCGGGCGGGCCGTTCAGCTCGGTGCCAAGCGCGTCTACGTGCTGCACGTCGGGCGGATCGAGCGGCCGCTGTCACCGCCGCGGCGCTTCTGGGAGGTGGGCATGGTGGCCTTCGAGATCGCGCGCCGGCACCGCTTCGCCGAGGACATGGCCACGCTGCCGCCGGGGGTGGAGGTGCACGTGCTGCCTGCCGGGGTCACCGAGCCGCTGTCGCCGCTGCGCTATCGCAACCTCTCGCAGATCTCGGCCTACATCGATCGGGCGCACGAAGCGTCTTCCCGCTACCTGCGGACCGGGGCAGGATGAAAGGTGAGACCGTTCAGGGAGGCCCATGTTGCTCCCCCCTCGCATCCTCCGCCGGCTCGTGCTGGCTCCGCTGGTCATCGTGGTGACCGTGTTCATGCTGGTGACGCTGCCGTTCTGGCTCGTCGTCACCGCAGCGGCCTCGCTGCGCCTGCCGCCTCCGCAGCGCAGGGGCCTGAGGTTCGTCTGGTTCGGGGTGGCCTGGCTGACGCTGGAGTCGGCCGTGCTGATCGCGTGCTCGTGGCTGTGGGTGGCGGGCGGTGCGCGCCGCCAGGAGCGGCACTACGCGCTGATCAGGTGGTTCCTGGCGAAGGTGTACGCGGCGGCGGTGCGGATCTTCCGGCTGACGCTGGACATCCAGGAGCCGGAGCTCACGCATGACGAGCAGGCCGCCCGGCTGACCCGGCCGATCATCGTGCTGTCCCGGCACGCGGGCCCCGGTGACTCCTTTCTGCTGATATTTCATCTTCTGGAGCTCTACCGGCGGCGTCCCCGCATCGTCATGAAGGCCGCACTCCAGTACGACCCCTCGCTGGACGTGGTGATCAACCGGCTGCCGAACGCGTTCGTGCCCCGCAAGGCCGGGCACAAGGGGGTCATCGAGGAGATCCGCCGGCTCTCCGCCACGATGAGCGACGAGGACGCGCTCGTGATCTTCCCCGAGGGCGGGAACTTCACCCCGCGCCGGCGCCGGCTGGCGATCAGGCGGCTGGAGGAGAAGGGGCTGGCCGAGGAGGCGGAGCGGGCGCGGGGCATGGATCACCTGCTGCCGCCGCACCCGAACGGCGCGATCACGGCCATCGAGGCGTGCCCGTCGGCGGACGTCATCTTCGTCGCGCACACCGGGCTCGACGATCTCATCACGATCGGGGACGTCTGGCGCAAGCTACCCTTCAGCGCTCGGATCACCGCGAAGTGGTGGCGGGTGCCGGCCGCCGAGGTGCCACGGGAGCGCGAGGACCGGATCCGCTGGCTGTACGACCACTGGGAGCGCATCGACGCCTGGATCGCCGCCCAGCGCATGGCCAAAACCGGCTGAGCGCTAGGCGCCCGGCGGGCCCGATGGCAGGGCCGGGACCTCCGGCGCGCCCGGCGGCAGGACCGGGACCTCCGGGGTGCCGTCCTGGATCAGGCGGAGCAGCGCGCCGGTGTCCAGGTGCCGCTCGACCAGGTCGCCGAGCGCGTCGAGCCGCTCCTCCCTGAGCCGGGCGAAGTCCGTGTCAGGAGCCGGTACGAAGTCCCGCCCGGCCCGCTCGGCCACGTCGGTCAGGAAGGCGCGCCGGAAGCCGTCGTTCTCCAGGGCGCCGTGCCAGGTGGTGCCCCACACGTTCCCGGCCCGGCACCCGTCGAGGAACGGCTCGCCCCCTTCGACCGTGGCCCGCCCGTGGTGGATCTCGTACGCGGCCACCCGATGCCCGTACGCCGTGCCCTCCGGCCGGCCGAGCAGCTTGTCCTGGGCGAACTCCACCCGCACCGGCAGCCTCCCCAGCCCGTCGACCCGCCCGGCGCCCGACTCGACCGTGTCGACGATCTGCCTCCCGAGCATCTGGAACCCGCCGCAGATCCCCAGCACGGGACCGCTCCGCTCCGAGATCGCCGCCGCCAGCCCCGTCTCGCGCAGCCAGGCCAGATCGGCGACCGTGGCCCGGGAGCCGGGCAGCACGACGAGATCGGCGTCGTCCAGCTCGACCGGATCGGTCACGAACCGCACCACCACGCCCGGCTCGGCGGCCAGCGCGTCCAGGTCGGTGAAGTTCGAGATCCGCGGCAGCCGGACGACCGCCACGCGCAGGGTCTGCCTCCCGTGCGGCCGTCCCGCGGTGACCCGGCGGCCGTCCAGGTCGAGGGAGTCCTCCACGTCCAGCCAGAGCCCGTCGAGCCAGGGCAGCACGCCGTACACCTCGCGGCCGGTCACCCGCCTGAGCATGTCGAGGCCGGGCTCCAGCAGCTCCTTCGCGCCGCGGAACTTGTTCACCACGAATCCGGCGATGTGTGACTGGTCGGCCGCGTCGAGGAGGCCCACCGTGCCGTAGAACGCGGCGAACACCCCGCCCCTGTCGATGTCCCCGACCACGATCACGGGCAGGTTCGCGGCTCTGGCCAGGCCCATGTTGGCGATGTCGCCGCGGCGCAGGTTGATCTCGGCGGGGCTGCCCGCGCCCTCGCAGACGACCACGTCGTACTGCTTCCTCAGCCGGTCGAGCGCCTCCAGCGCGGTGGCGCGCAGCAGGTCTTTCAGCGCGCCGTACTCCATCGCGTCCACGTCCGCCACCGGGTTGCCCATGACGACGACCTGGCTGCGGCGGTCGCTGCCCGGCTTGAGCAGGATCGGGTTCATGTCGGCGACGGGCTCCAGGTAGGCGGCCTGCGCCTGCATGACCTGGGCCCGGCCGATCTCGGCGCCGTCGGCGGTGACGTACGAGTTGAGCGACATGTTCTGGGCCTTGAAAGGCGCGACGCGGACGCCCCGGCGGGCCAGCCAGCGGCAGATCCCGGCGGTGACCACGCTCTTGCCCGCGTCGGAGGTGGTGCCCGCGACCAGCAGCGCTCCCGTGATCTGCGCGTCTCCCATGCGATCACCGTATCGGAGCCCCGCCGGAGCCCCGCCGAATCCCGATACGACGAAATATCCCGGAAATCGGCCATTTACGAAAGCTGTGACTTCTGCCACTCTGGCTAGAACGTTGCCCTAGAACGGAATTCTAGATTTCCCTACTGAAAGGGTGGGCATGGTCGGGACGTTGGGTTCCCCGCGCACCGGCGCCATCGACGCGCGGGCTCGCGCGCCATTCGGCTGGGCGCCGCTGGTGGTCCTCTTCATCGTCGGACTCGTGGACCGGATCGAGTCCAATCTCCTGTCGGGGATGCTCCCGGCCATACAGAAGGAATGGGGCTTCAGCGACACCGCCGCCGGCTCGATCCCCACCGCGGCGGCCCTCGCCGCCGCGGTCGTGGCCCTGCCCGCCGGCTACCTGGCCGACCGGTTCAGCCGGACCAGGATCATCGCGGTCGTCGTCTTCCTCTGGGCGGTGGCCACCCTGGGCTCCGGCCTCGCCACCGGCTTCGCGATGTTCTACCTGATGCGGGTGCTGCTCGCCGCCGCCGAGAACATCGACAACCCGGCCGCAGGCAGCCTGCTCGCCGACTACTACCCGCCGGTCAGCCGGGCCAAGGCGTACGGGCTCACGCGCGTCACCACCTACCTCGGCGGGATCGGCACGATCCTCGGCGGCGTGCTGGCCGACGCGTTCTCGTGGCGCACGGCGTTCCTGGTCATGGTGATCCCCGGCGTGCTCACGGCCGTGCTCGTCTGGTTCCTGCGCGAGCCGCGCCGCGGCGAGCTGGACCGGCTGGTCGCCAACGCCGACGCCGACCCGCAGGCGACCGTGCCCACCCCAGAGCCCATCGTGCCGAAGGCGCCCTTCTGGCAGCAGTTCCGCCAGGTGCTGTCCATCCCCACGCTCGTCTTCGTCTGTGCCGGTCTGTCCTTCCTCACCCTCGGCCTGGCCGGCATCTTCTTCTGGCTGCCCACGCTCATGGTGCGCGGTTTCGAGGTCAGCACGGGCCGGGCCGCCCTGCTCAGCGGCCTGATCACCGTCGCGGGCACGCTGACCGGCACCCTGGTCGGCTCGTGGCTGGGCCGGAAGTGGCACGGCACCCGCCAGGGCGGCCGCCTGCTGGCGGGCGGCGGCGGCATCACGGCCGGCACGCTCGTCCTGGCGGGCGCGTTCGCCATGGACTCGATCGGCGCGTTCACGGCCCTGGTCCTGGTGGCCTGCTCGCTGATGTCGATCGCGATCCCCAACATGACGGCCTGCCTGGCCGACGTCGTCCCCGCCTCCGCCCGCGGGCTCGGCTTCGCCGTCCTGCAACTGCTCATCACGGCCGGCGCCGCCTTCGGGCCGCTCTTCGTCGGCATCGCATCCGACCAGTTCGGCTCGCTGCTGTCCGGCATGTACGTCCTGGTCATCCCCATGCTCGTCGGCGGCCTGCTCACGCTGGGCGCGCGGGCCTCGTTCGAGCGCGACGCGCGCAAGGTCCTGGAGGCCGCCAGACACTGACGCCTATGCTGATCGGATGGCCAGCGACCTGCCCATCTGCCGCACCTGCGGCGTCCAGTACGCCGAGCCCCGGCCCGACTGCCCGATCTGCGAGGACGAGCGCCAGTACGTCGGCTGGTCCGGCCAGCAGTGGACCAGCCTGGCCGGGCTGGCGGCGGAAGGCCATAAGGGGCGCGTGGAAGAGGAGGGCCCGGACGTCGTGGGCATCGGCACCGCCCCGCCCACGGCCATCGGCCAGCGCGCCCTCCTCATCCGCACACCGGCCGGCAACGTGCTCTGGGACATGGTCTCCTACCTCGACGACGACCTGTTCGCCCAGGTGAAGGAGCTGGGCGGGCTGACGGCCATCGCCATCAGCCACCCCCACTTCTACGGCTCCATGGTCGAGTGGGCGCACGCGTTCGACGCCCCGATCCACTTGCACGCCGCCGACCTCGACTGGGTGGCCAGGCCGGACGACGCGGTGGTGTTCTGGGAGGGCGACACCCATCGGATCGCCGAGGATCTCACGCTCGTCAACGCGGGCGTCCACTTCGCGGGTGGTCAGGTCCTGCACTGGTCCCGCGGCGAGGGCGCCCTGTTCTCGGGTGACATCCTCCAGGTCGTCCAGGACCGGCGCTGGATGAGTTTCATGTACAGCTACCCGAACTACATCCCCGAACGTCCGCAGGTGGTGCGGCGTGCCCTGGCATTGCTGGAGCCGTACGCGTTCGACCGGGTTTACGGCGGATGGTGGCAGCGCATCGTCCACACGGACGGCGCCGCGGCCGTCCGCCGGTCCGCCGATCGCTATCTGAAGTTCGTCAGCGAGGACTGAACGTCACGGCTGGGGCCTGCGCGGCTCCTGCCCCTGCTCGTGCTCCTGCTCGGGCCGCCGCTCAGTGCCCGCACCGGTGGCGGGGTCGGCTCCTCCGCCGTAACGGCGCTGCACCGCGTCCACACCCTTGCCGATCTGGTCGTCGTACTTGTGCCCGGTGCGTTCCTTCGCATACTGCTCGGCGCGGTCCAGGATCTGGTCGGCCTGCTTGGAGTGCCCTCTGGCCAGGTTCTCTGCCTTCTTCAGCCATTCGCCGATGCGGCTCATCACGGTTCCCCGTTCTTCAGACTACGGTCGCCCCCTACCCGTCGACACTCGGATGATGTGCCCACCCGGGATCGCGGGGGCGCCGGGTCAGGAGAAGACGGCCGACTTGAGCAGCAGGCGCTCGGAGGCCCGGCCGCCGTCGGGGCGCAGCGTGTAGTAGTCGCCCCGGCAGTCGAAGTCCGTGAAGACCGTGACCGTGGAGTCGGTGTCGTTGCGCGGCGTGTGGGCGCTGCCGCCGGTGGCGCGCAGCTCGGACAGGTTGACGCACTCCCCGCTCTCCGGGTTGACGAACCCGCCGATCCGCAGGTCGCCGCTCAGGTCGCGGTAGCGGTAGGTGAAGGTGCCCGTCGCGGCGTGGGCGGGGGCGCACAGCGACAGGGCCAGTGCCAGGGAGCCGGCGGCGAGTACGGCGGAACGAGCGCGCATGGCGGGAGATTCCCTTCCTCGGGATGGCGGTTCGGACAGGACTCCACCCTAAGGCCACCCTCCGTAGTTGCATAGCTACGCAGCGTGCGGGGCTCCGCCGTGAAGGGCGGAGCCCCGCACGGTCACTTCAGCGCGAACGCCCTGGTGATCGTCTGCTCGACCTTGTTGCCCGACGTGTCCCAGGCGGCCACCTTCAGGGACGCGTATCCGCCGTGCCCCTTGTGCTGGGCCTGGACCCGGTACGTCCCGTTGCCCCGCCGGTCCACCTCGGCCTCGACCCAGGTCGCGCCGTCGTCGTACGAGATCTGCGCCGTGGCTCCGGCGACCTTGACGGGCGCGGCCCCGGTCGGCGGCCGGACGCCGAACTCGAACGTGTGCCGGCCCCGGGAGGAGACGGCGTTGCGGAGATCGACGCCGAGGTCGTAGTCGATCGCGAGCAGCGGCAGCACCTCCCGCTCGCCGGTGTGCGCCGAGGAGAACGTCCAGGTCGTGGCCGTCTTCGTGGCCGTGCCCCACCAGGCGGCGCTCCGCTCGGCGCGCTGCTCCAGCCGGTAGGACGCGCGCTCGGCGGGGAAGGCGAACACCCTGTTGTACAGCTCGCCGCCGGAGTCGATCAGCTGATCCCCGCGGTAGAGCTCGTAGGCCGCCTGGTCCGCCTGGCCGTAGACGAAGCCGAAGTGGCCGGGGTCGGAGTCGCCGAACGCCGGCGTCATCATCCGCACCTCGTCCCCGGTGCGCTGGGCCGGTAGACCGTACTCGGAGTAGGCGCTGGACAGGTTGCGCGGCTGGCCGGGGCCGCCCGGCGCGAACCAGTGCTCGCCGGTCCGCTCGCCCACCCGGTAGGTGCGGTCACCGCTGATCAGCTCGGCCCCTTCGCCCGAGCGCTGGAACCTGGTGCGCACGACCAGGTCGCCGGGCGTCGTCCACTCCTCGCGCTCCATCGGCCCGGTGATCGGGGACGGCTTGATCATCATGCCGCCGACCGCGGGCCGGAAGCTGGCGCGCGTGCCGTAGCCGGCCTCGTCAGAGGTGCCGTGGTAGCTCGCGTCGATGCGTGCCATGGTCCGCGGCGAGACCTCGTACCGCAAGTCCCGCGGCACGCCGTCGTGCCAGCGCAGCACGTCGTACCAGTACGGGCTCACCGACGTGCCCTCCAGCCGCACCCGGCCGGCCTTGCGCAGCGCCGCCGCCTCGTCGAAGCCCGTGGTGAACGCGGGCGTGGCCAGCCCGCTCCCCCAGTACGACAGGGCGCCGGGCCGCTCGTTCATGGCCAGCACGACGACGGAGGCGCCGGCCGCGGCCGCGCTCTCGATGGCGGGGAACATGTCCGCCCCTGGCCGGTAGGTGAGCAGCGCCAGCCGGCCCGACAGGTCGGTGCCGGTGAAGTCCTCGCGGCTGCCACCGTCATAGACCCGCAGGTCGCGCCGCCCGTCGAACCTGGGTCCGTAGTCCATGTGGACCAGCCGCAGGTCCTTGCCGCCCGCCGTGGCGGTGGCGATCGGCTTGTACAGGTCCCAGTGGTGGTACACCTCGAACACGCCGGTCTCCGCCTTCGGCATGGGCGTGAGGTAGGCGCGTTCGGTGGCCGGGGTCAGCATCCACGACGAGTGCAGGCCGGGCCCGTCGCCGTAGCGGACGTGGCCGATGGTGACCTGCGAGTGGTCCACCCGCTTCGCGGTCTCCAGGCGGACCTGGGCGGCGCGGCGGGCGTCGATCGGGATCGTGGCCGGGCCGGTGATCCGCACGTCGGGGTCGCCCGCGAAGACGACCTCGGCGGAGTGCACGCTCTCCTGCCTGCGCTCGAACAGCGTGGCCATCATCGAGTAGCGGCCGGCGGGCAGGTCGGCGACGAGCTTGCCGTCCTCGGGCACCTCCAGGTCGTAGAACTCGCCGGTCTCCAGGTCGAGGACGTCCACGCCGGACTCCGCGCCGGGCGCGGCGCCGTCCCGGTAGGTGACCGGGATCTCGACGCGGTGCCTGGTCGCGCTGATGCTCTGCACGATCGCGACCGTCACCTCGACGTCCGGCGCGGTCGCGCGCAGGCGGCCGGTGTAGCGGCCGCGCGTGCCCTTCGCCGGGTCGACGGCCACGGTGACCTGCGCCTTGCCTCCCGCGGGAACGTCCACGCGGTTCGCCGGGAGGGTGAACATGCCCGCGGGGGCCGGCTCGCCGTTCCTGTCGCGTACGTCGAGCGCCAGGTCGAGGGCCACGGCCGTGTCACCGGCGTTGACGATCTCGACGGCCGAGGTGCCGGCCTCGCCGTCGGCCGCCACGGTGGGCCGGCTGATCGTGGCCGGGCTGGCGTACACCTGCTGGGCGACCGCCCGTCCCGCGTCCAGGCGTCCGGAGCCGATCGCGTCGAGGTCGCCGGCCACCGGCTTGACGGTGCTGATCAGGGCGGCCTTGAGCTGCTGCGCGTTCCAGTCAGGGTGACGCTGGGCGAGCAGCGCCGCCGCGCCGGACACGTGCGGGGTGGCCATGGAGGTGCCGTTCAGCGAGCTGTAGCGGTCGTCGATCGGGCTGCCGATCGAGGTGCCCGCGGCGCGGGCGGCCACGATGGCCACGCCCGGCGCGCTGATCTCCGGCTTGAGCGCGTCGTCGCCGAGCCGCGGACCGCGCGAGGAGAAGCCGGCGAGCTCGTCACGCTTGCTGACCGCGCCGACCGTGAGCGCGGCGTCGGCGGCGCCGGGCGAGGCGACGGTGCCCGCGTCCGGGCCCTCGTTGCCCGCCGCCACCACGAACAGCGCGCCGGACTGGCTGGACAACGTGTTCAGGGCCTGGCTCAGCGGGTCCTGGCCGTCGGACGGGTCGTCGGTGCCCAGGCTCATGCTGACGACGTCCACCTTCTGGGCCGCCGCCCACTCCATCCCGGCGACGATCCACGACAGGTAGCCGGCGCCCGTGTCGCCGAGTACCTTGCCGACGTATAAGTCCGCGCCGGGCGCGACGCCCTTGCGCCTGCCGGCGTCGGCGGCGCCGCTGCCCGCGACGGTGGCGGCGACATGGGTGCCGTGGCCGTTGTGGTCCACGGTGTCGGCGGCGTCGGAGAAGTTGGCGCTCTCGGTGATGCGGCCTTGCAGGTCGGGGTGGGTGGCGTCGGCGCCGGTGTCGAGCACGGCCACCTTCACGCCCTTGCCGTCGTAGCCCGCCTGCCAGGCGGATGGGGCGCCGATCTGGGGCACGCTGGTCTCGAGCGTGGCGCGTACGGGGCGGTCGAGCCAGACCTTCTCGTACGTCGCCGTCGCCGCCGTCTTGGTGGCCGCCGAGGTCAGCGCGGTCCAGAACGCGGCGGCCTGCGCAGGGGTGCGCTCGACGGCGGCGGCGTTCGCGCTGGCCAGCACGCGCGTCCTGCGAGCGCCCGCGGGCACCGGCTGCGCGGCGAGCGTGCGCCGGGCGGCCGGGCCGTAGCTGACGATCAGCGGCAGCGAGGCGCGGTGCGCGTCGTCGAGCCCGGCCTCGATGAGCGTGGTGACGTTGAAGAGCTCCTGGTCCAGCCGGTTCGCGGCCAGCAGCGGGCGGGCCGTCTCCGGGATCACGTACAGGTCGCCGCGCCGGTCGATGGTCTTGTACGCGGGCTGCGCGCGCCCGGGGTCCGGCCGGGGGCCGGCGACCTGGCGGCCGTCGGCGTAGGTCTGCACCTCTATGACGTCGCCGGTGACCAGCGTCAGCGTGTGGGTGACCGGCGGCGTAAGCGTGCTCGCCGGCCTGGCGGGCGGATCTCCCGCTGCAGCGCCCGCGGGTACGGCCTGCCCGAAGGCGAGTACGGCCGCGCCGGTGGTCGCTGCGACGACACGGAAAAGTGGTCGCATCCTTGGGGTTCCTCCCTTTGCTCCACGCGGTTGATCATCCACACCGCGCAGGACAAATTGTCAGGAACGGGGTATTTCACCCCAAGGGCTGTTACTGGCGGAGGGCCGCCATGGCATGTTTCCGCCACCCGCGAACCCGGGCTGAACGCGTCCCGGCCGGTCCGGGCGGCCTCCTACCATACGGCCATGACCACGCACGGATTCACGCTCACCGCCGAGGGCCCGTTCGACTTCGGCGCCGCGCTGCGCTTCGTCGAAGACTGGCCGGCCACCAGCACGCTGCCCTCTGACGGGAAGGCGCTGCGCTTCGCCTACTGCGCGGAGTCCGACTGGCTGCCGATCGGCGTGAGCGTGACGGGCGCGCCCGGCGGGGTCTCCGTGACCACCACGCGGGCCGCGGGGCCCGGGATCCGGGGCGAGGTGGCGCGGATCTTCTCGCTCGACGTCGACGGCGCCGGCTTCGCCGCGCTCGGCGAGGCCGACCCGGCGCTCGGCGACCTGCAGCGCCACAGCCCCGGGCTGCGGCCGGTGTGCTTCTGGAGCCCGTGGGAGGCGGCCTGCTGGGCGGTGATCGTGCAGCGGTCGTCGATGCTCATCGCGTCCCGGATCAAGCAGCGCATCGCGGAGCGCTACGGGGCGCGGGTCACCGTGGACGGAGAGGACTACGCGGCCTTCCCGCCGCCGGTCTCGCTGGTGGAGGCCGGCGGGCTCGGGCTGCCCGCACAGAAGGAGGAGTGGCTGCGCGGGCTGGCCAGGGCGGCGCTCGACGGCGTGCTCACCGCCGAGCACCTGCGCGCGCTCGATCCGGTGGAGGCCCTGGCCGAGCTGCGCAGCCTGCCCGGGGTGGGGCCCTTCTCCGCCGGGCTCATCCTGATCCGCGGCGCGGGGGCGCCGGACGCCTTCCCCGGCGACGAGCCGCGCCTGTTCGGCATCCTCCGCGAGGCGTACGGGCTGCCGGAGGACGCGCCGCCGGGGGCGTACCGGAAGCTGGCCGAGGCGTGGCGGCCCTACCGCTCGTGGGCCTCCTTCCTCTTCCGGGCCTCCGGCTACGGCATCGCCGACGACCGGAAGCCGGCCGACGACTGACCGGCGTGCATGCTGGCTGTAGCAGGCACACGTCTATGTCGTGCGATTAAGGGCAGTTCGAGGTCTTTCACGACTCTTGGGAGAAACCATGAGCGAGGCTGAGACTGTCGCCCGCCGGGCGGCGGATAGCCCGGCAATGGACAAGCTGGCGCGTGTCGGGTTGGTCTGTCGCGGGTTGCTCTACGGGCTGATCGGCGTGCTGGCGATCCAGATCGCCTTCGGCGGCGGCGGGCGCGAGGCTGACAAGAACGGCGCGATCGCCACGGTCGCGGCGCTGCCGTTCGGTGCCGTGATCCTCTGGATCATGGTCGTCGGGTTCGCCGCGCTGACCGTGTGGCAGGCGTGTGAGGCGATCTTCGGGTCCCCCCGGCTCAAGGATCGGGCCGAGTCCGGGAGCCGGGTCGTGGTCTACGCGTTCATCTGCGTCGCGCTGCTGACCATGCTGCTGGCCGGCAAGACCGCCTCCGACGACAAGCGGTCCCAGGACCTGACGGGCAAGCTGCTCGATCTTCCCGGCGGGCAGATCATCGTGGGCGCGGTGGGGCTCGGCATCGTGGCGCTCGGCGTCTACTGGATCCGCTACGGGATCAAGAAGGAGTTCCGCAAGCAGCTCAGGCCCATGCCGCAGCGAGCCCGCCAGGTGATGGACCGGCTCGGGCTGGCCGGCTACCTCGCCCGCGGAGTGATCGCCGCGCTGGCCGGGGTCTTCGTGATCCAGGCGGCCATCACCTTCGACCCCGACAAGGCCGGGGGCATCGACGCGACGCTCAGGGCGTTCGCCGACACTCCCGCGGGGCCCTGGCTGCTCGCCGTGGTGGCGCTCGGGCTGCTGCTGTTCGCCGGATACTGCATGGGCGAGGCCCGCTGGCGCCGCACCTGACCCGAACCCGCTGCCTCTCAGGCGGGCGTCCCTGCCGCTCAAGCGCGGCGGGGACGCCCGCCTTCGGCGTGCCTGTCCCCGGGCATGGTGTCCGGTACACCGAGATTGCCAACTGGTCCGACGGCACCGAGACCTCGCAGGCGTACGCCACGAAGGGCGTTCTGCAGTTCGGCAAGAAGAGCCTGGCCGCTTACGACATTGCCAGCACCGCCTCAACCCCACCGAGCCCGCCACGCTGTCGGCGCTGCTCAAGAAGGGCAGCACGAGCGGGAACACGGTCACCGGCACGATCACCTTCAAAGACCTGCGCAAGGCGTCCGCCTGGTTCTCCCGCTCCGACCTCCGTTCCTGGGCCTCGGACACAGCGGTCTCCTACAAGCTGACGCTCAACTCGGCCGGCCTGGTCAGCAGGCTGTGGAGCTCCTACACGGCCAAGGGCGTCTCGGAGGACTACGAAGACTTCGAGAACAGCACCGTCATCGTCGACACCCGCTACACCGGCTGGGGCGCCAAGGTGTCGGTCAAAACGCCCAACCCCAAGACCGTCACCGAGTGACGTTGTTCCGAGCGCCGCGACCGGCGCGGGCATAGACGGCGCCGGCGGGCAGCACGGTCGCACCAGAGCGTGCCGGTGCTCGCCGGTAGGGCCCGTCAGCACCGTCTCGCCGTCCAGCGGCGTCAACGCGTGGGCGGCTGTCTCGCTGTTCATGCAGAACGCGCACCTGCCCCGGTCCTTCGCCTGCCCTCACCGGCTCGCCTCACTTCTTGCCGGAGACCGCCGCCGCGACGCATCGGCTACGCCGGCACGCCCGTACAGGGCAATGGGGCACGCCCGGACTTGAGCGTGCCCCCATGAAGCCGGGCCTCAGGCCCGGTTGGGCGTCAGGCCCGCTGGACGAGCTTCGGCGCCTGCGCCTGGCGCCGCTGCTCACGCCGGTACAGGATCGCCCGGGCGGCCATCACCACGCAGCCGACCCCCAGCAGCAGGCCCCACAGGACGTCGCTGAGGAAGTGCATGCCGCGATACAGCCGGGAGAATGCGACGGCGAGCGGCGCCGCGATCCCGAGCACCCAGATCACCACCTGGAGCGCCCGGTTGCGTACGTGCGTGGTCAGGACCAGCGCCAGCCCGCAGTAGAACGCGACGGCGGCGCTCACGTGCCCCGACGGGAAGCTGGAGGTCGGCGGGGCGGGGTCGAGATGCTGCACCGGCGGGCGGTGCCGGCCGACCTGCATGGTGACGGCCAGGAAGATCAGCGACTGGCTCCAGACCGCCGCGATCATGAAGATCGACTCGCGCCAGCGCTTGTACACGAGCCGGCAGGCGATCACGACCACCGCGGTCAGCGCCACGATGTAGGGGGTGTCCGACAGGCTGCTGCCGAAGTCGGTGTAGGTGTTCCACAGCGACGTCCGGTCGGCGGCCAGGTCCCGGCTCACGGTGGCCTCACTGGTAGGCCAGTCGAGGATCAGCAGGCCCACGCCATAGGTCACGGCCGCCATCAGGAGCATCGGCACTAAGATCGTCAACGCGTAGTACTTCGCGTGTTCAGTTTTACTCACGGCTCACCTTCACCGACTCGGGTTCCATTCCTTCTGCCAGCGGCGAGGCGGGCCTGCGGCCCTGATCCCGCCGCCAGGTCTCGAATCCCGCCGCGGTCGCGGCGATCACCGCCACGCCCAGGACGATCCCGGCCGCCACGTCGCTCACCCAGTGCACGCCGAGCGCGATCCTGGTGTAGCCGACCGACAGCACCAGGAACGCCGCGAGCGCCCACGCCACCCGGCGCCCCCATCGGGGCAGCCTCGGGAGCAGGAGCAGCACGAGCACGCCCGCGCCGAGGGTCACATTGACCGTGTGGCCCGACGGGAACGAGTCGCCCGGCGCGAGCGCGACGGGGTCGGGCAGGTGCGGCCGCGCACGGGCGACGATGACCTTGAGCGCGAGGCCCAGCAGCCCGCCCACGGTCACGGTGGTGACCGCCCAGATGGCCAGCCGGGGCGCGCCCCGGCGCAGCAGCCAGACGGCGTACGCGATGACCGCGACGCGCCAGGGCCACGGCCCGAACAGGTCCGTCCACACGATGAGCAGCCTGGTCACACCGGGGTGGGCCAGCGCGTACTCGTGCAGCTCCGCCGCGACCTCCGCGTCCAGCTCGTTGACCGGCATCTTCGCCACGACGAGCAGCACGCTGAACGGGATCATGATGAGCGCCACCGCGACGCTGGCGACCGTCAGACGCAGCCCCAGGCTGCGGTCACGGTCAGCACGGGGTCTCAGCAGTCGCCGCCTCACAGTTCCGGCCCTCCTTGATGCGCGGTTGCGCTCGGCTACCCCGTCAGGCCGCGATGATTCCTGTCTGAAAGCCGGGCCCGGGGGTAGTCCGGACGGCATGTCCCCCACCGTGGCGGTTGTCGCGCACCGTAAGAAGACCCTCGGCGCAGGCCTGGACAGGCTGCGCGTGCTGATCACCGAGCAGGACGTCGGCGACTTGCTCTGGTACGAGGTGCCGAAGAGCAAGAAGGCCTGCAAGAAGGTCCGGGAGGCGCTGAAGGAGGGCGCCGACCTGGTGTTCGTCTGGGGCGGTGACGGCATGGTGCAACGCTGCGCCGACGTGCTGGCCGGCACGGGCGTGCCGATGGCCATCCTGCCCGCCGGCACCGCGAACCTGTTCGCCAACAACCTGGGCATCCCCATCGACCTTGAGGAGGCCGTACGCATCGGCTTCCTCGGCCGGCGCGAGAAGCTGGACCTGGGGGTGCTGAACGGCGAGCACTTCGCGGTGATGGCGGGAGCCGGGTTCGAGGCCGACATGATCGCCGACGCCGACGGGAAGGCGAAGAAGCGGCTCGGCAAGCTGAGCTACGTCAAGGCGGCCGTCCGGCACGTCGGCGGGCCGCTGGTGCCGATGAAGATCAAGGTCGACGGTACGACCTGGTTCGAGGGTGACGCGAGCTGCCTGCTGCTGGGGAACGTGAGCACGATCGCCGGCGGCATCGAGGCGTTCGACGGCGCCCGCCCGGACGACGGCTGGCTGGAGGTCGGCGTCTCGACCGCCAAGGGCCCCGTCCAGTGGGCGAGGGTCATGGGCCGGATGACCGCCGGGCGGTCGGAGGACTCCCCGTTCGTCCGGATCACCCGGGCCAGGAAGGTGTCCGCCCGGTTCGGGACGCCGCTGACGTACGAGCTGGACGGCGGCGAGCGCACGGCCACCACCCGTTTGAAGGCGGCGGCCGTGCCCGGCGCGCTCACGCTCTGCCTCCCGCTCGACGACCAGCCCTGGGCCGAGAGCGCGGAGAAGGACCGGTCCTGAGCCGGGAGTTCAGGGAAGGTTCTCCCCCTGAGCCGGGGGTTCAGGGAAGCAGCAGGGTCTTGCCTGGGACGGCGCGGGCCTCCATTGCCGCGTGCGCGTCGGCCGCCTGCTCCAGCGGGAACGTGCGGCCGATGACCGGCCTGATCCGGCCCGCCGCCGCCGCGGCCAGCGCCGTCTCGGTCCGGCCGCGCGGATCGGCGCCCAGCCCGGCGAGCTGCTCCAGCCCGAGGACCGTGACGCCGCGGCGCGCGGCCTCCTCGGGCTCGATCGTGGTGGCCCGGCCGCTGGAGGCGCCGTGCACCGAGAAGCGCCCACCGCGCGCCGTCACCTCGAACGCCTCCCGGCCGATCCGCCCGCCGACCCCGTCGAAGACCACGTCGGGCCCGGTGCCGCCGGTCGCCTCCCACACCTGCTTCCCCCAGCCGGGCCGCCCGTAGTCGACGGCCGCCTCGGCACCGAGGCCGCGGGCCACGGCCAGCTTGTCCGCACTCCCGGCCGCGGCCACCACCCGTGCCCCGGCCGCGAGGGCGAGCTGCACCAGCAGGCTGCCCAGACCGCCGGCCGCCGCCTCGACGAGCACCCAGTCCCCGGCCCGCACGCCGGCGTTCGCGATCAGGCCGACCGCCGTGCTGCCGTCGTTCAGCAGCGCGGCGGCCTCCTGGAGGCCCAGGCCGTCCGGCACCTCGATGAGGTCGGCCGCCGCCGCGACGGCCAGCTCGGCGTTGCCGCCGCCGTGTCCCGCCGTACGGGTGACCACGCGCCGGTCCTGCCAGGAGGCGTCCACGCCCGCGCCGAGCCGGGCCACCCGCCCGGCCACCCCGCCGCCCGGGACGTAGGGGGTCTCCGGCAGCGGCGGCCCCGGCGTGATGCCCCGCCGGAGCTGCGTCTCGACAAAGTTGATCTCCGCCGCCTCCACCCGGACGACGACCTGTCCCGGCCCCGCCACCGGCTCCGGCGCCTGCCCTGCCTCGATCACCTCGGGCCCGCCGAACCAGGTCACCCTCACCACTCGCATGCCGACCACTCCCTGGGATCCAGCGCGTCAATGTCCGCTGCCAGCCTGCAACCTCGACTTGACTTGAGGTCAACTCGGCGTCCGTGCGGGAGCCCGGGCGGGGTGTGTCCGAACCGCAGGATATGAAGCGATCGTGCAGGGCAGAGGAGGTCTACCCCCGCCTAAGGAGCCCTCCGTGCATGAGACCCGCAGCGATGTCGCGGCTGCCACCACCAGCGATCCCCATGACCGCCGGGACGACTCCCACGACCGCGCGGACGACGAGTCCCAGCGCCATCGAGAGGATCCGGGCGATTCCCGGGGCCGGAAGGACGGCGTCGGCCTGCCGTTCGGAAGGCCCGGCCGTCCCATTTCCGGCACCCCCTTCACCTTCGGCTTCACCGCCGCCCTGGGCGTGCTGAGCGCCTGGCTGCTGGTCCAGGCGCTGACCGCGACCGGCTCCGTGCTGATCGTGATCTCGATGGCGTTGTTCCTGGCGGTCGGGCTGAACCCCGTCGTGGAGTGGCTCCAGCAGCGGGGAGTGGCCCGCCGGCTGGCGATCGCCGCGGTGTTCCTGCTGGTCATCGCGTGCTTCACCGGCTTCGCCTTCGCGATCGTGCCGGCCCTGTCGGACCAGGCCGGCCAGTTCGTCAAGCAGTTGCCGTCGTACGTCGCCCAGCTGCAGAACAACCCCCAGGTACGCGAGCTCGACCAGCGCTACGGCCTGCTGGAGCGAGGGGCGCAGTACCTGACCAGCGGCCAGCTCGGCCAGCAGCTCTTCGGCGGCATCCTGGGCGTGGCGAGCATCGTCATCAGCGCCGTCTTCACCACCCTCACGCTGCTGATCCTGACTCTGTACTTCCTCGCCGCCCTGCCCTCCATCACGCGTACGGGCTACCGGCTGGTCCCCAAGAGCCGGCGGCCTCGCGTGCAGATGCTCGGTGACGAGATCCTGCGCCGCGTCGGCGGATATGTGGCCGGCAACCTGCTCATCTCGCTGATCGCCGGGGTGACCACGTTCATCTTCCTGTCGATCGCCGGGGTGCCGTACGCGCTGCCGCTGTCCATCATCGTCGCCATCACCGACCTGATCCCGCTGATCGGCGCCGGCATCGGCGCGGCCATCGCCACGCTCAGCGCGCTGTTCGTCTCCCTGCCGGTCACGATCGCCACGCTCGTCTTCTTCATCGTCTACCAGCAGGTCGAGAACTACTGGATCGCGCCCAAGGTGATGAAGTCCTCGGTGGACGTGCCCGCCGCCACGACCATCGTCGCCGCCCTGATCGGCGGCACCCTGCTGGGCGTGGTGGGCGCGCTGCTGGCCATCCCGGCCGCCGCCGCGCTCCAGCTCATCGTGGCCGAGGTGGTGCTGCCCCGCCAGGAGCGGCACTGAGCGGCCCCCGGCCGCTCGCCGGCGGCACCGAGCGGACCCGGCCGTTCGCCTGCGGCGCTTCCCGGGCAGGATCGGGGGACCGCCCTTTTTCGAGGAGCTTTCCATGCGGATCGACCGGCTCGACCATCTTGTCCTGACCGTGGCCGACGTCGAGGCCACCGTCCGCTTCTACACGACCGTGCTCGGGATGACGGAGGTGACGTTCGGCCCGGACCGGCGGGGGCTGGCGTTCGGGCGCAGCAAGATCAATCTGCACCAGGCCGGCCACGAGTTCGAGCCGAAGGCCGCGCGGCCGGTGGTGGGCAGCGCGGACCTGTGCCTGGTCGTCGAGGATCCGCTGGACGACGTCATGACCGAGCTGGCCGGTCACGGCACCGAGATCGAGGAGGGTCCCGTGGAGCGTACGGGCGCCGAAGGGCCCATTCGCAGCGTCTACCTGCGCGACCCCGACGGCAACCTCATCGAGCTCAGTAACTATCCGAAGGTGTGAGCGGCAGGGCGTCGACGTCCACCAGCAGGTCGGCGCGGTCGCGGGTGGCGCGGATGGCGACGGCGTTGGGCTCGTCCACCTCGGCCACCCAGCGGACGGCCTCGGCCGGGGCCTTGCCGAACTGGACGTGGCGTTTGACGAGGCGGTCCAGGCGGACGCGGTCGTCGAGGTCGGCGTACCAGACCTCGGTCATGGCCGCCCGCACCTGCCGCCACGGCTCGGCGGCGGCGAGGAGGTAGTTGCCCTCGCTGACGACAACCCGCGCGTCCGGCGGGATCGGGATGGCGCCGGCGATCGGCTGCTCGATCTCGCGGTCGAAAGAGGGCGCGTAGACCACGTTGCCGGTCTCGGCGCGGGCCCGGCGCAGCAGTGCCAGGTAGCCGTGGGCGTCGAAGGTGTCGATGGCGCCCTTGCGCCCCCGCCGCCCGAGCCGTTCGAGCTCGACGTCGGCCAGGTGGAAGCCGTCCATCGGCACCCACACCGCCGGCAGCCCGGCCGCGGTGAGGTGGCCGGCCAGCCAGCCGGCCAGGGTGGACTTGCCCGCGCCCGGGCACCCGGCGATGCCCACCACGACCCGCTCGCCGGCCGCGGCGAGCCCGCGCACGCGCGCGACCAGCTGCTCTCCCGTCACCGCGCACCCCCGCCGGCGGGCACGACCGGCAGGCGGCCCCGGACATGACCGAGGTGACGGCCAAAGAGGCCACGGGAGTCACGGGTGTGGGCGAGGCGACGGCCGAGGAGGTCTCGGGCGTGGCCGGAGTGCAGGCCACGGGCGTCTCGGGCGTGGCCGGGGTGCAGGCCGTGGGG
>NZ_VCKX01000320.1 GCF_005889725.1 Nonomuraea zeae
CGCCCGCGATGCCCGCCCGCGATGCCCGCACGAGAGGGGCCCGCACGAGAGGGGCCCGCACGAGAGGGGCCCGCTCGCCGAACGGCGGGCCTGAGAAGCGCAATCGCCGCCGGATGGCGGTTGTGCGCGACGGGGCCCGGCTTCGACCATCTAGGAGTAGCCGTCACCATCCCGTGGAAGGGACCCCGCATGGCATTCCACCGCAACCTCGATCCAGAGCTCCGCGTCGCGCTCGAAGCCACGCCGCTGCCCGTGCACGACCTGGCCAGCGTGACGCCGGAGGAGCTGGTCGGGCTCCGGGCGCAGACCAGGGCGATGCTGGCCGCCGCGCCGCCCCTCGACAGCGACGTGGTGATCGAGGACCGGCACGTGCCGGGCCCCGACGGCGAACCCGACGTCCGCGTCCGGATCTACCGACCGGCGCAGGACGGTGACGGGCGGCCGGGGCTCTACTGGATCCACGGCGGTGGGATGATCATCGGGTTTCCCGAGATGGACGACGCGATGGTGGTCGACTGGGTCGAGCGGCTCGGCGTCGTGGTGGTCTCCGTCGACTACCGGCTGGCCCCGGAGCACCCGCATCCCGCGCCGGTCGAGGACTGCTACGCGGGGCTGGTGTGGACCGCCAAGTCGGCGGTCGAGCTGGGCATCGACCCGGCGAGGCTGGCCGTCGGCGGAGCCAGCGCGGGCGGTGGGCTGGCCGCCGCCACCGTGCTGCTCGCCCGCGACAGGGGCGGCCCCGAGGTGGCCTTCCAGCTCCTCCTCTGCCCGATGCTGGACGACCGCAACATCACCCCGTCCAGCCACGAGTTCGCCGAGGCCGTGGTCTGGGACAGGGGCGCGAACCTCTTCGGCTGGACCGCGCTGCTCGGCGACCGGATCGGCGGTGACGACGTGTCCCCGTACGCGGCCCCGGCCAGGGCCGAGGACCTGTCGGGGCTGCCGCCCACGTTCATCGACGTCGGGGAGCTGGAGGTGTTCAGGGACGAGGACATGGACTACGCCCTGCGGCTGTCGCAGGCCGGGGTGTCCACCGAGTTCCACCTCTATCCCGGGGCCTTCCACGGGTTCGACATGATGGTGCCGGACGCCGAGCTCGGCAAGCGGGCCAAGGCCGCCCGGCTGGCCGCGCTCAAGCGGGCTTATCGCCTCTGACGTTGGCGTGCAGGCGTAGCAGGGCCAGGGCGAGGTGGGCGCGCAGGCGGCCGGCGGAGTCCGCGAGCGAGAAGCCGAGTGCCGACTCCGCCCGCGCGATGCGCGCGGCCATCGAGCTGTGGTGCAGGTGCGCGGCGGTGGCCGCGCCGCGTACGGAGCCTGCCAGGCACAGCGCGCGCACGGCGGCCACGGCCTCGTCGCCGAGCCGCGCCATCGCCCGGACGTCGGCCAGCCCCGCGATCGCCGCCTCGGGCAGGTCGGCGAAGAGCGCCAGCGCGCCCAGGTCCGACCAGCGCATCACCCGGTCGTGCGGGCCGGTGAAGCGCAGCGCCGTGCGCGCGCCCGCCCACGACTCGGCCGCGCGGGCACCGGGCAGCTCGGGCCCGATCCCGACCCTGGAGCCGGCCGGCAGCTCAGGCCCGATCCCGGCTCTCGCGCCGGCCGACGCTTCCAGACTCTCGCCCGCCCGGGAGCCCTGCCCGGGCCCGATGCCTGCGCTGGGGGCCGCCCCGAGCGCTGGGGCAGGTGGAGGCAGCGTGGTGGCGACCAGGACGGCCTGGGTGTCGCCGATCCGGGCGGCGCGGATCTGGTGGCCCATCACGCGCAGCCCGGCGGCCGGCTCGTCGCCGGGCGACGCGATCGCGAGGGCCTGCAGCGGCGTGGACGGCGCGAAGCCGAGCAGGCGCAGCGCGCGGGCGCGCTCGGCCTCACCGGTCTCCGCCGACAGCGCCAGCTCGACGAGCGCCGGATCCTGAGCCTGCCGGGCGAGGGCGGTGGCGCGTTCGAGGGTGACCTCGGCCGCGGCGGCGTAGCGTTCGAGGACGATCTCGTCGAGCCCGTGTGCGGGCCCGGCACGTTCCATCCAGACCGCGCCGAGCCCGGAGCTCAGCTCGCGCACCGAGGCGGGCGGGCCGGCGGGCGTGTCCACGGCGCCGTCCGGCTGGGCGCGCGTGCACCGGCCGGTGGCCGCGTCGAGCAGGCCGACCGGGCACTGCGTCAGCCGCGCCGTGGCGGTGAGCAGCACGGGAACGCTCACGTGGTCGCGAACCAGCGAGTCGAAGTAGGCGATGACCCGCACCGCGCTCTCCGCGTCGGCGTCGAGCGTGGAGAGCCGCAGCAGTAGTCCCCGCACGGTCACCAGACTAGTTCGGTGCGCGGCGAGCTGGCGAGCAAACCAAGCGTGCGCTAGGTTGGTGCGTGTGGATCTCGACTTCTCCCCGGCCGAGCGGGACTTCCGCGCCGAGGTTCGCGACTGGCTGAGCACGCACGTGCCGGAGCGGCTGCCGTCCATGGACACCCCCGAAGGCTTCGCCGCCCACCGGGCCTGGGAGAGGGTGCTGGCCGGCGCGCGGCTGTCCGCCGTCTCCTGGCCCGGCCGGTACGGCGGGCGCGACGCCTCCCTGATCGAATGGCTGATCTTCGAGGAGGAGTACTGGGCCGCCGGAGCCCCCGCCCGGGTCACCCAGAACGGGATCTTCCTGCTGGCGCCGTCCCTGATGCGGTCGGGCACGCCCGAGCAGCTCGACCGGTGGCTGCCGCGGATGGCGCGCGGCGACGACGTGTGGGCGCAGGCGTGGTCGGAGCCGGAGGCGGGCAGCGACCTGGCCGCGCTCACCTCCCGCGCCGAGCCCGCCCCCGGCGGCTGGCTGCTGTACGGGCACAAGACCTGGAGCTCGCGGGCCGCCTACGCCACCCACGGGTTCGGCCTGTTCCGCACGTCGGGGACGCGGCACAAGGGGCTGACCTACTTCCTGTTCCCGCTGGACGACGTCACCGTGCGGCCGATCGCGCAGCTCGACGGGCTGCCCGGGTTCGCCGAGCTGTTCCTGGACGGCGTGTACGTGCCGGATTCGATGGTGCTCGGCGAGGTCGGCGAGGGCTGGCGGATCGCGATGGCCACCACCTCCTCCGAACGCGGCCTGACCCTGCGCAGCCCCGGCCGCTTCCTGGCCACCGCCGACCGGCTCGTGGCGCTGGCCCGGACCGCAGGTGATCCCGTGCTGGCCGATCGGGCCGCCCGGTGCTGGGTTGAGGCTGAGGCGTACCGGCTGCACACGTTCGGCACGGCGCGCCGGATCATGGCGGGGGCGGAGATCGGGTCCGCGGCCAGCATGGGCAAGGTCTTCTGGTCCGAGCTGGACCTGCGGATGCACGCCCTGGCCATGGAGCTGCTGGGGGATCGGGCAGGGGAGACGCCGTGGCTCGACGGGTTCCTGTTCTCGCTGGCGGGGCCCATTTACGCGGGCACGAACGAGGTCCAGCGCAACATCATCGCCGAGCGGGTCCTGGGGCTGCCACGATGAGCCCGGCCCCGATCCCGGCCCCGGCCCCGGCCCCGGGTCTGGCCCCGGGTCTGGCCCTGGTCCCGGTCTCGGTCTTGGTCTCGGTCCGCAGGGGTGGCGCGGCGAGCCCTGTCCTCGTCTTCGCAGGCGGTGCGCCGAGCCGGGTTGTCCGTTCTCCAGAGGTGGTGCGATGAACTTCGGGTTCACCGACGAGCAGCTCGCCCTGGGCGCGACCGTGCGTGACGTGCTGCGCGCGCACTGCCCGCCCGCCGCGCTGCGCGCCGAGCGCCGGCCGGCCTGGGAGCAGCTCGCCGCGCTGGGGTTCTTCGGGCTGCTGCTGCCTCCGGAGTCCGACGGGCTGGGGCTCGGCCTGGTGGACGTGCTGCCCGCGCTGGAGGAGACCGGGCGGGCCTGCCTGCCCGGGCCGGTCGTGGAGACCGCCGTGGCGGCGCCGTACCTGGTGGCGGGCGTGCCCAAGCTGGCCTCGGGCGCGGTGTGCGTGAGCGTGCTGCCGCCCGGCCAGGCGTACGCGCCGGACGCCGACCTCGCGGACCTGCTGGTCGTGGCACGGCCGGGCGGGATGCGGCTGGTGGCCGCGGAGTCCGTACGACTGACGCCCAGGGGCGGGGCGGACCCGTGCCGGCCGCTGTTCGAGGTGGCCTTCGAGAAGTCCGAGGAGCTGGGCGGCTCGGCAGTACCGGCGCTGCGGCGGGCCACGGTGGCGACCGCCGCGCAGCTCATCGGGGTCGCCAGGGAGCTGCTCGCGGTCACCGTCGGGTACGCGCGGGCCCGCACGCAGTTCGGCGCGGCGATCGGGTCGTTCCAGGCCGTCAAGCACCAGCTCGCCGACGTGGCCGTGGCCACCGACTTCGCCGCGCCCCTGGTGTACCGGGCGGCGCTGGCGGTGGACCGGTCGGCCGGCACCGCCGAGCGGGACGTGAGCGCCGCCAAGGCCGCCGCGGGCGAGGCGGCCGTGCTGGCGGCCCGGGTGGCGCTGCAGGTGCACGGGGCCATCGGCTACACCGAGGAGCTGGACCTGCGGTTCTGGCTGGCGCGGGCCTGGTCGTTGTCGGCCGCGTACGGCACCACGGCCGCGCACCGCGAACGCCTGCGTGCCGCGATGCTCGACGGCGACCTGCGGAGGTACCCGTGAAGTTCGGCGTGCCACTCGGCCTGCTGCATCCGGCCGCCTGGAAGGACGTGGCGGTGGCGGCCGACGAGCTGGGGTTCGAGTCGGTGTGGCTGCCCGAGCACCTCGTCTTCACCACCGACCTGTCGCTCGCCGTCTATCCGGGCACGTCCGATCCGGGGATCACACCGGCCACGCCGCTGTTCGACGCCCCCGCGTACCTGTGCTGGCTCGCCGCCCTCACCTCCCGCGTCCGGCTCGGCACGGCGGTGCAGCTCCTCGCCCTGCGCCACCCCTTCGTGTCGGCCCGCGCGTTCGCCACCCTGGACGTGGTCTCGTCGGGGCGGGCGATCTGCGGGGTCGGCGCCGGCTGGTACCGGGGGGAGTGGGAGGCGGCCGGCATCCCGTTCGGCACCAGGGGAGCCCGGCTGGACGAGGCGATCGAGGTGGTCAGGCGGCTCTGGAGCGAGCCGGTGGTCGCCCACACCGGGAGGTTCTACTCCTTCCCCGAGGTCGCCTTCGAGCCCAAGCCGGTGCAGCGGCGGCTGCCCGTGCTCGCCGGCGGGGAGTCGGCCGCCGCGCTGCGCAGGGCGGCCCGGCTCTGCGACGGGTGGATCAGCATGCCGCACACGATCGAGTCGATCAAGCCGCAGCTCGACCGGCTCGGGGCGGGGGTGCCGGTGACCGCGCACGCGTACGCGCTGGCCTCGCCTGACGAGGTGCCCGCGTGGGCGGCGCTGGGCGTGGAGCGGCTGATCGTCCGGCCATGGACGCGCAGCAGGGACGCGGTGTCCCGGCTGGCCGCGTTCGCCGCCGAGTACGGCGTGGGTGACGTGAGCGGTGTCCTCGACGTGGGCAGCTGACGCGGCTTACGCGCGGTGACGTCCTCCTCGAGGCCGGGCGGCGGCGCCGACGAGCTCGCGGTCGTTCTGGTGGGCGGCGGCGGGCAGCGGGGTGGTCGGGAGTGAGGTCGCGCGGTGCCGGCGCCCGCGCAGCGGGACGTCCTGGACCGGGGGCGCCGGGGCGTGGTGCTGCTGGGCTGCCCTGGTGGTGGAGCGGCGGTGGCGGCGGCCACGGGACGGGGACTCGGTGAGATCCTGCACCGGGTCCGCTGCCGGGCGGTCGTGGCGCCGGCGGCGTCCCTGGTAGGTGGCGCTGATCCGGGGGGAGTCGAGGGCGTCCCCGCCCGCCCGCCTGGCCGGGGCGAAGGCGTCGAACGTGCTGGTGGCCGCGGGGATGACGATGCGCTCGAACGGGCTGGTGTCCACGACGCGATCCAACGGCCCGGTGTCGAGCACGATCTCCACCGGTCCGGCGTTGCGGACGGTCTCGAACGGTCCGGTGTCGCGGACGATCTCGAACGGTCCGGTGTCGCGGATGATCTCGAACGTCCCTGTCTCGTCGGTGAACTCGTAACGGCTCCGGTCGAAGTCGGCCTCGAAGCCGGGTCCGAAGCCGGTCTCGTGGTCAGGCGCGAAGTCCGGCCCGAAGGAGCCGGGGTCGAAGGAGCTGGTAGAGAAGGGGCCGGGGGAGAAGGGGCCGGTGTCGAAGGCGGGCCTGAAGGGTGCGGTGCTCCGGCCGCCGCCGTGCCGGCGTTCGCCACCCCCGTCGCCGCTGCCGGAGGTGTGGCGGGGCCCGGCGTCCGTGGCGAGGTCGAAGGCTCTGGTGCCGAGCGACTGCCTCGTCCGCCGAGGCACCCCGGCGCCCGCAGGCTGGAGCGCGTCGGCGGCGCCGCCCGCGGTAAGGGGCTGGACGGCGTCGGCGGCGCGGGCCGCCGTCAGGGGCTGGACCGCGTCCGTGCGGGTGGGCTCGGTGAGGGACTGGATCGCATCAGCACGGGTGGGTTCGCTCAGGTGCTGGAGCGCGGCCGTACGGGTGGGTTCGCTCAGGTGCTGGAGCGCGGCCGTGCGGATGGGCTCGGTCGGGGGCTGGAGCGCGGCCGTGACGGCAGGCTCGGTGCGGGTGCGGAGCTGGGCCGTGCCGGCCGGGGCGGCGGCGTGCCTGCGGCGATGGCGGCGGTTCGCGTTCGACCTGGCCGGGCGCGCCGCGAGGCGTGCGGCGGCGGCCGGGGCCGTGCGGGAGCGGCGGGTCTTGGCGACCGCGAGCAGCGCGAGCGCGGCCACCAGCGCCGAGCCGATCAGCGTCGGCGTGGAGACGCTCGGCAGCGGGCTGCCGGCCGCGGCGTCGACGTGCGTGGGCAGGGGCTTGCCCGTCGCCGCCGTGGTGTCGGCGGTCGTCGGCTTGGCGTGCTTGCCCTTCTTGGCGGCGGCCGTCCCCGAGGAGTCGGTCGCCGAAGGGGCAGCGGCCTCGGGAGCCTTCTTGGCGGGAGCCGCGGCGGCGTCCGAAGCAGTGCCAGAGGCGGTGTCCGAGGCGGTGTCCGAGGCGGTGTCCGAAGCCGTGGAGGGTGCCGGGCCCGAGCCCGTCTGCGGCGGGCGGCTGGGCTCGGTGCGGGAGGCGAGCGGCGCGTGGGCGGCCTCCTGCCCGTCGGGCTGCGGGATCATCGCGCTCAGCGGGAGCTGGAGCCGGCCCACGTCGGTGCCGGGTCCGTCCTGCCGGCCCTGGTCCCCGTAGTCACCCTGGACGGACGCCTGCTCCTCGGCCTTCTTCTGGGCCGCCGCCTCGTCCAGCCGGGACTTGATCCGATCGGGGTAGCCGTACCCGACCACCTTGCTCGTGTCACGTTCCTTGCGCTTGGCGACGCCGCCGTCGATGTTCCCCTCGATGGTGTAGATCGTGTCGCCCTCGACCCGCGTCACGATGCCGACGTGGTCGATGTTGCCGATCTTGCCGGTCCCGCTCCAGTCGTAGAAGACGAACGCGCCGGGCTTGGGCGTCTTCCCCCAGGCCCCCTGCTCCTTGAACCACTTCGCGTGCGCCACCGTCCACGCGAACTGCCCGATCCACTCCTCGTAGCCGAGCTTGTGCGCCGCCCATGACAGGTACATGTCGCACCACGGGGCAGAGCTGTAGTCCGCGTCGAACTCGACGTTCTTGCCGTACCAATCGCCGAACTTGGTGTAGGCCCCGCCCTTCTCGGCATAGCCGAGCTGGCTCTCGAGCAGGTCGATGTACTTCTGCATCTCTGGCGTCATGGAAGTAGTGGGGGAACCTTCCGGGCAAGACCGGATTTATCCACGCATACCGGGGTAAGGGGGGGTATCCCGGGACAGGTGTGACAAAACCGGAGGCTTGTCGTCTTCCGTGATGAGCGAGGTTACCCTGCCGTAATCCAAGGTCAAGCCAGCACCAAGAGACGTTCAAGGCCCGGCAGGCAACGAAGTCGCAGGTCAGACCCGCCGCCAGAAATGTCCGAACACAAGTGATTTAACCTGAAAAGATCTACCTACGAAGATCAATCAGTAGCCCGCTCCCGTCAGCAGCCCCCCGTCGATCGTGAACTCGCTTCCCGTGCAGTAGCTGGTCCGGTCGGAGGCCAGGAAGGCCACGACGTGGGACACCTCCACGGGCTTGGCGAAGCGCTTGATGACCATGGACTTGACGAAGGTGTCCGCGTCGACCTCCTGCATCATCTCCGGATCCATGGCCATCGAGGTGCTGATCGCGCCGGGGTGCACCGAGTTCACCCGGATCTTGAACCTGGCCAGCTCCCTGGCCGCCGACTTGGTGACGCCGCGGATCCCGAACTTCGAGGCCGAGTACGCGGACAGCCCTTCGGCCCCGATGAAGCCCTCGATCGAGGAGATGTTCACGATGGCGCCGCGCCCGGCCGCCTTCATCGGCTCGATCACCGACTTGATGCCCAGCCAGGTGCCCTTGAGGTTGACGTCGATCACCCGGTCGAAGTCCTCGGGCGACATATCAAGGATGCGACGAAATTTCAGGATCCCGGCGTTGTTGACCAGTACGTCGAGCTTGCCGTGCAGCTCCGTCGCCGTCGTCACCGCCCGCCCCCAGTCCTGGAGGCTCGTGACGTCGTGATGGACGTACGTGGCGCCGCTCTCCTCCGCCAGCGCCTTGCCCTCCTCGTCCAGGACGTCGCCGAACACCACCTGGGCGCCCTCCTCCAGGAACAGCCGGACGTGCGCCGCCCCCATGCCCCGCGCCCCGCCGGTGATCAGCGCGACCTTGCCGTCAAGCAGCCCCATAGCGTCCTCCTGCCGCGACGGCCACCGCGGCCGCCTCCATGGAGCGGTAGACGGGGATTCCCGCCGCCGCCGCGATCCGCCGCACCTCGTCGTCCACGCCCGCGGGCGCGCACTCGCCGTTCCTGGTGACGAGGGTGATCCTGATGCCGGGCAGCGCGTCCTGCGCCGCCGCGACCGCCCGCGTGTAGGCGTACAAGGGCTCTGCCGCGTCCCCGTACGTGAAGAACGCCTGCACGTTCACGTGCGCGACCACGTCGCGGTACGGCCGGAGCCGTACGAGCGCGTCGATCACCTCGGGCACCAGCCCCGCCCGGCCCATCGGCCCGACCGGGACCTCCAGCGGATTGCCCGCCGCGACCACCCCGAGCCCGCGCAGCGCCTCCGGCGCGTCGTCCGGGAGCGGATCGAGCCGCACACCCGCCAGGTCGAACGCGTCGGCGGCCAGCACGCTCGCGCCCCCGCTCGGCCCCACCACCAGCACCTGGTCCCCGGTGGTGACGCGCGAGCCGTGCGCCTGGAAGAACGACAGCACCCCGATCAGGTCGTCCTGGCTGGTCACCAGCGCCGCCCCCGACTGCCCGGCCACCGCCTCCCAGATGCGCCGGTCGCTCACCAGGCCGCCCGTGTGCGAGGCGGCCGCCTGCTGACCCTGCCCGCTGCGCCCGCCGACCAGCAGCACCACGGGCAGGTCCGCCTCCAGCAGCGCCGCGTACAGCTCCCGGCCGTCACGCGGATCCTCCAGATACAGCCCGACGGCCCGCGTCTCCTCGTCGCGAGCGAGCCAGCGCAGCAGCTCGGCCGGGGTCACGTCGGCCGAGTTCCCGACCGTGACGACCCGGCTGAACGCCAGCCCGCGCCGCTCCCCGACCTTGATCACCTCGCCCGCGAGCCCGCCGCTCTGCGAGATCAGGGCCACCGAACCCGCGGGGCCGGTCCCGCCGCCGACGAACGTCTGGCGTCCCCGGGGACAGTAGACGCCCATGCAGTTGGGCCCGAGCAGCCGGGTCCCCGCCGCCCTGGCGGCCTCGGCCAGCTCGCGTTCCAGCCCGGGCTGCCCGGCCTCGCCGAACCCGCCGCTCATCACCTGCACGAACGGCACCCCGTCCGCCTGCCGCACCACCTCGGCGCACCGCTCGGCCGGGACGGCGACGAGCGCGTAGTCCACGTCCGCCCGCGCCAGCGAGGGGACGGCCGGGACCCCGGACACCTCGCTCGCCGTAGGGTGCACCGCCACCAGCGGCACGCCCGTGGCGCGGTAGAAGCCGAGAAACATGTTCCCGAAGTTCGGCCTGGTCGTGGAGGCCCCGACGACGGCCACCGCCTTGGGCTCGAAGAGCGGCAGCAGGTCACCGGGCGGCCCGGCGGCCGGACGGGCGGGCGGCCCGGCGGCCGGGCCGGGCAGGTGCCGGGCGTCCACCGCCACGACGCCGGAAGGGGTGGCGACGACCGGATTCAGCTCGAACTCGCCGAGGTCCAGCCGCTCCCACAGCCCGCCGGGACCGCCGGCGGTCATCAGCAGCTTGACCACCGCGTCCACGTCCACGGGCGGGCTGCCGCGATGGCCGTCCAGGAGCGCGGCTCCGCGCAGGGAGCCCAGCATGGCCCGCGCGTCCTGCTCCGAGATCGGGCAGAGCCGCAGCGCGGTGTCCCGCAACGCCTCCGCCCACACCCCGCCGAGGCCCGCGAGCAGCACCGGGCCGAACGCGGGGTCGCGCACCAGGCCCACGATGAGCTCCACCCCCGCCTCGGCCTGCTCCTCGACCAGGAACCCGGCGATCGGGGCCGGCACCCTGGCGGCCATGGCGCTCGCCGCCGCCGGCAGCTCTCCCGAGGTCAGCCCGAGCACGACGGCGCCGGCGTCCGACTTGTGCACCAGCCCTGGCCCGAACGCCTTCAGCACCAGCGGCTCGGCCAGCTCCGCCGCGGGGCCGAAGTCCAGGTCCCGCACCACCACCCCGCGCGGCACCGGCACCCCGGCCTCCCGCAGCAACGCCTTGACCTCATGCTCGTACGCGCTCGCGGCATCGCCGGGGGAGGCCGCGTCCCGGTGCTCGTCCGCGCTCACGGACGCCGTGTCCTCGTTCACCCGAGGAGGTGCCCGTGGAGCTCGCGGATCTCCCTGCGCAGCAGCTTGCCCGGCCCGCCGGAGGCGTCCTGCGAGTGCGGCAGCTCGTCGGCCACCACGATGTGATCGGGCCGCTGATGCGCGGGCAGCGTGTCGGCCAGCGCCAGCGCCAGCTTGGACGCGTCCAGCGAGTGGCCCGCGCGCGGCACCACGGCGAGCAGCACGCGCTGCTCCGGCGCCCCCTCGGGCACGCCCACCGCGCCCGCCTCGGCCACGCCGTCCAGCGCCGAGGCCGCCTCCTCGATCGCGACCGGCTGCGTCCAGACGCCGTGCTTGAGTATCGAGTCCTCCCGCCGCCCGAGCACGCGCAGCACGCCGTCGGCGGACAGCGTCCCGAGATCGCCTCCCACGTACCACTCCCCGCGCAGGACCTCCGCCGTCCTGTCCGGCAGCCCGTCGTAGCCGGCCATCCGGTGCGGGCCGGCCAGGTTGATCTCGCCGACCTCGTCGACCACCCGGTCGCCCTTCGGGCCGGTGATGCGCACCGCGTTGCCGGTGCGCGCGCGTCCGGACGAGCCCAGCGGCGTGGAGCCGTCGTCCACCCGTCCCATGCACGTGTACGGGGCCTCGGTCTGGCCGTAGTAGGAGAACACGCCCGCCTGCGGCAGCCTGGCCTTGATCCGGTCGAGCATGGTCGCCGTCAGCGGCTCCCCGCCCAGCATGATCACCTGGAGCGAGGACAGGTCCACGCCCTCGTGTTCCGCCGAACCCAGCAGGGCCGCGTAGAACGAGGGGATCTGCGACACGTGCGTGACCCGTTCGCGGGGGACGACGCGCAGGAAGTTCGCCGGGCCCCAGTCCTGCTCCAGCACCAGGCGCATCCCGGCGTAGAGGGCGGGCCCGACGATGGCCGGGAACCCGATGCCCCAGATGATCGCGCCGGTGCCGAACACCGAGTCGGGCCCGCGCGGCACGTCCAGCCAGATCTGCGCCGTGGCCAGCGACGACGCGTGCGTGTGCACGACGGCCTTGGGCAGCCCGGTCGTGCCCGAGGTGTAGTAGAGGGCCAGCGGGTCGTCGTACCCGCCGCCCAGCGGCGGCTCCGCGTCGGAGGCCGAGACCAGGTCCTTGGCGTCGATCCACGTGCTCACGCCGGGCAGCGACTCCCTGATCTGCTCGACCACCTGCGCGACCGTCGAGTCGTAGACGAACGCCGTGCACCCCGACGCCGCCACGACCTCGCGCAGCGTGTCCACCGGCCAGTACGGGTTCAGCGCCGCCGTGACGGCCCCGATCTTGGCCTGCGCCAGATAGACCTCGGCCACCAGGAGCGTCTCGTTCAGCAGCGCCGCCACCCGGTGCCCCGGCCCGATGCCGGCCGCGAGCAGGGCGTTGGCGCGGCGGTTGACGCTGCGATTGAGCTCGTCGTAGGTGAGGCTCTGCTCGCCGCAGTACGTGAGCGCCACCCGGTCGGGCGTGCGCAGCGCTCCGGCGGTCAGGATCGCGTGGCCGTAGTTGCCGTAGGGTGATCGCGCCATGGGGGTGCCTCCAGATCAGAGGGGCGAATAGAGCACGAAGACGTTTCCTGAGGGATCACGCAGCACGGCCCGCGTCTCATGCGGCCCTTTCTCCGGCTCCCGCACCACCTCGCCGCCGCGCGCCGAGAGCTCCCGTACGGCCGCCGCCACGTCGTCCACCTTGTACGACGGCGCGGCCGAGGAGGTGACGTGCTCGGCGGGCCCGGCCAGCGCCACGGTGACCCCGCCGCCGTCGAGCGCCGCGAACCTGTCGCCGTCGCGGAACTTCACCGGCAGCCCGTAGAAGGCGATCGCCTCGTCCAGGTCGGCGACGGGGATCAGCACGTTTGCGAGCCTCACGCGGGCCTCCAATGCGGTAGTCCGTCGACGAACGTCACCCGCACCGGCTGCCCGATGCGTACCTCTTCCGGGGCGCACCCCACCACGTGCCCGAACGCCCTGGCGCCTTCCGGCAGGTCCACCCACGCCATCACGTACGGCTCGCGGCCCGCGTAGCCGGGGGCGAACGAGCGATGCACGACGGTGAACGTGTGCACCACGCCCTCGCCCGAGACCGGCTCCAGGGCGAGCGCGCCGCCGCACCGGGGGCAGGCCGCCTCGGGGAGGGAGTTGCGCCAGTCGCAGGACGTACAGCGCTGGATGACCAGCTCGCCGCGTCCGGGGGCGGCCTGGTGGGCAGAGGTGTCACCGCTCATCGCTGCCAAGCTAGCGCACGCTTGGTTACCCGGCAAGGGACGGTGCTCGCGAAAGCGGCGGGGCTATTCGGCGAGCCGCTCGCCGGATGGGTGGACGAGGAGCTCGCCGGGATCCTCGCCGGTCGGGCTCGCGACAGGCCCACTGGTGAGCGCTGTGGTGAGCCCTGTGGTGAGCGCTGTGGTGAGCGCTGTGGCGGACGCGGTGACGGGGTCAGTGACAGGCTCGGTCGCGGTGGGCCTTCTGGACGGCTGGGCGAGCGGCTCGTCGGGAGCCTTCGAGCCCGACAGCGAGGGCGTGCTCTGCTCCTGGCTGGGCGTGGGCGCGGGCGTGTCCGTCGCCTGGGCCGAGCGGGTCGGCGTGGGGG